>JANYIU010000211.1 GCA_025361955.1 Holophagaceae bacterium
TACAGAAAAGGCAAGGATCTACCGATGGGAAGGGATACCGTCCGATTTCCCCAGAAGGTCTGGGCAGAGTATCTTGAAAGTCCAGATCCGGAACCCACATGACCGAATCGAGCTTCATCGACCAGAGCAAGCTTCGTTTTAACGAGGGCGATATCGTCTTTCGCAAGGGCGAAATGGCCCAGCGGATGTATATCGTCCTCAATGGCAAGATCCGGCTGTACCTGGGTCATGAGCCTGTTGGTGACTGGTCGGAGGAACTGAGCAAGGGTGACTTCTTTGGCGAGGGCAGCTTGCTGGAACCCATCCCGCGGTCGAACACGGCGGTGGCCCTTGAGGATTCAGAGGTCATCGCCATCTCGCGGGGCACCTTTCTGCGCATGATCCGGCAAAATCCAGAAGTTTCCGTGAAGATGATGCAACGCTTGGCGCAGCGGAACCGTGAACTCGGCGCTAGAGTGGATTCCGAAGGAGCCCGCGGGACCAAGTCCAGGACCCCCGGCCCCTCCTCCAGCCTGGTCTCGGTCATCTCCGGGAAGAAATACACGATCCTGTCTCATGGGGCGCTGGTAGGACGGTTCGATCCAAACACGGGCATCCATCCCGACATCGACCTCACCGACGAA
Organism: Holophagaceae bacterium; assembly: GCA_025361955.1. Lineage (GTDB taxonomy): Bacteria > Acidobacteriota > Holophagae > Holophagales > Holophagaceae > UBA1801. The sequence goes on from JANYIU010000211.1 coordinate 624, forward strand.
GACCCACAATTGAGCGTATCCCGGCGCCACGCGCGCGTCCTTTGCGAGCACAACCGCTATTTCCTCGTCGAGGAGCATGGTGTAGCCAATGGCACCTACATCAAAGGGGAACGCCTGCCTCCGGGCGATGCCAGGGAGCTGAAACCCGGTGATCGCGTGGGCTTTGGGATGGTCGTGCTGTTCTTCGAGAAGACCTAGTGAGCTTCCGCGTGGAAGTTTGGCAGGATGAGCACGGAGTGCGGTGGGAACTCGTACAGATGGCCCTTGACGAAGTGGGCGGGGGCTGCCTCATCCGGGAAGGGCGATCGAGCCTCGATTGGGCGGATGGCGATGCGCGGGAAGGCGTGGCGGTCATCGCTCGATTCGGAGATGTGGAGGACGCGCGTGCTTTCCTGTATGCCGAAGGGTTCCTGCCGATGGCATGATGCGGCAGGTGCGGGAGCCCCTTGGCGATATACTGGCAGAGTGGAAATGAAACAGTTCGTCTCGCGGAACGCGCTCAAGCGCGTCCTTCGGTTTCATCTCGAGGCACGGACCTGGATCGAGATCGCCCTTGGCCTGCTGACCTTCCTGGCCATCATCCTGTTCTATCAGTCCCTACTCACTCCTCAGATCTCCTTCGCCAACGATCGCTTGGCGCTCACCAGTCTCCGTGAATCCTGGGGACAGGCAGCCATGGGGTTCGGCCTGAGGAACAGTCATAACCCCCGGGAAGACTTCTACAATACCTATCGTGTCTTCCGGCTGAATCCTGCCGTCAAGATTCTGCTGCGGACGGATCCCGAGTTTGCAAAACTTTCCGTGAAGGCCAACGCTGCCTTCACTCGGCTGGAGACCGGAGAACTCCGGGCCGAGCGGAGCACGCTCCAGTCCGCGGCCGAATTCGATGAGACCCTCTTTCAGATGGCTCTTCGCGTGGATGAATACGCCAAGCTCCAATTGAACGCCTTCCGAAGATCGTTTATCGTGACCGCGGTGGGCATCCTGGTGGCCATCATCGGGTTCATCGTCCTGGAAGTGAGATTGCGGGCATCCAGCGCTGGGGAAGCCCGCAATCGAGCCCTTTCCAGGGCCCTTATTGCCGCTCAGGAGGGCGAACGTCTCCGCATCTCCCACGAGCTCCATGACGCGGTCGCGCAGGATCTCGCGGCCGCGAAACTATACTGCGGACTGTGCGCGGGGCCGGACGCGGAGCAGGCGGCCACGCTTCTCGAGCGCGCCATCGAGGAAGTCCGCAATCTCTGTTACGGCCTTCGCCCCGCGGAGCTCGATCGGCTTGGCATCGCGGAGGCAGCCGCCCGTTTATGCGCCGAGGTAGGCAACGAAATGGGCCTCGAGGTGAAGCTCACCATCGAAGGTCTGACCGGTCTGCGCTTGACTCCTGAAACCGAGATCAACATCTACCGGATCCTTCAGGAGGCTTTGTCCAACGTGCGTCGTCATGCCGATGCCGGGCATGTCCGGGTCGTGCTGTTCGGCTTCGGAGACTATCTTGAACTCACCGTGGACGACGATGGCCGGGGTCCGCGCGGAACCCAGCCTGGACTGGGGCGCACGGGCATGGAGGAGAGGGCGCGTATGATCGGAGGGAAGTTCCATTTCGGTTACGGTCCTTGGGGCGGCTCTTCGCTCCGTGTGACCGTGCCAGCACTACGCAAGGAGGTCTCATGAAGCGCGTCTTCATCATCGACGACCATTCCGCCATCCGGGAAGGTTTCAAGGTCATTCTCGAACGCTCCGGCCGGTACTCGGCGATTGGTGGTGTCGGGTCCGCCGAAGAGGCCTTGGAGGTTTTGTCGAAAGATGGCGAGAAACCGGATCTCTTCATCGTCGATATCAGTCTGCCGGGCGCGAGCGGGCTTGAACTGACCGCCAGTCTGCACAGGAGTTTGCCTGCATCCGCGATTGTGGTCGCGAGCATGCACCGGAAATACGACTACATTGCCGGTGCTTTCCGGGCGGGGGCGCTGGCCTACGTCTCCAAGGACGCAGGCATGGAATGCGTGGTGGCGGCTCTGGATGCAGCATCGAATGGTGCGTACTACCTGGACCCCCTCTCCCTGAAATTGTTCGTGCAGGAGGCATGCCTGCCATCGAGCAAGTCTCCTGCGGCCCGCAGCGGGCTTTCGGGTCTTTCGGAGCGCGAAATCGAAGTCCTGCGACTGCTTGCCGCAGGCAAGAGGGCGGAAGAGATCGCTCAAGACCTTGAAGTCAGTCAGAAGACCATTGAAAACCATCTTTCGAACATCACCAATAAACTGGGTGCCAAAGACCGGTTCGAGCTTTATCGACTGGCCGCCCGACTTGAAAAAATCTAAACATTGCAATCAATGCGATTGTCTATTCCCAGGAATCTCCCGGGAATATTGCCTAAAGATTTTGGGAAATATTCATTGTGCTCGGTTTGAATCCGGGGTAGAAAGAATGGCAATTTAGTTATTTTTCCCAACCTCGGAGGTCCAATGAAAAAACTCTCCAGTGTTGTTCTGGCCTTGGCCGCATCGGCGACCATGTTTGCCCAGGATTTCATCTTCAACAACAGTACTGAGCCCCAATCCCTCGATCCGGCGCAGATCCAGGGCGTGCCCGAGCACCGCCTTTTCATGGCCCTGTTTGAAGGTCTCACGATCTTCAACCCCAAGACCTCCAAGGCTGAGCCCGGTCTGGCCGAGAGCTGGAAGGTCAGTGCGGATGGGAAGACCTATACCTTCAAGCTCCGCAAGGCTGTTTGGTCGGACGGGACGCCCATAGTGGCGCAGCAGATCGTGGACTCCTGGCTCCGTATGCTCGATCCGAAAGAAGCGGCCAGCTATGCGAATCTGCCTGCCGATTTGATTGAGGGCGCCAACGCTTTCAACAAAGGCAAGGGACCCAGGGAAGGCGTGAAGATCAAGGCGGTCGACCCCCAGACGTTCGAAGCCACCTTCGTAGGCCCCATGCCCTTCATCGTGGATGCTCTGACGCACTACGCCTTCGCGGTCGTGCCCGTTCACGCCATCAAGAAATATGGCAAGGATTGGGTCAAGCCGGGCAACTTTGTGGGCAACGGTCCCTTCACACTCAAGGAATGGAAGCCCCAGGATCACATTCTGGTCGTGAAAAACGACAAGTACTGGGATGCCAAGAACGTCAAATTGAAGACCATCAGCTTCCTTCCGATCGAGGATCAGTCCGCAGCGTACGATAAGTTCAAGAATCACGAGATCGACTGGCAGCCCGAGGTTGACCCCGCGAAGATCGATGAGATCAAGCTTCGCAAGGACTACCAGCACACCGTTGGTTCTACGGTCTACTACTACATCTTCAACGTGACCAAGAAGCCCTTCGACAATGTCAATATTCGCAAAGCCTTTGCCATGGCAGTCGATCGCAAGCAGCTCTGCGAACAGGTCCTGAAGGCGGGCGATGTCCCCACGGGAGGCCTGGTGCCGCCCTTTGGTTCCTTCGTGACCACCAAAGGCAACACCTTCAACCCCGAGCAGGCAAAGAAGTTGCTGGCTGAGGCTGGTTTCCCGGGTGGCAAGGGTTTCCCGAAGTTCAACCTGATCTATAACACCAGCGCTCGCCACAAGAAGATCGCAGAGTGGGTGCAGCAGCAGTGGAAGACCGTTCTGGGCATCGACATTGAACTGCAGAACCTGGAATGGAACACCTTCCTTGACACCCGCCAGAAGACCCACGAATTCACCGTCAGCCGCGCCGGATGGCAGGCTGATTACCCGGATCCGCAGAACTATGTCGACATCCTGTTGCGGACCGGTGGTGGTTTGAATGATGGTCTCTTCACGGACAAGAAGGCTGATGCTCTGTTCGACAAGGCGAACAGGATGCCCGGTGGCTCGGCTCGGGACAAGGTACTCATGCAGGCCGAAGAGATCGTGATCACCCAGGATCAGGCTTTGCTGCCCTTCTTCTTCTACGTCAACCAGGATCTCATCGACTCCAATAAATGGGGCGGCTGGTACGCGAACACCTCGAATGTCCACCCCTGGAAGAACATCTACAAGAAGTGAAGTTCTTTCAGGTTCGCGTTTTCTGAAAACAGGGCTGGAGTGGCGTTAAACCGCTCCAGCCCATGTTACTGAGGGTCATCCCCTCCTGGTCAAGGTCTGGCATTCAGCCCATGTCACCAGAAGGTATCTGCGCAATGGCAGAGCCACGAACTCCTGATAAAAGGGGCATCCATGATCCGGTTTATGATTCGGCGCTTCCTCAGTCTCATTCCGACTGTGTTCCTGATCATCACCTTCGCGTTCATCATCGTCCGTGCCGCGCCGGGTGGGCCCTTCTCTGCCGAGAAAGGCACGCCACCCGAGATTCTGCTTAATCTCCAGAAGAAATACCACATGGACGAGCCAATCTTCAAACAATACCTCCGCTATGTGGGTGATGTGGCCATGGGGGATCTCGGCCCGTCGTTCCGATACAAGGACTACACCGTAAACCAGCTGGTCAAACAGGCTTTGCCCGTTTCGATGCTTATTGGGACACTGGCCCTCCTGATCGCTGTGTTTGTCGGCATCGCAGCCGGAATCGCTTCAGCCTTGCGCCAGAATTCATGGATTGACTACGTGTCCATGTCCATCGCGGTCATTGGGATATCTGTACCCCTGTTCGTCATCGGGCCCGTCTTGAAACTTTTCTTAGCCTTGAAGTGGCAGTTGCTGCCGACCTCCGGCTGGCTGGGCGGAAGGGCAGGCTGGCTCGTCGTGATCATGCCAGTACTCACCCTTTCGCTCCCCTACCTTGGCTACATCGGCCGACTCACCCGTGCGTCGGTACTGGAAGTGCTCCGCGCGGACTACATCCGCACAGCCCGAGCCAAGGGACTTTCAGAGACCGTGGTCATGCTCAAACATGTCTTGAAGGGTGCGCTGTTGCCGGTGGTTTCCTTCATTGGCCCGGCCTTCGCCGGCATCATCACCGGCACGGTGGTCGTTGAAACGATCTTTGCGATCCCCGGCCTGGGCCGCTTCGTCGTCCAAGCTGCGTTCAACCGCGATTACACACTCATCCTGGGTGATGTCATCGTGTTTTCAGTGCTGCTTGTGCTGATGAATTTCCTCGTCGACATCGTTTACGGATTCCTGGATCCGCGCATCTCGTACAAGTGAGGGAATGCCATGACCGCGACCACAACCCTATCCACAACCCCAAAGCGCGATGCTCTGACCAACGAGTTCAATCAGACCATGAAACCAGTCTCTCTCTGGGCGGACGCTTGGCGGCGACTCAGAAAGAACCGGATGGCCTATGCCGGATTGATCCTCATCATCTTTTACATCGTTGCCTGTCTGGCCGCTCCAATCCTGCCGATTCATCCCTTCGAAGAACAGGTCATCGCCCATCAGAACCTTCGGCCTTCGTTCAGGCCGGCTGGCCAGGTCATGCTCGAGACTAGAACCGCATACATGAAACAAGTCATGGAGGCGGAAGATCGCACGGCATTCAACGATGAGGAGAAGGCGCAAGTCTCCGCCATGGAACAGGACATCCAGTCCAACCCCGAGCATCAGCGTGTCTATATTCTCGGCACCGACGAACTGGGTCGCGACTTGCTTTCCCGTGTCCTGTACGGTGGTCGCATCTCGATCATGATTGGGCTCGTGGGCACCTTGTTTTCCGCCGTCGTGGGTATTTCGCTGGGCAGTATTTCGGGCTATGTCGGTGGCAAACTGGATAACTTCATCATGCGCTTCGTCGACATCATGTATGGGCTTCCCTACATGCTGCTCGTCATCGTCATGATGGCCCTGTTCGGAAAGAACATCATCAACCTGTTCATCGCCATCGCGCTGATTTCCTGGTTGACGCTCTGCCGTGTGGTCCGGGGACAGATCATCAGCCTCAAGAACTCGGAGTTCGTTGAGGCAGCCCGATCCATGGGCGCCAGCACCCCGCGTATCGTCTTCCGCCATCTCACGCCAAACACGCTGGGAGTCATCGTGGTCTTCTCGTCCCTGATGCTGCCCTCCTTCATCATGTCAGAGTCCTTCCTGTCTTTTCTGGGGCTCGGCGTCTCCGCACCCATGGCCTCCTGGGGTTCCCTGGTGGCGGAAGGCGCTAGAGTCATGGAGCTCTATCCCTGGCAGCTTCTGGTGCCTTCGATCGCCATGACGGTCTTTCTCTTCGCGATGAACTTCCTTGGCGACGGCCTCCGGGACGCGCTGGATCCACAGAGCAAGAACAAGCTCTGAACTACGGCATGAACACTCCCAGCAGCCGACCGATATAAGGACATGTGACATGGAAATGACCGAAGCACCCATCCTGCAGGTGAAGGACCTGCGCACTTATTTCAGCACGGACGAGGGCCTCGTGAAGGCCGTCGACGGTGTCAGCTTCAACCTCCGCAAGGGCGAGACCCTTGGCATCGTGGGTGAGTCAGGATCCGGGAAGAGCGTCACGAACCTCTCCGTGATCAACATGATCCCTTCGCCTCCAGGCCGCATCGCCGGTGGCGAGATCCTGTACCACGGCAAGGACCTCCTCAAGATGTCCAAGAGTGAGATCCGCCAGATCCGCGGGAACAAGATCTCCATGATCTTCCAGGATCCGATGACCTCGCTGAATCCCTTCCTCCGCATCTCGACCCAGATGATCGAGACCATCGTGCTTCATCAGAAGCTCGACAAGAAAGCGGCCAAGGAGAAGGCCATCGAGATGCTCAAGCTTGCCGGCATCCCCAGCCCTGGGAAGCGCATCGACAACTATCCCCACCAATTCTCGGGCGGCATGCGCCAGCGCGTGATGATCGCCATGGCACTCTCCTGCAATCCCGAGATCCTCATCGCTGACGAGCCCACCAGCGCCCTAGACGTGACCATCCAGGCCCAGATCCTGGATCTGATGAAGGACCTCACCGAGCGCCTCGGCACTGCCGTCATCCTCATCACCCACTCCCTGGGTGTGGTGGCGGGGACTTGCGACACGCTCTGTGTCATGTATGCGGGCCGCATCGTGGAGCGCGGTCCCACGGACCTGGTCTTCGAATCCCCGTTGCATCCTTATACCCAGGGCCTCATCAAGTCGGTGCCCCGCCTCGACCGGAAGGGCGGCGGCCGGCTATCGTCCATCCGGGGCCAGCCGCCAAATGTCATCGACTTGCCCGATTGCTGCCCCTTCTATCCTCGCTGCGACAAGGCCATGGACATCTGCAAGCACAAGTATCCGACCCCCAAGGTGTTCGAGCACGGACGTGTCGTCGGCTGCTGGTTGTATTCGGAGGAGAAGTAGCCATGGCCGAGAACAATACCCTGCTCGATGTCAAGAATCTCAAGATGCACTTCCCCTTTGGGGGCGGTTTTCTCGGGGGCAAGAAGGGCAATATCTACGCGGTCGATGGCATCGACTTCCAGTTGAAGAAGGGCGAGACCCTGGGTCTCGTGGGCGAGTCTGGATGCGGCAAGTCCACCACTGCCCGGGCGGTGGCCCAGCTTCACCGTCCCACCTCCGGTGAAGTGATCCTCAACGGCAAGGATCTGACCAAGCTAAAGGACAAGGAACTGATTGCTGCCCGCAAGGGCATGCAGATGGTCTTCCAGGATCCCTATGCTTCGTTGAATCCCCGCATGACTTCCGGCGACATCATTGCCGAGCCCATGCGGATCTTCAACACCCACGGCATTCTCCACATGTCCAAGCAGGAAATGGACGAGCGGATCGAACAGCTCATGGAGCGCGTGGGGCTGTCCCGGTTTTTCAAGAACCGGTTTCCCCACGAATTCTCCGGCGGCCAGCGTCAGCGCATCGGCATCGCTCGCGCCCTTGCCCTGCGGCCCGAGCTGATCCTCTGCGACGAGGCCGTATCTGCGCTGGATGTGTCCATCCAGGCCCAGATCTTGAACCTGTTCAAGGATCTCCAGGAAGAGTTCGGACTCACCTACCTTTTCATCGCCCATGACCTCGCGGTCATCGAATACATCTCCACCCGCGTGGCGGTCATGTATCTCGGCATCATCGCGGAGCTCTCCGGCTCCGCGGATTTGTACCGGAATCCCCTGCACCCTTACACCCAGGCACTGCTTTCGGCGGCTCCCATTCCTGATCCAAAAGTCGAGAAGACCCGGAAGCGCATCATCCTCACCGGGGATGTGCCTTCGCCCGACAAAGCGCGCCACTGCTGCTACTTCTATGATCGCTGCTGGAAGCGCATGGACAAGTGTCTCGAGCGGAAACCCAAGCTCGTGGAAGTCGAACCTGGGCATCAGGTCGCCTGTTTCCTCTACCACGACGAGAGCGTGTAATCGCAACAAGGAACTGAATGGCAAGGCCATCTCAGAGGACGGCCTTGCCAGGTTTAGTCCTCGGTGACGGGCTTTCCACAGAGGTCCGCCATCAGGGCGGCAGTCGCCCGGACATTGACCACGTTGCGAGCGGGCATGTGGTCGATCAGGTACCGGGTGCCATCCGAGCACTCGATTTCCAGGCTGAGGAAATGCTTCTTGTAGCGTGCTCGTCGGAGGTGGCCGTCGTCGCTGCGATAACCTTTCAGGGCTGCGGCATTTTCGGATTTTTCATCCTCGGTGCCGGGGATCGTTCCCTTGACCAGCGGGACGATGCAGAATCGCTCGACTGCGCTGAATTCGATCACGGTGGCTTTCGCCCCGATGAGAAGTCCCGCGCGATGGACGATCCTGCTCTCCGCAGCATCGAAGATCCACTTGTCTTCGTAGAGAGCGCCGAGGATGAGAATGACCAGGACCAGCCAGGCCAGGAAGCCCGGCCTGGAATCACCCATCACCAGAGCGGTCACGACCACGGCCAGGATGCAGCCCATGACCACGCGGTACCAGACCGGCAGCCTATAGACGAGCCGATCGGGACGCGGCGAAGAGAGGACCAGGGGGATTTCCACGGGATTCAGCCCTTCAGCGCCTTCGCGGCCTTGATGAGTTCGGGTAGCACCTCGAAGAGATCCCCCACGATGCCGTAGTTGGCCAGCTTGAAGATGGGGGCTTCGGGGTCCTTGTTGATGGCCACGATCACCTTGGAACTGGACATCCCGGCCACGTGCTGGATGGCGCCGCTGATGCCGCAGGCGATGTAGAGGGTGGGGCTCACGACCTTGCCGGTTTGGCCCACCTGCATGCTATGGGGGATGCCCCAGCCGGCGTCTACGGCCGCGCGACTCGCGCCAACCACACCGCCGAGCGCTTCCGCCAGCTCCTCTAAAATTTTAAAATTGGCGCCTTCCTTCATTCCCCTACCACCGGAGACGATGATATCGGCTTCGGTGAGATCCACCTTGCCACCCGCCTTGGCCAGGATCTCCTTCACGACGGCCTTGAAATCGGCTGCGCCGGCTGCGAGACCTTCAGAGGCACCGGCCTTGGGGCACTGGGCCACGGGAAAGACGTTGGGGCGTGTGGTGGCAACCTGGATGGCGCTCTCGAAGTCCACGGTGGCGAAGGCCTTGCCCGCATAGACAGGGCGCTGCACCTGAAGTTTGCCATCCTTCATCGCCAGTCCGGTCACATCGGCAGCATAGCCTGCGCCAAGGCGCGCAGCGACTCGGGGAGCCACGTCCTTGCCAGCGGAGGTGGCCGCCGCCAGTAGAACGGAGGCACCCTTGGCCTTCACCGCATCGGCCAGGAGCCGCGCGTAGCCATCGCTGGAATAGGCGGCCAGACTGGGGCCCTCGGCTTTCAGGATCACATCGGCCCCGTACGCTGCCGCCTCTTCGGCGCCCGCGACACTGCCACCGGCGAAGATCGCGCCCACCTGTTTGCCACTGCCATCCGCCAGACGGCGCGCTTCGCTAAGGGCCTCAAGCGACGGTTTGCGGATCTTCCCATCCTGCAATTCACAAAACACCAGAATCATCGTCATCCCCATTCATGAAAATTCGTTTAAATTGGTGGCCTAGAGAACCTTCGCCTCGTTCTTCAGCAGGCCCAGCAGCGCAGCGGCCTGGGCCGGGACCTCCCCATCCAGCTTCCGACCTTCAAGGCGGGCAGGGGGAAGGACCATGCTGGAGACCCGGACCGTCGCTGTGACGATGGCTCCATCCACTTCTTCGATGGGCTTCTTCTTGGCGGCCATGATGCCTTTGAGGCTGGCATACCTGGGTTCGTTCAGGCCGCGCTGGGCTGTGATCACGGCGGGCAGGCTGCCTTCGATCACCTCCGTGCCGCCATCGCCCTCGCGCTCGGCTCGGAAAGTGCCTTCACCGAGTTCCAGCTTCGTGACCAGGTTGGCCTGAGCCAGGCCCAGCAACTCAGCCACCATGGAGCCCACCGCTCCATTATCAGCCCCGAAGCCCTTGTTCCCGAAAAGCAGTAGATCGAAGCCCTTCCCTTCAGCGAAGGTGGCCAGGATCCGAGCCACAGCCAGAGGATCTCCGGTCTCCGTGGCCTTTACCAGCACGGCCTGGTCGGCCCCCAGGGCAAGGGCATTGCGCAGGATATCCTTGGCCTTTTCCCCACCCACGGAGACCGCCACCACTTCGGCGCCTTTGGCTTCCTTGAGGCGGAGGGCTTCCTCCAGCGCGTATTCGTCGTACGGGCTGGTGATCCACTTTACGTCTGCCGGGTCAAGGCTCTTACCCTCGGCGGCAACCTTGATCTTGGTTTCGGTGTCTGGCACTTGCTTGAGGGCGACGAGGATCTTCATGAGGGCTCCGCGAAAAAACGAGGAATGTCTTGGCAAAGAAGCACAATCGGCCATTTTACCCTGAGCGGGCTGGCCTGTCGCCCGGTGAGCCAATGGGACAGTCAAAACGCGGAGGTTCCGTTGGCGGTAGTGCATTCCGGTTCCACGCTCAACCCGAACCGCCACACCATTCTCGAAAGGGTTGAAGGCCAAGCTCCAGCCTAAACGGCCGACGAATGCAGTCGAACGAAAAGGTTGGGGCTGAACAAATCTTTCAAAAGGAGACCAGCCTCGCGACCAACGCTGCAAATGGGACGGCTTTGCCCTTTGCGTTCTGCGCGGACTTTGGGGTGCTGTGTCGACTGCTCAAGATCTGGCCAAAATCACGCCGTACCCCGGCGCTTCCGGCCGATAGTAAGCCAGTTGACCAGGAATGCAGGACAGGATCGACCCGTACATGTGCATGCAGATGGTGTCCAACGCTTCACGCAAGGGCACCTCGCAGCCATCGATGCGCAGCCCGTTCACGAAGACATGACAGGTGTCCGGAGCCCCTCTGGCGCGCAATAGTCGCTCCAGGGCTTCAGGGAAGTCCTGGTCCTCGGGGACTGCCACCGCGAGGGCGGGCAGGTAGTCCAACTTGTGATTCAACCTGATCAGGATCTCTTCACGGCGCTTGTCATTGCTCAGCAGTTGTAGATAGCGAGCCCATTTTTCGCGCTTGATGAAGGCTTTGACGAAGGCGGTTTCATGGTCCATGGGGTAAATCCCGGGTCGCGCGCAAATACAACTCTTCCACTTTTTTCCTTGCCCAGGGGGTCTTGCGCAGAAAGATCAGGCACGACTTCAGACTGGGGTCCACCTCGAAGCAGCGGATTTGGATCATCCGGCCCATCTCCTCCCAGCCGTAGTGCTCTACCAGATGGCTGAGGATCCTTTCCAGGTTGATGCCGTGGAGCGGGTCATTGGGATGCGCTTGGGACATCAAAAGGCCTTCGGATGGAGGAGCAACGATTGGACCTGGCGGAGCGCTGGTGCTGACCCTACAGCGCGAAGTGGCGCATTGCAATCGGGGCCGCACGCGCGACCCCGATCAGCCGTTTTGAGCGGCCCAATTCATGAAGCCCACGGTTCTACCGGGGAATATTTATTTCTTCTTTTTGGTGGGGGCGAGAGGGGTTTTCTTGCCGGGATCAGATAATTTGCTGCCCAGCTCAGTTCCCCGAGAAGTAGCGCCATGCACGACCGGCGGTTTGGCTTTTTTGGGCTTTTTATCGTTGGCCATAAATCCTCTTATCGGGCGCCATTACATTGAGTTCCAGGCCCTGTTCCCATCATGGGCGCAAAAATTGAAAGTTGCCAAATTTCTTGTACGAATTTCTCTCCCAAAAAGGTTCAGTGAGGCCTCGAACAAGGCCCAAACGATGCCTGTGCAACGGTCCCTGCCCGCCCTTCTGATACAGTTCCCCCATGGCGATGCAGGCGAGTGACTCCCACGAAGGTTTTCGATTCCAGGGACAGTACACGGAGTCCGATCTGGATGCCTTGGCCCAATTCACGGTTGCTCAATTGCTGGATCAGCGGATTGGCCGCGCCACCATGTCCGCGACGGTGCTGCTCGCGATCGGCGCCCTGTTGTCTCGTTCGTGGCTTGTGGCCATCGGGGGCTTGCTGGTGGTCCTCGGGATCTCCGCGCTGGTGCGGTATGTCATCCTCCCCCGGCGGCTAATCCGCCATGCGAGACAGCTCCCGGTGCTCTCCCGGAACCGCGTCATCGCAATGAATGAACAGGAGCTCCGGCATCAAGCGGAAGGCCTCGAACAGACGTTCCGGCGGGAGGCCATCAAGCGCTTAGTGCTGCACAAGTCCCACCTCTTCATCCTGTTCAAGCCCCGGGGCTGCCTGATGCTGCCCCTGGCTTGGATTCAAGCCCCTGCAACGATCGATCGGGTGGTCGCATTATTGGTGCAACGGAACGATGACTAATCAGCCAAGTTTCAAGGATGCCCTGGTCTTCACTGGGGGCGGAACGGGGGGGCATTACTTTCCAGCCGTGGCCCTTGCGGAAGGGGCAAGGAAACGCTGGCCTGAACAGCTGATCGCTTTCGTGGGAGCCAGCCGAGGCATTGAGGCCCAGCGGCTCCCCGAAAGCGGCTGGCCCTACCTGCTGCTGGATGTGGAGGGATTCCTGGGCCGTTCCCCTGCGGCGGTCCTCCGTTCACTCTGGAAGCTCTGGCAGGCGAGACGCACGCTGCTTGCCCTCTGGGGAACGGATCGTCCCAGGGCTGTGGTAGCTACCGGTGGCTATGGTTCGGGGCCTGCAGTGCTGGCGGCGAAGGCCCTGGGCATCCCTTACTTCCTGCATGAATCCAACGCTGAGCCCGGGCGGCTCGTGCAGCGCATGGCCAGGCATGCACGCCGGGTCTGGTGTGGCATGGCGTCCGTGAAGGCACGGCTCCCGGGCTCCGACTGTCTGGTGGTGGGGACTCCGGTCCGCGCGACTTTTCTCCGAGCCTGCACCTCTGTGGAGAGCTTAGTACCACCCTATCGTCTGCTGGTGCTGGGGGGCAGCGGCGGGGCTCGAGTCTTGAACGAGGCGGTCATGAAGGCCGCACCGATGCTTCTGGAGCGGTTTCCAGACTGGGAGCTCCTGCATCAGACGGGTGCCCGGGACTATCAGGACCTGGAGCACCGGAAACGGCACGCTCGGCATCGGATCGCAGCCTTCCTGGAGGATGTGCAGCGCGAGCTGGAGACCTCCAGCCTGGTGATCAGTCGCTCTGGGGCCAGTACCTGCGCGGAATTGAAGGCCTGTGGGAGACCCGCCCTGCTGGTGCCCATGCCCAAGAGTGCAGGGGATCACCAGACGAAGAATGCCTTGGCCATGGTCGCCGAGGGGCGGGCGATCCACTTGGCCCAGACCGAAACACTCTCGGTGACCCTGGGGGAGGCAGCGGCGCAGTTGATGAACGATGCGGCGGCCCGCGCCCGGTTCCCTCCGGCTGTGCGTAATCGAGCCGTGGATCTGTGCCTGGAAGATCTCGAGCGCAGGCTGCACTGAACCATCCCAACGCGGCCCTTCCTGGCTTACACTGGATCCATGCATCAGCGCACTTGGCTCGCCCTCCTGACCTTGCCCCTCGTCACCGCCTTCACCTACCCGGTGGTGTTCCAGAAGGCGCAACCCGCACCTAAGGTCGATAGCAACAAGGGCTCCCAGGATCCTCTCGCCGGGCTCTCCGATATCCAGGATGTCCTAACGCTGGTGCGGGATAACTACGTCGATATTCCAGATCTGGAGAAGGTCATTAGCGGTGGGATTGAGAATGCCTTGGAGCGGGCCCATCCCTTGAATGCTTTCCTCTCCCCGGAGGAACTCCGATTGCCGGATCCTGGACCCGCTCAGGTGGGACTGATGGTGCTCAAAAAAACCATCTGGGCGCAAGTGATCGCCGTGACGCCCGGGGCCCCAGCGGCCAAAGCCGGCATCCTGGTGGGGGATGTGGTCCGCAAGATCGATGGCGATTCCATCGGCGGCATGAGTGCCTGGGTACTGGAGCGGAGGTTGAAGGGCGCCGTGGGCTCCGAACTCAATCTGGTCAACTACGACAGCGTTACCGGTCAGTTGAAGAAGATCAGCCTCAAGCGTGAACTCGTGCAGCGGCCTGCTGTTTCGGTGCGCAGGGAGCCCACGGGCACTCTAATTGCGCTGCCGGATCTGTCCGTGGGCCGTGCCACCGAGCTGAAGGGCCTGCTGGGTGCGATCGATCGAAAGCTTCCCCTGGTGATCGATCTGCGCGGTTGCGCCGGGGGTGAACTCGCCGAGGCCAGCCGGGTGGCGGCTCTGTTCGCTGGGGGAGGACCTTTCTTGACGGTGCAGGAAGCGGGCAAACCGGATCGTGTGATCACCGTGACCTCTTCGGGTGCCCCAGCCTTCACGAAAATAGCCGTTCTGCAGGGCTTCGGTACGGCGGGCGCCGGTGAGGGACTCGCAGCCTTCCTCAAAAAGCAGGCCATCCTGACGATTGGCGAACGGACCGCCGCCTTGGGTGTTGAAAGAAACCGCATCCTGCTCAAGCAAGGGGGCGCGATCGAACTGGTGACCAGGCGCTGGGTCGGGGCCGGGGGCGAGAAATTGGATCGGCAAGGAGTCCTACCCGATGAAATCCTGAAGGGACTGCATGCAGACGAGGATCCGCTTCCGAAGGTGCTCGAGCTTCTGGAATCGAAACTCAAGAAGGCGGCCTGATCCATGCCCAAGTCCAGGCGCGGCGGCCGCACTTCCACTCCGGTGCTGGCCATCTGGGGCCTTGTCATGCTGCTTCTGGGGGCTGGCGTGGGGTTTCTCTTCAGCGGAGCGGGCTGCAACCGCAAGGACCGTTCCCATGCGGCATCCAAGGAAGCGCCCCCCAAGCCATCCAGGAAGTCCGCCCCGACTCCCAAGTCCGCCAAGGCCCAGGAACCAGCCCCCGAGCCTCTAAACCCGGAGCCTCGCAAGGAAGAGCCAAAGAAACATGAACCAGAGCCCAAGGTTGAGCTGCCCCGTTTCGCTCTGGTGATCGACGATCTCGGCTATGCCGCTCCGGAACTGGTGACGCGACTTTGTTCCCAGAACATCCCATTCTCAGTCGCGGTGCTCCCCTTTCAGGAGTTCACGAAAGAAAGCGCGGAAATAGCTTATGCACGGGGCAAAGAGGTGCTGCTGCACCTGCCCATGGAGCCCATTGGCTATCCCGGCCCCAGCAAAAATCCTGGTCCAGGAGCCGTACTGTATGACCTAACAGAGAGCGAGACGAGGCTTCTGGTCAGACAGGCGTTGGATGCGGTTCCCCATCGGAAGGGCGTCAATAATCACATGGGCAGCCGCATCACCCCCGATCGAAAACGAATGACGTGGATCCTTGAGGAGATCAAGGCGCGCCAATGCTTCTTCCTGGACAGCCGCACAGAGAAGGACTCCGTGGCTTTCGACATTGCCGAGGAACTGCAGATCCCAGCCGTTCAGCGGAAAGTGTTCCTGGACGATGACAAGAGTTACGGTGAGATGGCCAAGCAGTGGGAGCGCGCCGTGGGCATCGCCCGCAAAGAAGGGCAGGTGGTGATCATCGGCCATATCTACCCAGAAACAGTCGAAGCCTTGGAAAAATTAATCCCCAAGAGCAAGGATGAGGTCAGGTTCGTCAAGGCTGGAGCATTGGTGAAGTAAGGACGCCGGCGACCGGCCTGAGCGTGAGTTCGATCAGCCTCTTTGCCCTTGGGATCATTCCACGCGCGCCACAGCCTCTCTTAGCCAAGCCAGGAAGGGGGGGGAACCCGCGCTTACTGGGAGCATGAGGATTTCTGGAATCTCATAGGTATGGAGATCGGTGATGACCTGGGAGACCTGTTCGAACTGTTCCGCAGAGGTCTTGATGAGGAGCATCACCTCTTCGTCGAGGTGCGTTCCGCCCATGTAGTAGTAATAACTTTTCACGGAGGGCAGGATGTTCACGCAGGCAGCGAATCCCTGGTCCACAAGGGCGGCCGCAATGGTGAGCGCCGTCTCTTCACTGCCGCAGGTAGTTAAGACAATGCAAGCATCGGTCATGGGCTTCGAGGCTCCTCGCCAAGTCTGGCCTTCCATGAGTCTGCCACGGGTTTGGGCTGAACCCAAGCTGAAGTCGCAGAAGTTGCTGAAATGGAGGGCCAGAAAATGTCGGATTGTAAGCAATACAATCGCAAGAATCAATCATAGGGTGAATCCATAGCACGATTCTGGGTACAGCACCCGCTAGCCATTTCCGCTCAGAGGCTTGAATGGGTAGCAACCAAAGAAAAAGGGAGGCCCATTGGGTCTCCCTTTTCTTTGGTCGGGGCGAGAGGATTCGAACCTCCGACCTCTCGGTCCCGAACCGAGCGCTCTACCAAGCTGAGCCACGCCCCGAAGAAGACAAATCCTATCTTATTTCGGTTTCGGGGTCCATCCCTGTTTGTGCAGGGACCGGTATTTCCGCAGAACGGATTCCAAGTGGTCCGCCACAGGGAGTTTCTCTGCCCGCGGTTCCGGAGGGTCGCAGGGGACGATCTCGAGCCGCAAGAGTTGCAATCCGAGCAGGCGCTCCAATCGCGCTTGGACCTGGGGCCAGGTGGCTTCGGCGCTCTGCCGCAGGCTGGTGATCACCTCCGTTTTCCAACAGCCCAGCACTAGGGTTCGCTGCCGGATGCTTATGAGCCGGGTATGATGCACCAGCACAGGTCCAACCAGGAGCGGCCAGATGCGAGCCACCCGGGCTTCTGTGCGGGTTTCGGCGAGCATGCGGGCATCCGCGACGAGCTCTTTCAGGGGCACGAGGCCTTTATTCTTGAGTCTCACTTGGACTTCCAGCGGGGTGGGGGCAGTTTGGCGCAGACCCGTTCATCATTCAGCAGGATGGGGCTGGCGAGGACCGGCACCATGCCTCCGGTCTCTTCGTCGAACAGGGTCTTGATCAGGTGGTGGAGAATTCCAGCTTGACGGAACAGCACATCATCCACAGTTCGGACCGGGCTGGCAGGAATGGCGTGGGCCTCGCAGAACGTCAGCACATCCGCAGCGGTTCGTTGGGCAAAGCACTCCTCCAGCCAGTCGATTAACCGCTTGCGGTCCAGTACCCGCCCGCGATTCTGCCGCCACTGAGGTGCAGCATCCAGATCGAGTCCGAGCCACAGGGTAAGCACCTCGAACTGCCGATCGTTGCCCACACCGATGGCCACTTCTCCATCGGCGCAGGCGAAGGACTGGTAGGGCACGATGTTGGGATGGCCATTGCCGAAGCGTTCCGGGGATTGGCCGGTCATCAAAGTTCCCGCGCCCACATTGACGAGACCTGATAGGGCGGCCTCCATCAGCGGCACTTCCACATGAATGGCCTCACCGGTGCGCTCGCGGTGCAACAGCGCGGCTTGAATGCCATTCGCGGTATAGAGTGCCGCCAGGACGTCCGCGAGTGCCACCCCCACCTTCATAGGGCGGCCTTCGCGTTCACCCGTGAGGGACATCCAGCCGCTCTCAGCCTGGACGATGAAGTCGTAGCCAGCGCGGCGGCTCGCAGGCACATCCGAAGCGAAGCCTCGAATGGAAGCCAGGATCAGCTTGGGATGCTTCGCATGGAGCCGATCCCAGGTGAGTTCCAGCTTCTCCGCTGATTCCGGCAGGAAGTTCTCAACGAGCACGTCCGCTTGCTTGATGAGATCAACCAGCCGCGAGCGCTGATCAGAGTCTGCCAAATCCATGACGAGGCTGCGCTTGCCCCGATTGGCGCAGCGGAAATAGGCACTCTCACCCTGCTCGCCGTACTCGAAGGGCGGTCCCCAACCCCGGGACGGATCTCCCGCGGGCGGCTCGATCTTGAAGACCTCCGCTCCCAGATCCGCCAGCAGCTGGGTTGCAAAAGGCCCGGCGAGGATGCGGGACAGATCGAGCACCTTGAAGTGGAGGAGAGGCTTGAGCATGGAAGGACCGTGGGGATCAGTCTAAGTGGATCATGCTTTTGCCGGAATCAGTGCTGGAGATCCCGACCGGAGGAGCTGAGGTGCCTGGCATTCGACAACGATCTGTTCGCCCGATCGGGGATGGCGGAGGGTCAGCCGTAGAGCGTGCAGGAGGTAGCCCGCGTCACCGGGAAGGGCATTTCCGTCACCTCGCAGGCCGCCGCCGATGGCGTAGAGGGGGTCTCCCACCAAGGGATGGCCGCAGGCCGCCATATGGATGCGGATCTGATGCGGGCGGCCGGTTTCGATGTGCACCTCGACAAGACTGTCCAACGCGCGCCGTTCGAGGACCCGGACATGGCTCGTGGCGGCCTTGCCCCGTGGACTTGCCGCATGGACCGTTCCCAGGTATGGATGGGCGATGGGACCGATGGGCACCGTCACCGTGAAGGCGTCGCGCCTGGGAGATCCCTCTACGAGAGTCCGGTAGAGCTTGGTCATCTGCTGTGCGCGGAGCGCGAGGCAAAGCATGCGACTGGATTCAGCTGTCCGTGCGAACAGCACCACACCGGAAGTCCCCCGGCCCAGTCGATGAATGGGCGAGGCACCGGGATGGCGACGACGCACGAGGGCGAGCAAGGTGTTTTCCAGGTAACCTCCGCCCGGCAGGGTCGGCAGGCCCGAGGGCTTGGCAACGGCCAGAAGGTCTTCATCTTCGAAAAGCACCGCGTAGGCCAGGGGTGCTTCGGGCTCTTCCCAGGGCGGTCTCAGCCATGCAAGCCTTTGTCCCCGCAGGAGCACCTCCGTGCCGAGGGCTGGGTGTGCTCCCAGCAGCACCAGACCCGCGCGGATTCGTTCTTCCCAGTCCTGTTTCGATGTATGGGCGTAGCGCTCCGCGAGATAGTCGAGGAGCGGCCGGCCTTCGCCCCGGTGGTCGATGATCTCGGTATAGGTGAAGCCCTGGTTCAACGTCCCCTCACCCATCCCGCCACTCTCTTCGCTTGCAACATGCAACCCTCCACAGACGTCGTCACAGCTTCCGGATCACCCGCTCGATGCTGACTGCCTTCCGGCCTTCTGTTACCACCAGGACTGCGTGCAGCTGCAAGTCGTTGTCGGCTACCTCGAACTTGTCGCCCCTGGCTTTGAGGAAGCGGCTCAGACTGGCTTCCTTTTTCATGCCGATGACGCCTTCGTAGGGGCCGACCATGCCGATATCCGTGACATAGGCCGTCCCGCCTGGCAACACCTTCGTATCCAAGGTGGGCACATGGGTGTGGCTGCCCAGAACGGCAGCGACCCGACCATCCAGGTACCAGCCCATGGCCTGGGCCTCGCTGGTGGCCTCGGCGTGCATGTCCACGACCACGATATCGGCCCGTTCCTTGGCGAGAATGCCATCGACGATGCGAAAGGGATCATCGCAGGGCTGCATATGCACGCGGCCGAGCAGGTTGATCACCAGGATCTCCTGACCGGAGTTCGTATGCAGCTTGACGTACCCCGTTCCAGGCGTTCCCGGAGGGTAGTTGGCAGGCCTTAGCAACCGGGATTCCTTCTGGAAGACGGCAGCGATGTCCTTGACATCGAAGGCATGATTCCCCGTGGTGATGACATCGACCCCGAGATCCTCAAACCACGAGTCGACGATTCGTCCGGAGATCCCGTGACCGTGAGCGGCGTTCTCGCCATTGACGATGACGAAATCCACGGAGAGTTCCCTCCGCAGAGTAGGCAGGTGCGCCTCCATGAGACGCCTGCCCGGCTCGCCTACGACATCTCCAAGGACCAGTATTCGCATTCATTCAGAGTAGCAGGGCGGCACCGAGCGGCTGTCCGCTGCATCCGCAAGTGCGCAGGGTCTGCCAGACAGTGGCATGAGCAAGTCCTGTTAGCCTGTTCACCGAGGCCTTGAGTCCCGCATGCATACCTTGATCCGCCATCTTGCCAGTCTTTTTCTGGGTGTCGTGCTGTCCGCTCAGGCTCCCGTGTTCATGCCCCTCGCGGACATTCATCCTGGGATGAAAGGGCAGGGTCGCACGGTCTTTCAGGGGGGCAAGATTGAGAAGTTCAATTTCGAAGTGCTCGGGATCTTCCGCAACGGTGGCGGTCCCCTGGGTGCCCCCGGCCGGAGTCTGATCCTGGTGAAGGCCAGCGGGGGTCCCCTAGCGGATACGGGCATCATCGCGGGCATGAGTGGTTCGCCCTGCTATATTGATGGCAAACTGGTGGGCGCCCTCTCCATCGGGTTTCCCTTCGAGAAGGAGCCCATTGGAGGCATCACTCCCATCGGCGAGATGATCGAACAGTTGCAGGACATTCCCGATACCCCTGCGATCAGGACGCCCTTGATTCTGCCGAAGCTGCAACCGCCCGCAGTGCTGAAATCCGCGCTGATGGGGCAGATGATTCCGGTGTCCCAGTTGACTGGATTCGATGTCTCGGCGCCAACTGGCGGCCAACTGCTGCCGCTGCCTGTGTTTGGACCTGACCTCTCCAGTGATGTCATCGCTCTGTGGGAGGGCTTGCCCTTCCACTTCATGGGCACCAGCCTGGCTTCAGGCAGCGGCGGCGAGGCGAGTCCCCTGGAGCCTGGCGGGATGGTGGCGCTCAGCCTGGTCAGTGGAGATCTTGATATGGGAACCGGTGGGACCATCACCTACGTTTCCGGAAAGCGGCTGCTCCTGTTCGGGCATCAGCTCCTGAACCTGGGTGCCGTGGACCTGCCGCTCTGGTCGGCCACTGTCAGCGGGGTCTTGCCCAGCTACAACGCGTCCACCAAGCTGGCAATGCCGGTTGCCCGTATCGGGGCCGTCCGTCTCGATCGCAGCACCGGCGTGGGGGCGCTCCTGGGGGCCGAGGCCAAGATGGTCCCGCTCAGGGTGGGCCTGAACCTGGGGGGCAAGCGGACCCTGAATTTCCGCTTCGAGCTCATGGACCACCCCGTGCTCACCCCCATCCTCGCCGCGACTGTCATCACCCAGACCCTCAATGCCCATATCCGCGGTCTAGGGTTCCAGAGTCTTGCCATGCAGGGCAACCTCAAGCTCGCTGGCTACCCGCCCATCCAGATCGAGAACATGGTGGCGGATCTGAACTCCGGCCGGATGGCCCAGTATGTGGGCGCTCTCCTGCAGGCGGTCACCATGAACCCCTTCGAGCGGCCCATGATCGAGGGGATCTCGCTCACGATCAAGGCGGAGGAACGGTTGGACCTTACCAACATCGCCGGAGTGCGAACCCTGAAGGCCCATGTGAAACGCGGGGAGGTGCTGCCTGTGCTGGTGACGCTGCAGAACATCCAGGGGGTGCGAGAATATGCCACCTTCAACGTGGCAGTCCCGCCGTCGGCAATGCCAGGGAAAGCCACCCTCTTGGTGGGGGACGGGTCCAGCCTCTTGAATGCGGATCCCGATCAGCGAGCCATCGATGTGAACAGCCTGGCCGATATCGTCAGAATCCTGAATGGGGCGCTCCGGAATAATCACGCCTATAGCCTGCTGGTGCAAAGTCAGCCAGGAGCCGGACTGCGCGGCAGCAGGATCGAGGGAGTGCCTCCCACTGTGGCCAGTCTCCTGGGCGGAGACGGGGACAGCACCGCCAATCGCTTGCAGCGGCGCATTGTTGGACGGGCGGTCCTGCCCTTGGAGCGGGAAGTGGTCGGGCTGGTGAGTCTGGACTTGGAGATTGAGTGAAATGGAGTCGTTAATGCGATTTGGCTTGCCGGTATTCCTTTGCGCGGCCTTGGTGGTGCCAGTCTTGGCGGACCAACCGGTGGCCACGTTTGCCTCCTTCAACGACTGGTTGGGTGCCGAGGCCCGGGGGGTGCGGGTAGGAGCCGATGGTCGGTTGCAGCTCGCCCCGAATTTGCGGCGAGTGGCCCAGCTTCCCGAAGGGGTGGTATGGGCCGCGGTGGCCGATGGCGAGGGCGGCGTGTTCCTCAGTGCCGGCAATGAAGGCAAGCTGTTCCGCTTCTCGGGGGGCCAGGTGAAGCCCCTGGCCCAGGTGAAGGGCGGCATCGTGTTTGCCATGGCGCGACTCGGCAAGGATCTCATCGTGGCTCCCAGCGGCGAGAACAAGCTCTTCCGAGTCACACCTGCGGGCGATGTGAAGCCCTTCGCTGAAATTGATGCGCGCCTTGTGTGGGCCATGACGGCGCAAGGCTCGGAGCTCTATCTCGCGGGGGGTGGCGAGAAGGGTGCTGTTTTCATGACGGCTCGCGAAGGTGCGAGCAGGAAGTTGGCGGAACTGGCTGGGGAAACCTCCTTCACGGCCCTGGTAGCGGATGCCCAGGGGGGCTGGTACCTGGGCTCCCATGGGCACGGGCTGGTCCTGCACTATGCCGGAGATCGCCTGGAAACCCTTGCTGCCACAGGCTTCGAGCAAGTCCATGCCGTGCTGGTTCATGACGGTTCCATTTACCTGGGGGCGAACAATGGCTTGGCCAGCCGCTTCACCTCGGGCAATCTGGAAAAACGGGAGAATTTTCTCTCCGAGTATGGACCCAACACCAAGAGCGCGGTGCTCCGCCTGGATCGGAACCGTGTGCCGGAAACCCTGTGGCAGAGCAGCCAGAGCCAGGTGTTTGCCATGACCCAATGGGGCGGCCAGATCCTCGTGGGTACGGGCAATCGGGCCCGCATCTTCAGCATTCCTTTAGACGAAAAGAAACGGGACCTGGATCCTTTTGCGGTCCTCCAGGATTTAGGCACGGCGCAGGCCACGGCCTTCCTTGGCTCAGGTTCTGATCTCATGGTCGTGGGTTCGAATCCGGCGGAACTCCATGTCCTGTCTGCGGCTCAGGCAACGGAAGGAACCCTTGAAAGCCGGGTATTGAAAGGTGCTCCCCTGGCGGATTGGGGGCGGGCGTACGTGGATGCCGAGGTGCCCCCGGGAACCCAGGTGGACCTGCAGTACCGCGTGGGTTCCACGGAAACACCGGATGGATCCTGGTCCCCTTGGACACCTCCCCTCAAGAGTGGTGAGCGACCTAACCTGCAACCTACCCGCTTCGCTCAGTTCAAGCTGAATCTCAGCAGCAGCCGGGGCGGCTCCACCCCGGTGGTGGAGGGCGTGAACGTGCACTGGGCCAACCGCAATCTGGCGCCTCGGTGGGAGAACATCGAGGTCATGCCTCCGGGGGTCGTCCTCACCCGGACCGCCCCGCCTGACGATATCGGCATCGAGCGCGTTCCCTTGGAGATCCAGAAACTGATCCCCGCGCTGGGCTACCTAGGAACTGAGAAGCGCAGTTTTCGCCGAGGCGCCCAGGCCTTCACCTTCAAGGTGGGGGATCCGAACGGTGACCAGTTGCAATTCCACATCAATCTCCTTCCTGAGAAGGGCAACCCCATCGAATTGGCGAGGACTTGGCGGGATCGATTCTTTACCTTCGACACCCTGCTGGTGCCGGATGGCAAGTACCGTCTGGAGGTCATCGCCAGTGACGCCCCAAGCCAGCCCTTCAATCTCGTCCTGACGAGCCATTGGCTTACGGCTGCCTTCGTCATCGATCACACCCCGCCCGTGATCACTGAGCTGACCGCCCTCTTTGAAGGAGATTCCCTGCGGGTGCGATTCCTGGCGCGTGACGAAATGTCGACCCTTAAGGAAGCCGTGGTGTCCGCCGACGGTGATGGTTTGCTCCAAATCGTTCCCGAGGATCGTATCTTCGATGCCCGGGAAGAACGCTTCGATGTGCTCATCCCCAAGGATCGGATCAAGGGGGATCGCGTGACGGTGCGGGTGGTGGATGCCTACAACAACGAGCAGACCGCCGCCATCACCATCGGAGCGATCAAGAAGCACTGATTCGCTGCAAAAGGCCCACGCACTCCACATGATGGGTGAGGGGGAACAGATCCAGGGCCGCCAGGGCTTCCAGCTTCCAGGCTGGGCTCAGCCGCTTCACGTCCCGGCAGAAAGAGGCGCCATCGCAGCCGACCAGCACCATCGTTTGGCAGCGGGCGGACTGGAGCCGTTCACAAAGCTCTGGCGGCAGACCTGCGCGGGGTGGATCCAACAGAACCAGATCCGCCGCCTCCCCAAGTTGTTCAGGTACCCAGACGGCCGCATCCGCGGAGATGCACTCAGCGGAGAGCTTCAGCGCCTGCAGGTTAATCCGAGCCCAAGTCACGGCGAGCTCGTCGAATTCCACCAGGCATCGATGCCGGAAGCGATCCTTCAGTAACGCCGAAAAGAACCCCACGCCGCCGTAAAGATCATAGAGGGTGCCGCCCCGCACATCCCAGTCCCGCAGCACCTGGCCAAAGGCCTCTGCAGCCCAAGCGGGGCTGACCTGGTAAAACCCACCAGGCCTTTGTCGAAGGCTGAATTCACCGTGGTGATAGCTGATGGGGCCTTCCCAGGGATGCCATCCGTCTGGCTCAAGGCACCAAGTCCTACCCGAATCGAGGGTCGCAAAGACACTGCCAGGGGGGGTGCCGGTGGCCAACTCCCAGCGCTGGGGTTTGGTGGGCAGGAGCCTTCCCAGGATGGCTTCCTGCAAGCGCGGAATGGCTGCGGAGAGAACCGAAGCCGGGCACTCCGTCACCGGCACTACCGTGTGGCTGCGACGGCGATGGAAACCCAAGGCATGTCCATCCCAGTGAAGCTGGATCCGGTGACGGCGAGCTTCTTCCGGCGCAGGGCACCAGCGCCAGAGGGGGGCGTCTGGCAACTGTCTGGAGAAGAGGTCCTCTACCATGAGCCGCTTAAGCGCTCCGATGGAGGCACCGGCTTCCCAGAGATCGCAGCCACCGCAGGTTGCTGCCACCTTGCACGCCGCAGGGCTCCTCCGCCGGTCGCGGGTCACCCAGCTAGTCACGATGCCTTCGCCGTGCCGTGCCTTCCAGTGGATGCGGGCGTTCACCTCTTCGCCCGGGAACAAGGCCAGGGGTGCCGATAACAGGATGGCCCTGCCGTCCTCTGCGCGTCCGAGTCCGAGTCCGCCCCAGACCAAGCGTTCGATTTTTCCTTGCCATAAAACCGTTGTGACCTCTCGGCTTGGGTACACTGGCTTGCGATTGTCTTCGCTTTTCCCGAGCTCGCCCTTGCGCTTCACTGTAGCCATCCCCCCCTTGCACCGTAGCAGCCTGGAAGGGCGCTTGGGCAGAGAGTTGCACAAGTGTCTGGAATGGAGCGACGACGCCCGCGCGGATGTGCTGATCGGGGTTCCCGGGGCAGGAACACTCGCCATGTGTCCCACCTGGCCTGGTGATGACGCAGCGCTGGCACTCATAGAAGCTGGTTATCAGCGTTTGCGGGACCGCCTGAACATGGAGCGGCTGCATGAAGTCGGGCGCGCTCTCGCCTCTGAACAGGACCTGGACAAACTCCTGGAGCTGATCCTCGTGCAGGCCCGGCAACTCCTGGCTGCCGAGGCTGGATCACTCTATCTGGTGGTAGGCGCTGGGAGCTCGAAGGAATTGCTTTTCGCGCACACTCAGAATGCCAAGGTGAACCTGCCGTACCACCGCTATAAGATGCCGATTTCGAAACATTCCATGGCTGGTTTCGCAGCCATCACGGGCGAGTGTCTGAACATCGCGGACGTCTACCAGATTCCCGAGGAAGCGCCCTACCAGTTCAACGATAGCTTCGACCGCCAGGCCCGGTATCACACGATTTCGATGCTAGTGGTGCCCTTGCAGGACACCGAGGGGGAAGTGCTGGGCGTCCTGCAACTCATCAATCGAGTGGATGATGACCAGGATGGCCAGCCGGTGGTGCCCTTCCTCGCGGAGCACCAAAGTCTGGCCGAAAGCCTGGCGGGACAAGCAGGTGTCGCAGTGAAGAACGCGAATCTCCGGGGCGAGATCGAGCGCCTCCTGGAAGGGTTCGTGAACGCCTCCGTGCTGGCGATCGAGCAGCGCGACCCAGTCACCCGGGGTCACTCCAGCCGCGTGGCGGTCCTGACGGTCGGACTCGCGGAAGCCATCAACGCCACACCCAATGGGCCCTACGGCAACGTCTTCTTCAACGAGGGCCAGTTGCGGGAGATCCGGTACGCCAGTCTTCTCCACGATTTCGGGAAGGTCGGTGTCCGCGAGCAGGTCCTGGTGAAATCCAAGAAGCTGGAGCCCGCCAAGCTGGAGATCATCCTGCAGCGAGTGCGGCAGCGCCAAGCCGAACAGGTGTTACAGACCCTGCGCCAGGACTGGGAAGCTGGCTGTTGCTTCGACCCTGAGCGATGGCACCAGATCGCAGTGGCCCAGGAACAGGAGACCCAGCGTCTGGTCGCCATGATCATCCAGAGTAACGAGCCCACGGTGCTGACCCAGGATTTGGCTGATGGGCTCGGAACCCTGGCGGGTCTTCGCTACACCCATTGGAACGGCCAGCCTGACACCATCCTGGATGCGGCGGATCTCTCCTGTCTCAGTATCCGCAGAGGCAGTCTTTCCGATGCCGAACGGCAGGAAATTGAGAGTCACGTCACGCACACTTTCCGTTTCCTCCAACAGATTCCCTGGACCAGGGATCTGGTGGGCGTTCCCGATATCGCCTTCGCTCATCATGAACGCTTGAATGGACGGGGCTATCCCCGTCACCTCGCAGATTCTGAAATTCCGGTCCAGAGCAAGGCTATGGCCATCACCGATGTCTTTGACGCGCTCACGGCCCAGGATCGGCCTTACAAAGCCGCTGTGCCCCTGAACAAGAGCCTCTCCATTCTCGAGGAGGAGGGCAAGTCTGGCAATTTGGATGCGGAACTGCTGAAACTGTTCGTTGTAGCCAAGGTGTTCGAACGCACGGTTAACGGGTCCTGAGTGGGCTCGTCAAGGCAGCAAGAGCCGCTCGTCAAGCCCACGACCTCGGTAGCCCTGGTCCCAGTGCTTTCCCTTTTTCTTGGATAAAACTAAGTAAATCAAAACTTCGTTAAGGAACCTCAAGGAGGATGACAAGCATGCACACCATCATTGTGACCGGAGCCTCCAGGGGGATCGGGCGAGCCATCGTGGAACACCTTACGGGCCCCGGGAGACGCGTTCTCTGCGTTTCGCGGGAACAACCCGTGGCATGCGAGGCGAAAGCCAAGCTCCTGCAGGCCGAATTACGATGGCATCAGCTGGATCTTTCCGACTTGGATCAAGTTCTGGCCGCATTGCCCACTCTCTTCAATGCCTCCAGGTTGCATGACAGCGAGAGGCTCTGGCTGATCAACAACGCAGGCGTGCTTGCGCCTGTGAAGCGCATAGGCCGGATCGATCCCATGGAGCTGCGTCGAAACATTTCGCTCAATCTCATGGCGCCCATGCTGCTTGCCAATGCCTTCGTGGAAGCGACCAAGAACCTGGACTGCCCGCGGGTCGTCGTGAACATTTCTTCCGGTGCGGCCAAGCGTCCCATCGCTGGCTGGAGCGCATATTGCAGTGCCAAGGCGGGCCTGGAGATGGCCACCCGGGCCTTGGCCCTCGAGCAGAGCCTGGAGGCGAAGCCAGTGCGCGCCCTGTCTTTCGCCCCAGGCATCGTGGACACGCGCATGCAGGAGGAACTTCGGCGCACGCCAAGGGAGGATTTCTCCCTGCGGGATCAGTTCATCGCCTACAAGGACGAAGGCAAGTTGGCCTCCCCTGATGCCGTGGCCGCTGTGCTGATCCGCTATCTTGAGGCAGATGCCTTCGAGAACGGGGCGCTGGTGGACTATCGGGAACTGACGAAGCAGGGGTAGCAGGAGGAATCCCCGCAGCCCATCCGGGTGCGGGGATGCTTCCGTACGGGAACGACAGCCTATTCCGATTTCTCGACGGCTGGCGCGATGAGACGATCAAAGTTGGGGATCCTGCCGATCAGTGGTCGCGCGTAATCCTGGTAATCTTCCGCGATGTCGTTGTCGCCCTTGAGGTATTCGTCGGGCAGGTGTTTGGTGCCGGCGCCGACGCTGGCAAGGGAGGTCATGAAGTAGTCGACGGAATAATCCCCGGTCCGGCGGATGGCCACCGAACCGCTGTCCAGGCCGCGCTGCGTGAAGTAGACCGCAGTCTCACCCACGTCCCGTGCTTCGCTTGAATCCTGTTCGGAGATGACGCTCACAAAAGAGCGCTGCAGGTAGCCAAAGGTGTCACTGCGCACGCGCTTGATCTTCAGCTTGTTCTTGATCTGGTCGGAAAGGGCGTCGCCCAGAGTCCCGCGACCGGAGAGCTGCACGTTGCCGAAGGGATCCCGCTCAGTCTCGCCCTGCATGCTGAGGAGCACCGGTTGCCCATGGGCATCCACGATGCCTTCGGAGAGAGCCACCACACAGCGGCCTTCCTGGCTGTAGACGCGGTCCACGTCCGCCAGGAACCGTTCCGTGTCGAAGGCTCGCTCAGGGACGTAGATGAGGTGCGGACCACCGTGGGTGAGCTTGCGGGCGAAGACGGAGGAAGCCGTGAGCCAGCCCGCGTGGCGGCCCATGACCACCCCGAGGAAAACACCAGGGATGGCGTAGTTGTCCAGGTCCAGGCAGGCAAAGGCGGAGGCCACGAACCGCGCAGCGGAACCGAATCCCGGGCAGTGGTCCGTGACCAGTAGATCGTTATCGATGGTCTTCGGGATGTGGATCACCCGCAGCTCATAGTTCACGCTGGCCGCGTACTCGCTGACGATCCGGCAGGTCTCAGCTGAGTCATTGCCGCCAATGTAGAAGAAATAGCGGACATTCTGTTTGCGGAAGACCTCCACGATGCGCTGGCAGTATTCCATATCCGGCTTGTCACGGGTGGAGCCCAGGGCGGAAGATGGCGTCGCAGCCACCATGGCCAGATTGTGGGCGGTGGTCTGCCCGAGGTCGACGAAGTCCTCCTTGATGATGCCCCTGACGCCGAATTTGGCGCCGTACACATGGGTGATGAAGGGGCATTTGCGGGCTTCGAGAATCACACCCACCAAACTCTGATTGATGACCGCGGTGGGACCGCCACCCTGGGCGATAACGGCCTTACCCTCGAGGTTGTCCATGAAATCGTCCTTTTCAGAAGAGCCGGAACGCCGGAACAGGATCACGTTGGGAAAATATTAACTGACCCGGACACGCAAGGGGGATCCATGAGGTGATGCTTGGACACAGAGGCGCTCAGGGGGAGCGGGGAAACAAGAAAACAGGATAAGCAGGACGGACAGGATGGAAAGCAGTAGGCGCTCTTTTTATCCTGTCTAGCCTGCCCATCCTGCGAAAACGTTAGGTGTGTTTCTGTTTCAAGCTGTCGTGCTTGGGGAACCAGCGCTCCCAGTAGACCACCACCGGGCTCGCGATGTAGATGGACGAGTAGGTGCCGGTGATGACGCCCACGAAGATGGGGAACGCCAGATCCCGCAGGGCCATGCCTCCGAACTGGAAGAGGCAGAAGGCCACGAAGAGCACGGATAGGGAGGTCAAAATTGTCCGGCTCAGGGTCTGGTTGATGGAATCGTTCACCAGTTGGCTGATCTTAGCCCGCCGGTACTCTGGCTTGTGACTGTTCTCGCGGATCCGATCGAAGACCACGATGGTGTCCGCCATGGAATACCCGATCAGGATCAGGAAGCTGGCCACCACGGGCACCGAGAACTCGAACCCAAACAATACGAATAAGCCCAAGGCCATGAGGATGTCGTGGATGAGAGAGACAATTCCGCCTATCGCGAAGCTGATGGTGAAGCGGAACATCACATAGACGAGGATGGCGCCCAAGGCCCAAAGGACTGCCTGGATGGTCTTCCAGGTCCACTCCCCAGAGATGGAAGGCGAGAAGCTTTCGAAATTGCGGATCGCAAGATTGCCCAGCCGGTATTCCTTCACCAGCCCTGCCCGCAGCTGGGGCGGAATGTCGTTGGGGATCTGACTGTAGTCCGTGAAAAAGCCTAGTTTCTCCTTGGCGTTCGTGACCTTGGCCACGATCGGTTCGTAGGGAAGGCGGATTGTCTGCTCGTCGCCCGGGAAGTTCAAGGGGTTGGCCTTGGTCCACTTGTCCGCCAAATCCCCGGCAGCTTCGGTATTGAGATCAGGCCTTGGATCTTTGGTGGCTTCGGGATCCAGGGTCTTGAGGCTGTCCACGATCTTCTTGATCTGGGTC
>JANYIU010000029.1 GCA_025361955.1 Holophagaceae bacterium
ATCCAGAAGTTCATGCCCAAGGTGCAAGCCGCTACGGGGCGCGTCAAGCTGGCCGAGGACTACAATCGCTTCGCGGGACCGGCAGCGCAGTTCGGTCTGATCGACCAACAGGATGCGGACCTGGATCAGTACGTCACCCGCCAGGCGGTGGCAGGGCTGTTCCTCATGATCGCGCAGCAGGAAAAGGCCATCCGGGCTGACCCGGTCGGGCAGACCAGCAAGCTCCTTCGCAAGGTGTTCGGCAGCCTGCTCAAGTGAATGAAAGGGGCACTTTGAAAACAAGGAAAGGCCCGCAAGAACTATTCTTCTGGGCAGGTCGTCCGCCTACTTGACTCGCTCCATGTAGGAGCGGTCGCCTGTATTCACGCGAACCTTTTCCCCGCTCTCGATGTAGGGGGGAACGTTCACGGTGATGCCGTTTTCGAGCTTGGCGGGCTTATAGGAGCCTGTGGCGTTGGCGTTCTTCATGACCGGCTCAGTGTCCAGGATCTCCAGAACCACGCTGGGGGGCAGGGCCACGGACAGGGCTGCGCCATCGTTGAACTCGATTTCCACTTCCATGTTGGGGTGCAGGAAGACCAAGTCCTCCCCCAGGATTTCCTTGGCCAATTCGGTCTGCTCATAGGTCTCATTGTTCATGAAGACCAACTGATCGCCGTCCGCGTACAAGAACTCCATCTTGATCTGCTCCAGGCTCACTTTGTCGATCTTGTCGGCGGACCCGAAGCGATTTTCCCGATTGATGCCGTCCTTCAGTCGCTTCATTTTCGTAACGATGCGAGCGGGCAGATTGCCCGGTGTCTGGTGCTCCACGCTAATGACTCGGCAGAGCTCACTTTCGAAGTTGATGATCATGCCGACGCGGACCTGGGTGGCAAGGATGTAGGGCATGGGAACTCCGTGCGTCGGCAACGTTTAAACCCGCCGTGGGTGCCTGGCTGTGCGGCCCACATCGGCGGGTTTGGTGGGCGTACCTGGGTTCGAACCAGGGACTTCTACCGTGTGAAGATAGCACTCTACCGCTGAGTTATACGCCCAAGGCTCATTAGAATACCTGAATGAATGGGAAAGTCCAGACTGCGGAATGCGAGGCCTTTTGGACCCCCACTCGATCTCGCGTTCCTCCAAGTCTGGATGCCGGGATAATGGCCTTTGGAGGCTTCCGATGATCCGTCCCTTCCAAGGCATGGCACCCCGGTTCGGCAGCCGGGTCTTCATCGCCCCCAATGCGACGGTGATCGGCGATGTGGAAATCGGGGATGATGCGTCGATCTGGTTCAACTGTGTGCTCCGTGGCGATGTCAACTGGATCCGCATCGGCGCACGGAGCAATGTCCAGGACCTGTGCTGCCTGCATGTCACGAATCAGCGGTTCCCGCTGCTCGTGGAGGAGGAAGTGAGCGTCGCTCACAACGTGATGCTGCACGGATGCACGTTGCGGAGAGGATGTCTGGTGGGGATGTCCAGCACCCTCATGGATGGAGCCGAGGTCGGGGAGGGCTGCCTCGTGGCGGGGGGCTCACTGCTCCGGGAAGGCTTCAAGGCGCCGCCCTACACGCTGGTGGCAGGTTGGCCCGCCGTGGTGAAGGGCGAACTGACCAACCAGCAGCAGGAGAATTTCGGCGGGATCTGGCGGCGCTACGTGCGTTACAAGGAAGCCTATTTCACCGATGGGTGGCCTGTGGCTATCGCTCCCGTTGCTGACCCTCCCCAGCCTGGATTCGCACAAGGGCATGCATGGCCCTGAGCTGCGAGCCAAGATCACGGTCTTGGTGTTGCCGCTCGAGCCGTTGACGGGGATCTTCAGCATGGCTGCTCCCGCGAGATAGTTGGATTGCTGGGGTCGGAGGAAAGGCGAGCACAAACGCGACCTCGCCCATTGGAGTGGCCTCAGTCTCTGCCTGCCGGGAGGCTTCCTCCTCGGAGAAGGCCGCAGGCGCGGGCGGCCTCGGCGCCGGTGCCTCAGGAAGCGCCAGGGAAAACGGAGGCTGGGGCTGGGATTGCATGCAAACTTCGGAATGCTGGTATCGCTGGGATGGGTTCCGGCCCACTGCTTTTTGCTGCGTTCAGGTCGGGATGAACCTTGCGATCTTTCCAGAGAACACATCCAGGCCTTCCCATCCTTCGACAGGCCCTCTAGACTCGTTTCAGCCGATACCCCATACCCATGCATCCACACCTCATCCTCCGTGTTCACACCGATCTCCGATTGG
>JANYIU010000033.1 GCA_025361955.1 Holophagaceae bacterium
GAGTCGGATTTTCCGCATGGGCTTCCGTGTGGCTCTGCTTTCCAGGGCGCTTGGTGGCGTTCTCCGGGTGAGTTTCCGTCTTTCCGGGTATGGAGTTGAGCAGGTTGGCAGTGATGCTGGGATCAGGTTTGGACATGACAGGACCTCACAGAATAGCGCTACGCCTCGAAGAGGGGCTTGCATCCCAAGTGTAGTGCCGCAATGCCCCCTGTGAGGTTTTTCCAAGTCACTTTTTCGAAACCCGCCCTTTCAAGGGCCCGGGCAAGGGCTTCCTGATCCGGAAAGGAGCAGATGCTCTCGGGCAGGTAGGTATAGGCTTCGGGATCCCCGCTGACCCAGCCGCCGAGCCGAGGCAGCACAACTCTGCTGTACCAGCCGTAAAGCCCCCTGAGCCATCCCCAGCGGGGGTGGCTGAACTCCAGGACGGTCAAGCGGCCCCCGGGCTTGAGCACCCGCAGGAACTCGGCGCAGGCCAAGACCCGGTCCTCGACGTTTCGGAGGCCGTAGCAGATCGTCACCCCGTCGAAGCTGTCCGAACGGAAGGGCAGGGTCTGGGCGTCGGCACCGACGCTGGCCCAGATCAGGTTTTCCAGCTCCTTTCGTCGAAATTTGGCAGGCCCCAGAGCCAGCATCGCCAGGGTGAAATCCGTGCTGATCACCTCCGCGCCCCGGCGGGCAAGGGCCAGGCTCGAGTCACCGGTCCCCGCGGCCACATCCAGGAAGGACCTCCCTGGTCCCGCGCCGGAAGCGCGGGCCATGCGATACCACCAGTAGAAGTCGGTACCCATGGATAGGAGATGATTCAAAAGATCGTAGCGACCGGCGATGCCGGTGAACATCCGCTGGATCTGTTTTCTTTCCGGCACGACGGCTCCTGGTCACCATGATCCAGTGCCCAGGGCTTCCCGTGAAGGGCGAACCCCAAGCCGCATCGGATCCTTCCCAGCTTGGTTGAGTCATAAATTAATTAACTCTACACAGTTTGTTTTCAGGACCCCAATTGTGGATGGTCACGCCGATCCCGAGCTAACCCGACCTCAATATCTCGACGCGGCCAGGCATCCCCTTGAAAACAAACCCTCGTCTCTGACCCTTGCTTTACAAAGGCTCTTCCTTGAACTCCAGGAGGTGGCCGGACTTCTTGGCCTTGGTCTTCAGGTAGCGCAGGTTGTAAGCGTTGGCACCAAGCTGGTGAGATTCCCGTTGGACGTGGATGCCGGCAACCTCAAGGGCAGAGATCTTCTTGGGGTTGTTGGTTAGTAGCTTAACCTTGTGGATGCCGAAGAAGCGGAGCATTTCCACGGCGGACTCGTAGGTGCGCAGATCGTCCACGAAGCCGAGGTGATGGTTGGCTTCGACGGTATCCAGGCCCTGTTCCTGAAGCGCATAGGCTTTGAGCTTGTTCAGGAGCCCGATGCCGCGGCCTTCCTGGCGCAGGTAGAGCACGACGCCGCCGTGCTCGCCGATGTAGCGCAGGGCGGCTTCCAGTTGGGCCCGGCAATCGCATTTGAGACTGCCCAGCACGTCGCCGGTCCAGCACTCGCTGTGGATCCGGACGACGATGCGTTTGCGGGCATCAATTTCCCCAGCGACGATGGCCAAGTGCTCCTTGCCAGCGAGTTTCTCCAGGAATCCGTAGACCGTGAACTTACCGAAGATGGAAGGGACATGGGCCTTCGCGACGAAGGGCACCGACTCGGTCTCGAATCTCGTCACCAACTCCAAGGGCGAGTCCGGGCCGTGGTTAAACTCCGGGGCACTGCTGCTATCTCTTGGGGCCATGGTGGTTTTCCGCAAGTCGTTCAGGGCGTTGAGAGAGGGTAGGTGTTCGCCGCGGGGAACTGGGCCAGCACCGCAGCATCCACTTGAGTTTGAACCTGATCCAGAGGACCGTCCAGCTTGGCGCCCGAGGCAAGACGGTGTCCTCCGCCACCAAATTGCTTGCATACAGCATTTACGTCTACATCGCCGCGGCTACGCAGGCTGGCCTTGATGCCGCCGTCTTGCAACTCATAGATGAGGGCGGAAACTTCCACTCCGCGCAACTTCAAGGGTTCGTTTACCAGCCCTTCCATGTCGTCGTGGCTGGCGCCGCAGAGCTTCAGGTCCGCTTGGCTAAGGGTGAGGCAACCGTACCGGCCATCGCCAAGGATCCGGAGACTCTCGTAAGCCTTCCCGAAGAGCCTGAGCCGCTCCGGCCGGTTCTGCTGGTAAAGCTGCTGGTAGATCTTGGCTGGGTCGACTCCATCCTCAAGGAGAGCGGCGGCCATGCGATGCACCTTGGGGGTCGTGTTGGAAAATCGGAAGTTGCCGGTATCGTCCACGAGGCCGGCGTACAGTGCGGTGCTCATGGTCCGTGGCAGGGGCCGAGCCAAGCGCGGTGCGACCAGATCGAAGACCAATTCGGCGCTGGCACTGGCAGTGGGGTCCGTGAATTCCATATCGAAGCCTTGCGGTGTGTCCTTCAAGTGATGATCCAGGCAGATCTTCACCGCTTCTGATGCAGTGAAGGTTCCTTGCATCACGCCCAATCGACGAGGTTCGGAGGCATCCACCAGGACCCAAGCATCAGGCCAGGAGGCCAGCTCCGCATGGCGCGGGTGAGGTTGGAAGACCTCCACCCAGCCGTCCGGGTCGAGAAAGTTCAGAAAAGCCGGCAGCGCTGGGGAAACGACGATCCGGGTCTCTTTGCCCAAAGATCGAAGATACTGGGCCAGGGCCACCATGGCGCCGATTCCGTCCGCATCGGGATGCTCGTGGGTGGTCAGGAGAATTCGCCCACGGGGTTCCAGGCAGGAAGAGAAACGGTCCAGCATGAGATATGGCCTTTCCGGTGGACCAGAGCGCGGTCAGGTAACTCAGCCTAAAGATGCTCTTTTTTGCTTTCCAAGCTGTGGGGCTTGAAGTTCTTCAGTTCTTGCACCACGTCCGCCAGCAGGGCCCGCCTGATGGCGTAGGGCAGAAACGCGCTCTTGAAGCCCATGATGATGACGTCCTGGATTTCCTCGAGACTGAAGTGCAGTTCATCGTGAAGGACCTTGAGCTCGCGGCTGACGGTCGTGTTCGTAACGAGGCGGTTGTCCGTATTGACCGTGACGCGCAGGCCAAGATCGTAGAAGAGACGGATGGGGTGATCGGCCATCCTCTTCACGACCCTGGTTTGCAGGTTGGAGCTGGGACACATCTCCAGCGGAATCCGATGGTCGTTGACGTAATTGAGCAGATCCCCGTCTTCTATGAGCCGGACGCCATGGCCGATGCGGTGGGCTCCGCACTGGTGGATCGCCTGGTGGATGCTCTCTGGGCCATAGGCCTCCCCAGCGTGGAGGGTGCAGTTGATGTTGTTCGCGAGTACCCGGCTGAAGGCATCCTTGTGGCGCTTGGCGGGGAAATCTTCCTCGGCGCCCGCCAGATCATAGCCCACGACCCCCTTGTTCTTGAAGGCGACGGTCAGATCCGCCAGTTTGAGGGAGGTCTCAGGATTGATGTGGCGCATGCCGCAAACGATGACGCCCGTGTGGATGGCGTAGCGTTTCTGGGCCTCCTTCAGTCCGTCCAGCACGGCTTGCACGATGTGGTGCAGAGGGAGCCCCTTCTGCTGGTGGAGGATGGGGCTGTAGCGGACCTCGATGTAGCGCACATTCTCCTTGGCCGCGTCCTCGGCCAGCTCGAAGGCCGTGCGCACCAGAGAATCGTAAGTCTGCATCACCGAGAGGGTGACATCGAAGGCCTTCAAGTAGTCCACCAGGGACTTGCACTCATCCCCTACCTGGACGAACGGGCGGAGGGTATCCGCAGAGTCTCCGGGCAGTTTCACCTTCTGCGTTTCGGCGAGTTCCAGGATGGTCTCCAGGCGGAGGCTCCCGTCCAGGTGGACATGCAGATCGGTTTTTGGGAGTCGCTGGAGGTCTTCGAGGCTGAGTTTAGGCATTGTTTTCATTGAATTGAGCTAAGTGTGGAGTTGGGCCACTCGGTTGCGGATTTGTCCTTCGTCGGCCTTGTCTTTGCAATTGTTGCACAGGCCGAAAATCTGGAGGCTGTGATGCATGGGCTTGAACGTGTTCTCTGTGCAGATCTTCTCCTGGAGCGTCTCGAGATCCGGGCGGTAGAACTCGATCACCTTGCCACAGTTCAGGCAGATCAGATGATCGTGGTGCTCATTGTCCCGGGCGGCCTCGTAATTCGCATGGCTGGAGCCGAGGCTGTTCTTCCGGACAAGGCAACATTGGACCAGAAGATCCAGAGTGCGATAGACCGTCGCACGGCTAATGTCCCCCCCCTTGGCCCGGAGGTCAGCATGCAAGGTCTCCGCATCGAAGTGGCTGTCTCTCATGAAGATCGCGTTGAGGATCGCCATGCGTTCCCCGGTGAGTTTCAGCTTCTTGCCGCGCAGGAAGCCTTCGAAACGCAGTTCTTCTTTGGATGGGGACTTACGGGAAGCGATGCTGTTCGACCCCATGGAAAGCTCCAGGAAAGATGCCGTCAGGAGACAAAAGTCCTTCCCCCGCCAGGTAATCAGATTAAATTAAAGTTCCCTCTATTTTAGGAGTTGAAATGCCCTTGGTCACGATTCAGGCTACCCGGCTTTCCACCGACCAGAAGAAACGAATCGGAGACCGCATCATTGAGGCCTTTCATCGAGAAGGCATTCCGGCCAGTTCCGTGGTGCTACTTTACTCGCGTGAGGACTTGGACATCCTACTCGATGGCGGGTATTTGATCGAATCGGAGCTCAATCCACAGCCGCACATCCTTATCCCGAAGCAGATCCCCTCGGCTCCTGTCGAGGTGGAAATGCCTGACGAATTCAAGACCCGTTCAAGGCGAACGAAGGTTGAATTGGCAGAGCTCAAAGCACTGTTGGTGAATAAGTTGCAACTTCAGGGAGCGCTTTCCAGCTTCCAGGCCCAGGATGAACTGGGGCTGAAGGATTGTGATTGGGCTCCCGCCACGCTGCGTCGTTTCTTTTCGGAACTTGAGGAGGAGGGCGCCATTACCAAGCAGGGCCAAAAGCGCGGCACACGCTATGTCTGGAAGGGGATTACCAGCCAGCCTCAGGGGGGCGCCATGCCCAAGCTGGTGAAGAAGCCAGAAATGGCGGAAGATTCCGAGGAATAGCCTTTCGGGGCCATTGCGAAATAGCCAGTGCCCTGCTGGGTATTTTGTTAGGCGCTGAGGCCGGACCACTCTGCCTGACGAAGTTATTTTGAGGCGATGGCTGCATGCTCTTCGATTCCTCCAGTTCCTTTGGCCGCGCGTTCCGGATCCTGACCTTTGGCGAGAGCCACGGCTTGGCTGTGGGGGTCGTTCTGGACGGTGTGAAACCCGGCCTACTATTCGATGTGGAGGCGATCCAGAAGGAACTCGACCGCCGTCGGCCGGGACAATCGGAGCTGGTCACTCCCCGGTCCGAGGCGGATCGGGTGAAGGTGCTCTCGGGAGTCTATGAAGGGAAGACCACTGGCCATCCCATCGCCCTCGCAGTGTTCAACGAAAACCAGCGCAGCGGCGACTATGCCGCCTTCCAGGACCTCTTCCGGCCGGGGCACGCGGACTTGACCTACCAGCGGAAATACGGCTTGAGGGATCCCCGGGGTGGTGGACGGTCTAGTGGCCGGGAGACCCTGGCCAGGGTCGCTGCGGGTGCCTGGGCCAAGCAACAGTTGGCACCCCTGGGCGTGCGCATCCGGGGGTTCAACCGCGAGATCGCTGGGATTCCCGGCCAACGGGTGGATTGGGATTTCGTCGAGCACAATCCCCTGAGGGTGGCGGATCCAGGGGTGTTTGCGGCCCAAAAGGTTGTGGTGGAGCAGGCCATGGAAGCCCATGACTCGGTGGGTGGCGTGGCGGAAGTGTGGATCGAAGGGTTGCCCATCGGCCTGGGCGATCCTGCCTTCGCCAAGCTGGATTCCCTGCTGGCTTACGCCTGCATGAGCATCGGCGCGGTGAAGGGTGTGGAGATTGGCGCCGGTTTCGCCTCAGCGCGGCTGCGAGGGTCCGAGAACAATGATCCCCTCGGCCCCCAGGGCGCTCTCAAGAACGATGCCGGTGGGATCCTGGGCGGGATTTCCAATGGTTCCCCTGTAGTCGTGCGCTTGGCGGTGAAGCCCACCGCCTCCATCGCTCGGACCCAGCAAACCATCAACCGGGAAGGGGAATTCTCCGAAATCCTCGTCCAGGGCCGCCACGACCCTTGCATCGCACCCCGGATCGTTCCCGTGGCCGAGGCCATGTGCGCCCTGGTGATCTACGACCTCTGGCTCACCCAGCAGGATCTCGTCCAGGACAGCCTTCCCCCCGCGGAGGAATGGGACTGGGCCGCGGTGGATGGCATCCTTGGCAACCGCGGCTGAGGCGAATGCGCGCTGCGCGCTTACATGAGTGAAAGCTCTGCGTGCGCCCATTTTGTTCCGGTTAAGCGTTGACGAAGAGAAAAAAAAGCGAATACTTTCGGTATGCTTGCACCCCTGCTTTCCTTCGAGGCCCCACCGGTCCTGTTCCAGGATCTGAAGGTGGAGCCAGAAGAGGCGCGGAGCATCCTGCGTCCCCAGCGGGATGACCGATACGGTTTTGGCTATGCCCTGAGCCCCTATCGTGGCTGTGCTCACGGTTGTCGTTACTGCTACGTGCGGGAGTATCCCCATGCGCTGCACGGCTCCAGCGACTGGGGTGGCTGGGTGACCCCCAAACTCAACGCCCCCGAACTACTCTGGTCTCAGCGCCATAAGCTCCACGAACAGGCCGTGTTCCTGGCCACGGCCACAGATCCCTACCAGCCCATCGAGCGAGAATTCCGCCTCACCCGTGCCTGCCTCAAGGTGCTATTGGACTGTCCGACCACCCGGGTGCTGCTGCACACGCGCTCCGCACTGGTGCTGCAGGATCTGGACCTTCTGAAGGACTTCGGGGATCGGCTCACGGTTGGTTTTTCCATCCCCACCGATGACGATATGGTGCGCCAGGTCGTGGAGCCCAAGGCTCCCCCCATCCCGACCCGCTGGGCCGCCGTGGAGCGCCTCGTCAAGGCAGGGCTCCGGGTGGGCGTGGCCGCCACACCCCTGATGGCCATGACCGACCCGGAGGGCTTCGCCCGCCGGGGGCGAGAAAGCGGCATCTCCAGCCTGTGGGTTGGATCCCTGCGGCTGCTGAAGAATGATCCTTTCTATGAGGTCCTCGCTCGCAACCAGTGGCTCAAGGTGCTCGATCCGGACTATGTTGAGGAGATTCGCGGGATTCTGCAGGGTGCCCTGCCTGCCGTGCGGCGTGGGACTCGGAAGAACCCAGGCAAACCTTGCGCACAGCCAGTTGTGACGAGGCTTGTCCCACCCCAGCCGACGCACCCATCGCTGTTTGAAGGGATCGGCTGAGCACGCCATCTCAGGCCTATCCGTGGGATAATGGCCCTCCCATGAATACCCTCGCCCTCAAGTATCGTCCCCGCATGCTTTCGGATCTTGTGGGTCAGGAGGCCAGCGTCCGGGCCCTCGCCAACGCCCTGAAACGGGCTCAGGAATCCGGTGCCATCCACCATCAGGCCTTCCTCTTCGCCGGTGTGCGCGGGACCGGCAAGACGTCCACCGCACGCATCCTGGCTCGCTCCCTGAACTGCAAGGAAGGGCCCACGCCCACCCCCTGCGGGGTCTGCGATGCCTGCGTGGCCTCGGAACAGCCGGACCGCAGTCTGGACGTGATCGAAATCGATGCTGCCAGCCGAGCCTCGGTGGAGGATGCCCGGGCTCTGCGGGAGCAAGTGCAGACCAGGCCCGCCTTCTGTCGCTACCGCGTCTACATCATCGACGAGGTACACATGATGAGCCGCAGCGCCTTCGATGCGCTGCTGAAAATTCTGGAAGAACCGCCCGCCCACGTGGTTTTCATCCTGGCGACCACGGAGCTCCAGGATGTGCCGGATACCATCAAAAGCCGTGTCCAGATTTATCCCTTCCGCCTCATGCCGACCCCGCTCATCGAGGGTCGTCTGAAATACGTCTGCGAGCAGGAGGGGGTGCGTTGCGATGACGGCTCCCTGCGCCTGCTGGCCGAGGCGGGGCAGGGTTCCATGCGTGATGCCCTGACGATCCTGGATCGGGTCATCGCGGCAGGGGCTGGCCAAGTGCTGGAAGACATGGTCCGCGAGCAGCTCGGCATCGTTCCCGCGATCCGGGTGCAGGCGGTCCTCACCGCGCTGCTTGAGGGCGATGCCGCCGGGGTTTTGGAGGAATGCCACGCCCTGACCTCCCTTGGCACGGATTGGACGAGCTTTTGGCGGGAACTGATGCTGGCCTTCCGCGACCAGCTGGAGGCCGAGATCCGCAAGGGCGCCCCTCCGCACGAAATGGTGCGCCTGGCCCGAATGCTCCACCTCCTGCTGCAGCGGGAACGGGATCTCCGGGACACGAGCCTGCCCCAGGTAGTGGTGGAACTGGCTCTGCTCACGGCCGCTCAGCTGCCCCATCTGACGCCTCTGGATGCCCTCGTGCGTCCCGGAACTGGCTCAGGAGGTCTCACGGTCAGGCCGGTGACCCGTCCCAGCCCGATTCCCCTCCGCCCTAGTTTGGGGACCCCGAACCGGGCGACGGCTCCCCAAACCCCTCAACCCGGAAGCGCGCTGCCGAGGCAGGAAGCGAAGCAGCCCGCCTTGATGGCGCCAAGTCCGGAATCCCCCCTGAGACCCGTGGCGGACCCCTCGAATCTAGAGCAGCTGCGCAAAGGCTGTTCAGAGGCCTTGCGATCGGCCCAGGGCGGTCTCCCCCGGACGCTCGCCTCGCTCCCGCACATGGCCACTCAGCTGCGTCTCGAAAACCATACGCTCCACTGGTTCTTCCCTCCCAATGTCCGGAATACCGTGCAGGATCTTGAACGGGAACAATCCAACCCTCATCTTTTGGAGGCTTTGCGCCTAGTTCTGCCCGAGGTTTCCAAGATCGCTATCACCTTCGATGCCGAATCCCAGGCTCGTCCCGAGGACTCGCTTCGGGCGGATCCTGCCTTCCAGCGCCTGCTCCAGGAGACCGGTGGGGAAATCCTGGAAACAAGGCGAGTGCAGGGTTGAAGGCCTAGAACAATCCGATCCTTCTCAAGTTGGGACCACGGGCGTTCGATGAGTACCAACGGATAGATGGATATGAACGCTCAGACAGGGGATCGCCCGGCTCTTCCCCCTCCCTGTGTGGGAGGGGATGGGCTGAGTCCGGGTCGGATCTCCATCGCCACGCTGGTGGTGATCTTTCTTGCGCTCATCGCAACCTGCATGCTGGTTGGGATGGGGTGGTTCACCTACCAGCAAGAAAATTTGGCAGACCGGGGAAAACTTCAGCAGCGCCTGATGACAGCGGCAGATCAACTGAAGGCAGGGCTGTCACTGCCCCTGTGGAATTTCGACTACTCCCAGGTCGGCAAGATCCTCGACATTGCCATGCAGGACCAGAATATTTATGGTGTGATCGTCAAGCAGGTAGACCCGACCAACGCGCAGGATTTCGTGACCTACGCCAGGGTTCGTGATCCACTATGGCGCTCGGTGCCGACCGACCTCGCTATCTGGCCGGTAGGACTGCGGGTGGAGGAACGCACGATCATGGCCATGGGAGAACCCATCGGCTACGTGAAAGTCTTCCTCAGCACCCGCTTCCTTGACCAGGAGATGCGCCGGCGCATGCTCAACACGGTGAGTTCGACGCTGTTGTTCGATCTGCTGCTGATCGCCAGCCTCTACTTCCTCCTGTGGAAGGTCATCCTGAAGCCCCTGCGGACTATCGAGAGGTATGCCACGGCCGTGAGGGCAGGAGGGGTTGTTCCGGCAGGATCCCAGGCCGGGGAGTTCCATGGTGAACTGGCCAGCTTGCGAGTGTCGATCGGGGCGATGGTCACCCTCCTCCAGTCCCGTTTGCAAGCACTGCAGGAGAAGGAGACCACCCTCACCGCAGTGCTCGATTCAGTGCCCCAGGATGTCTATTGGAAGGATGCCAACGGCCGTTTCCTTGGGTGCAACAAGGTCTTCGCCAGGACGGCTGGCTTCGAGAATTTGGAGGTCATCGTTGGCAAGCATGAAATGGAGAGGCCTTTCCACGACGAGGACACATTGATCCATCAGATGGACGACCTGGAGGTGATCCGCACAGGGATTTCCAAAATCCACGCGATCGAATCCTATCAAAGCAATGATGGACGCACCCTTTGGCTTGATGTCACCAAGGTGCCCATCCTCGATGGCAACGGGAAGCCTTATGCCGTTCTGGGGGTGTTCGAGGACATTACGGAGCGCAAAGCGGCGGAAGAGGAGCACGCCCGGCTCCAGGAACAGCTTAATCAGTCCCAGAAACTGGAATCCATCGGCCGTTTGGCCGGTGGTGTGGCGCACGACAACAACAACATGCTGACGGCCATCCTGCTGCACGCTGAATTGTTGCGGGAGCGGTTGGGCCCAGGGCATCCGGCCCTGCGCCACATCCAGGCGATGGAAGGCGCTGCGCAGCGTTCCACCGGGCTCATCCGCCAATTGCTGGCCTTCTCGCGCAAACAGGTCATCGAGCCTAAAATCATAAATTTAAATGAGTTGCTGACAGTGTTCCGGAACTCGATGGCCCCCCTCATCGGTGAGGATGTCGATTTCGTGTTCAAGCCTGCCCAGGCGCCATGGAAGCTAAAGATGGATCCTACTCAGGTGGACCAGATCGTCATGAATTTGGCGGTCA
Organism: Holophagaceae bacterium; assembly: GCA_025361955.1. Lineage (GTDB taxonomy): Bacteria > Acidobacteriota > Holophagae > Holophagales > Holophagaceae > UBA1801. The sequence goes on from JANYIU010000033.1 coordinate 10,695, forward strand.
ACGCTCGCGATGCCATGCCCACCGGAGGCACCCTTGCCATCGAGACCGCCAATGTGAAGATCGACGCTCAGTATTGCCTCGAGAACCCGTGGGCCACGCCTGGTGACTACGTCCTGCTCTCCGTGAGCGATACCGGGATCGGAATGTCGGCGGCTATCCAGAAGAAAATCTTCGATCCCTTCTTCACCACCAAGGAGATGGGCAAGGGCACTGGCCTCGGGCTTTCCACGGTTTTCGGCATCGTCCAGCAGAATGATGGCTTCCTCAATGTCTACAGTGAGCCCGGTCTTGGCGCGACGTTCAGGATCTATCTGCGGCGATACCTGGGTGCGGATTCCTTTGAGCCCGTGGGCGAGGTGTTCGATGATGCCCAGCGCGGGAAGGGGCAGATCCTGGTGGTCGAGGACGATGAAATCCTACGGGAAGTCATCCCGCAAATTCTGAAACGGCTGGGATATACCTTCATCATGGCCGACACTCCGGACGAGGCCATGCAGATCTGCCGTCAGCCAGAGATCGAGATCGATGTCCTGCTCACGGATGTGGTGATGCCTGGGATGAGTGGGAAGGAACTCTGGAAGCGCTTCCAGGTCGTGCGTCCCGATACCGTGGTGATCTACATGTCGGGCTATACCGCCGAGGTGATCTCTCGGCAGGGTGTGCTGGACAGTGGTGTCCATTTCATCCAGAAACCCTTCTCCACCGCGGAGCTGGGAAAGAAGCTGCAGAGCGTCATGGGCAACATCGGAGCCTGCTGAGACAGACCCGGACCCTCAGCGGATGCTCCCAAGGCGGTTCATTCCGCATCCTGGCTCTTGCGCGGCAGGGTCACCGCCAACAGAAGGCCTGCGGCAACGGTGCCGCCGGCCACCCAATAGGAAGTGGCATAGCCGCCGCGCGCGAACAGGAAGGTGCCGATGGCAGGGCCCAGAATGCGTCCGATGCCCTGGACCGCGCTGATGACCCCAAAGAGGCCCCCCTGCTCGTCGGCAGGCGTGAGCCGGCTGGCCAAGGCGGAGGTGGCGGTGTTGCTCATGCCCGAACCCCAGGCCAGGGGAATCATGAGTAGTACGAAGGGCCACATCCAGGGTGCGTAGGCCATGATCGGGAGCGAGACCGCCATGAGCAGCAGCCCCAGCGCTAGCGCCAGCCGCTCAGGCAGCCGCTTTGCCACCACGCGCACAAGACCGCCCTGGTAGATCACGATGAGGATGCCGATGAACCCGAACAGGTAGCCCACTTGGCTTTGGGTCAGCGAGAAACGCTGGGCGGCCATGAGGCTGTAGGTGCCCTCCATCATGGCGAAGCCGGTCATGGTCAGCAGCACGATTCCTAGCACCTTGGGCATGCCTTGCCGCTTCAGAGCCTGGACCAAGACATGTCCCCGTTTCTCCGCCACCCGCGCGTGCTTCCGGGCCTCGGGGGGCAGGGTCTCCGGCAGCCAAGTCAGGACCAGGATGGAGGCCAGCAAGGAAAACCCAGCCGCGACCAGGAACGGCAGTTGCACCCCATGGGTAGCCAGCAGGGCCTGGCCATAGGCGGAATGGGAAAGCACCCCGCCAAGGAAAGGCCCCAACACGAAGCCCAGGCCGAAGGCGGCCCCGATCATCCCGAGGGTCTTGGACCGCTCTTCCGGTTTGGAGGTATCGGCCATGGCCGCCTGGGCCACGGAAATATTGCCGCCTGTGATCCCATCCAGCACCCGGGCCGCGAGCACCCACTCGAACTTTCCGGTGGTGGCCAGGATCAGATACCCCACCACCGAGCCCATGAGGCTGATCCAGAGCACCGGGCGCCGCCCCACCAGATCCGAGAGTCGACCCAGGACCGGCGTGGCCAGGAACTGCATCAGCGAGAAACTCACGAAGGCCGTGCCTGCCCAGAAGGCCCCAGGGGTCTGCAGGTGCAGGGTGTGGTTGACCCAGCTCATCCAGTAGGAGGGATGCTCCGTGATCGCCTTGGCATAGATCGGCAGAATGGGGATCAGGATGCCAAAGCCCAGCAAGTCCACGAACACAGTCATGAACACCGCCAGCTGGGCGCGTTTCGAAGGACTCATCTAGGCTCCACAGTTGACCCTATTCTGGGATTCCGGTCAGGCGCACTGCGTTCAAGCCCATTTGAAGCGCTTCACGGCCACCCCGAAGGCCAGGAGTGCCCAGATACCGACGATGACCAGACCCGCCAGATGGTCACTCAGATGCGCTCCATCATTGAAGATCCCCCGGAGAGCCTTTATGTAGGGGGAAAGGGGCAGCACCACCACGGCTTCCTGGAGCCATTTCGGTGCCGAATCCAGGGTGAAGTAGACCCCAGACAGGAACATCATCGGGAAGAAAAAGATGTTGGAAATCGCCCCATAGGTTTCAGTGGTCTGGGCAAACCCGGACAAGGCGAAGCCCATGGCCATGAAGCAGCCCGTGCCGATCGCGAGCACCAGCGCCAAGGCCAGATAGGAGCCCTGGTTCGAGATCCCGAACACCAGCCAGCCCGCCACCAGCATGACCACGGACTGGAGGATGACCACCGTGAGGCGGTGCAGGATCTGGCCGCCCAGGAAGATCCACTTGGGCAAGGGCGTCACGGCCAAGCGCCGGAACTTGCCCTTCTCGCGATAGGAGACGTTCACCATGCCAACGCTGAAGAGGCCCATGGAGAGAAGATTCAGGCCGATGAGCCCGGGCAGGAGGAAGGCCGCGTAGTTGGTGGCGTGGGCGTGGCCTGGACTCTCCATGAGGATGGGCAGCAGCTTTATTTCCAAGCCGCTATGCCGAGCCTCAGCAAGCAGGTGCGCCTGCTGCGCGATCTGGGCGGCGCCCTGTCCCTGGGCGAGCAGATAGCTGTTCACGCGGATCCGGTAGCTATCCTGATCCTTCTCGATTTGGGCGGCGGTTTCCCCGCGCCTCCAGCGGGCTTCTGCCTCCGCAGGAGATAGTTTGAGGAGCTTCAAGGGGGTCCGGGCCATGGCCTGTTCCAGTTCGGCATCCGCAGCCGAGGCCTGGGCTGGCATCGACCAAACCAGCGTCAGGGCAGGCCCCTGGGAGCGGAAGATGACCCCGAATCCCAGCAGCAGGAGCACCGGAAACAGGAAGGTCCAGAACATCGCCACCCGGTCGCGACTGTAGAGCTTCCATTCAATGAGGAACTGGCGAAGGAGCATGGGAATTCACCACAAAGACACGAAGGCACGAAGAAGAAAGAAAGGCACCAAGCAGATTCGCTCATTGCATGATCTGAGTTCATCCTTTTCACTCTCTGAGGCTCCGTCCCGTGCGATGCAGGAAGACGTCCTCGAGTGTTGCTCTGCGCACATGGACCTGCTGGTAAGGGACTTGCTCCATCTCGGCGAATTCCATGAGGCAGGGTAGGAGCCCCTTTGGGTCCTGGGTAGGGATCTCCCACAGGTCCCCTCGGCCTTCTACAGTCTGGCCCAACTTTTGGGCGAATACCGTGGGATCGGGGGCCTCGCCATCGAAGGTGAACTCCACGATGCTGGGCAGTCCCAGCTGTTGGATGAGCTCCATGGGGGTGCCTGTGGTAAGGATCCGGCCGTGGTCCATGATGGCCAGGCGATCGCAGAGGGTTTCGGCCTCTTCCATGTAATGAGTGGTCAGGATGACCGTTCTGCCTTCGCTCTTCATGTGGCGGATCACATCCCAAAGCGAACGGCGAGCCTGGGGATCCAGGCCCGTGGTGGGTTCGTCCAGGAACACCAGTTCGGGGTCGTTGACCAGGGCCAGCGCGATGGCGAGGCGCTGCTGCTGGCCACCGGAGAGGGTGATGTGATAGGCGTCCGCCTTCTCGTTGAGCTGGACCAGGTCGAGCAATTCCCCGGTGGACCGCCGTTTGGGATAGTAGCTACCGTACAGATCCAGGGCTTCCCTGGGGGTGATCTTGTTGAACAGGCTTGTGCTTTGCAGCTGCACGCCGATGCGGGAGCGGATCTCCTTCCCCTGGTGGCGCCAATCCAAGTCCAGAATCTCGATGACCCCGCCATCCGGAAGCGTCAGTCCCTCAATGATCTCCAAGGTCGTGGTTTTTCCGGCCCAGTTGGGACCCAGTAGGCCGAAGACTTCGCCGCGCGGCACATCCAGATCCAGGCTTTCCACTGCCAGGACATTGGGGTACTGCTTGTGAAGACCCCGGACCTTGAGAGCGAGCGCGGACATGAAACCTCCTCGGTTCCAGGTATACGACAAGCTTGGGGTTTTCCAACGGGATCTTTTCAGGCTTGGGGCAGTAAATGCTGGAGGACCATTCTCAGCTCGGCCATCTGGAAAGGCTTCTGCAGGAACCCGGAGAATCCCTGCGCCAGGGTCTCGCCCAGAGATTCGTGCTTGCTATAGCCACTGTAAAGGATCACGGGGATGTCCGCCTGGATCCGTCGCAGTTCCTGGAAGGCCTCCCGGCCATCCATGCGCGGCATGGTGAGGTCCAGAAGCACCAGATCGAGGGCCCCCCGTTCCGCCAAGAATCGGTCCAGGGCGTCCTGCCCATCCACCGCCATGACCACCTGCAGCCCGAGGGCCTCCAGCATGGCGGAGGTGGCCTCCCGCACATCGGCCTCATCATCCACCAGCAAGACCCGGCCTTGGAGTGGGTTAGTGACCTGCTTGGGTTGGGCGACTGTTTGGGTCTGGCCGCTGGGGGCTACCGGGAAGAACAGGGTGAACGTGGAACCTTTGCCCACCTCGCTCGCGATCTGGATCCCGGCGTGATGCCCCCGCAGGATGCCAAGCATGGCGGAGAGACCCAGGCCGCGCCCACTATGCTTGGTGCTGAAGAAGGGATCGAAGATCCGGCCCAGGATCCCTGGGTCGATGCCGCTGCCGCTGTCGGTGATCTCCAGGATCGCGTGGGTGCCCGGTTGCAGGGGCTGGCTGGCGAAGGCCGACTGGAGCATGGCCTCAGTGAGGGTCTGCTGCCTGGTGCTCACGCCGATGCTGCCATCCTGGTCGCCAATGGCCTCCGAGGCATTGGTGATGAGATTCATGACGACCTGCTGGATCTGCGCGGCATCCGCCTCGATGGTGGGAAGGCCATGAGCCAGGTCGTAGTTCAGGGTCACCTTCTTGGAGATGGAGACATTCAGGAGGTGCGCCATCTCCTGGACCACTTGGTTAAGGTCGTGGGGTTTCACGACGAACCGCCCCCTGCCGGAGTAGGCGAGCATCTGCTTGGCGAGTTCAGCGGCCTTCAGGACGATGCGTTCAACCTTTTCCAGGTAGGGCAGGGCCGGGGATTCCTGAGAGCTCTTCATCTGAGCAAGGTTGAGGTTTCCCAGCATAGCCGTCAGTAGGTTGTTGAAGTCGTGGGCGATACCCCCGGCCAGGACGCCGAGGCTCTCCAGTTTCTGGGCCTGGCGTAGCGCCTCCTCGGCCAGATTCCGCTCGGTCACGTCCAGGAGGAGCCCGTCGGCGCCCAAGTATTCCCCACCATCTCCCAGAAACGGGGAGGCACTGAGGGAGATGCAACGCTTTTCCCCATCCGGACGGCGGATCTGAATTTCATAGGTGCCGGACTCGCCGCCCCGTCGTTGGGCGGTTTGGTGGAGAATTTTCTGATAGGTGTCCGCGTCCATGAACTCTCGAATGGAATGCCCCACCAGTTGCTCGGGGTCGACGCCGAAAATGCGCGCCGCGGCAGGATTGGCGAAGGTGCAGCGCTCCTCTGCATCGACCACCGCGAAGCCCTCTCCCAGCTTGTCCAGCAGGTTGCGGAAGTTGGTCTCGCTCTCCTGAAGAGCCTTCTCTGCCCGCTTGCGTTCCGTGATGTCCTGGAATAGCCCCGTGGAGCCGAGGTATTCCCCTTCCTCGCTCAGCCAGGGGCTGACGCTCAGAGCGATCACGCGAGGCTCTCCATCGGGTCGCCGGATGGACAGGTCATACTGTCCCTTCTCGCCCCGTTTACGGTGCTCTGTCTGGCGCATGACTTCTTTAAACACCTCGGGCTCGAGAAATTCCTGCAAGTTGCGTCCCACCAAATCCCCGGGGATTCCGAAGATGGCGGAAGCCGCTGGATTGGCGAAGACGAACCGCTCGTCCTTGTCCGCGAAGGCGAAGCCTTCCTGGAGCCGGTCCAGCAATTCCCAGAAGTGCTGCTCGCTCTCCTGCAGGGTCCTCTCGGCGTTCTTCCGCTCGGAGATGTCCCGCACGATGGCCTGGAAGGTGCCGTCCGGCATCATCTTGGTGTGCATCTCGATGGGCAGCAGGCTACCGTCCCCGCGGAGCAGGTCCCGTTCTGAGACGACCCGTTGCCCCGCTTGCAGCAGATCGAAGCGCAAGGGCACCTTCGTCAGGGATTCGGCTGAGAAATGATGTGAGATGTGCGAGCCGATGAGTTCCTCCTTTGCCAAGCCCGTCATGGCGCAGGCATTGGCGTTGGCCGCGACGATCAGGCCCTCGGGAGAACTCATGAGGATGCCGTCCACAGCGTGATCGAAGACCATCCGCAGCTTCTCTTCGCTGAGCCTCAGCGCGATCTCCGTTTGCTTGCGGGTCGTAATGTTGCGGGAGATGCCGAAGGTGCCGAGAATGCTGCCTGCGGCATCTCTGAAGGGAATCTTGGTGGTGGAAATCCAGGTGGTCCGGCCATCTGGCCAGGTCGCCGCTTCTTCCATGTCGATCCTTGGAACGCCGGTGCGGATGATCTCCTGTTCATCTTCGTAGGCCCGTCTTGCGTGTTCCTGGGAGAAGAAATCGAAATCCGACTTGCCCAGGAGGTCGGCCGGGTCCTCCTGCTGGAATGCTTCGGCGACAGTCCTGCTGGCGCGGATGAAACGACTCTGGAGATCCTTGAAATAGACTTGATCGGGCGACTGCTCCATCAGGGTCCGGAGTAGATAATCAGGCGCAACGAGTGCCTGGGCGCTCCGCAATTCATTCAATTCATTTCGCAAGCGGGCGAGCTCGGACTCCAGCGCTTGGATCCTGAGGGAAGCCTCATCCATGACGCTCTCCGATGGCCTGGCCGGGAGTGTACTGCCTTTCGATCGTTCACTGAAACATACCTTTTCATCGGCCGGAAACGGAGGCAGTGGAGATTTTTACTAGGGGGCAACAGCCCATGCGTCCCAATCGGGGTGGGTTCCGGTCAGTTCCTGCAGCGCCCGGTCCCGCTGTCTGGGCGTGGGAAACCTCGCCGCCCAGCAGCTCCCGGAACCACACAGAAGAGGCTCCCCGCCGGTCTCGATCAGCGCGGCGCGGACATCCGCCAGGGCCGGGCAGATCCAGATGGCGGCGCCGGTAAGATCGTTGCGCCAGGGCGGCGCGGCGCCTTCGGGCAAGCTCGGGCATGGTTCCGGGAAGGGATAGCCCACGCTGGCGATGGCCCGGAACACGGCAGAGGTGGCGATATAGAGTCCAGGATGCACCAGCAGCATAGGTTCCAGGGCAATGGACCGCAAGGGATAGACCCGCTCGCCCCGGCCCAGACCCAGTGAGGTGCCTCCGAGAATGAAAAGGGGAACGTCGCTGCCCAGGACCGCCGCCAGGCGCAACAGCGTGTCGGTGGGCAATCCCAGGTTGAAGAGGGCGTTACCGAGCTGGAGCGCCGCCGCAGCGTCGCTGCTGCCTCCCCCAAGCCCGGCGCCGTGGGGGATGCGCTTTTCCAAACGCAGCCTGGCGGGCAGGGGCTGTCCAGCCTCCCGCTCCAGCAGCCTCCAGGCCCGCAGGACCAGATTGCTCTCATCCCCGGTGAGCCCCTCGGCGCTGGGACCGGAAAGTTCCAGACTGAGGGTATCCGCGGACTCCCCCTCCAGCATATCCGTCAGTCCCGGCAGGCCGTCCAGGACGGTGGTCACCAGCTCCAAGTCATGGAACCCGTCTGCGCGCCTGCCAAGCACGGCGAGGAACCGGTTGAACTTGGCGGGGGCGAGGATGCGTTGGAGCATGGCCTACAGGCCGTCTTCCAGTTCAAACTCGGGATCAGGATAGCTCAGGATGTCGGGACCATCTTTGGTGATGGCGACGGCGTGTTCGAACTGGGCGCTGAGCCGGCCGTCGGCGGTGCGCACGGTCCAGCCATCGGGCTCCACCAGGCACTTGTGGGAGCCGATGTTCAGGATCGGCTCGATGGTGAGGGTCATGCCGACTTCCATGCGGAAGCCCGTGCCAGGGCGCTGGTCGGCAAACACCACCTGGGGGTCCTCGTGGAGGTCCCGCCCGAGGCCGTGCCCGATGTATTCACGGACCACTGAATAGCCCCGCTCCTCGGCGAAGCGCTGCACTGCCGAGGACATATCGCCCAGCCGGTAGCCCACGCGGCAGTACTCGATGCCCAGGAACATGGCCAACTGGCAGGTCGTGAGCAAGGTCCGGGCCTGCTCACTGATTTGGCCAACCCCCACGGTCAGGCAGGTGTCGCCGTGGAACCCGTCCAGTTTCGCGCCGCAGTCAATGGCGATGATGTCGCCCTCCTGCAACACATAGCTACTGGGAATGCCATGTACTACCAGATCGTTGACGGAGGTACAGAGGGTTCCAGGGAAACCATGGTAGCCCTTGAAGTTCGGGCTGCCCCCGTTCTTGCGAATGTACATTTCCGCCAGCTTGTCCAGTTCCAGCAGGGTCACGCCGGGTTTGGCTGCGCGTGCTGCGACCCGGAGCGCGTTGGCCGCCAGACGACCCGCCTCCCGGAGCTTCTCAATCTCCCGGCGGCTCTTGTATCGAATCTGTTCACGCATAGGCTCTCAGTCTACACGCTAGAATTCCAGGTGATGACCTACACGCGGGAAGAACTGGACTGGATCGAGGCCGAATGGGCCTATCACCTGCATGGGAGGTCCGCCTTCCTGAGCCGGGAGGACTTCCTCCAGCTCATGGAATGGAATGGCCAGAGCGTTGCGGCCGACGCGATCGTGAACGCCATGGAGAGCTATTTCGAGCGTCGCGCGAAGCGCGCCAAACCTAGGACCTTCGTGGCTCTCGCGCATCTCGCCAAGGATGTGGCGAAGGTCATGAAGCTGAGGGAAGCCCTGCGCCGATCGGAGGTCGAGGCGCCCCGCATCGAGGGCTGGGAGCAGGTCTTGGAGCCCTTGCGTTCAGACCCGCGGGCGCGCGCGGCATTCGAGTCCTGGCGGCGCCTCCAGGCCACGGCGCCCGTGCCGGATGCTCCAGGGTTCCTGGATCACTTCGATGCGGAACGGAAAGCCCTGAGCGAGTTGGTGAAGCTGGCGGAGGCGGCCCTGGGACCCCGTGGCGAAGCGGTGAGCCGCGATCTCCGGCAGCGCCTGCTGGAATCCAAGCTCCAGGAAAACAGCTTTGTCTGGCAGCGAGCCTGGGGGCACCATTGGAGCCGACGGGTGTGCGAGGCCTGGAGGATCCCTACCTGAGCCGCAGTCACGGCTCCCAGGTATCATGCCTCTTGAGGGAACCCCTCGCGGAGGCACAGCATGTTCGTCTCGCTCATCGTGGCCAACCCCAAGCCCAGGAGTTTCTGCCACGCCCTCGCCCTGACCGCGGCCAGCGCCTGCCGGAGCCTTGGGCACGAGGTCCGCTTCCATGATCTCTACCTGGAGGCCTTCAACCCCGTCATGGACGAGCAGGAACTCCGGGAACGCCGGTCGGGCAGCGTGCAGGTGGAGGACCACTGCAAGGAGGCGGCGGACGCCGACGCCTTCATCGTCGTGCATCCCAATTGGTGGGGACAGCCCCCGGCGATCCTGAAGGGCTGGGTGGACCGGGTCCTGCGGGCCGATGTCGCCTACCGCTTCAGCGAGGGCGACGCGGGCACGGGGATTCCCCGGGGTCTGCTCAAGGCGCGCACGGCCATCGTGCTGAACACGTCGGAGACGCCCATGGAGCGCGAGTTGGCGGTCTTTGGCGATCCCCTGGACAGCCTCTGGGGCAAGTGCATTTTCCACTATTGCGGCGTCCCGAATTTCATCCACCACACCTATAGCGTGGTGGCCAACAGCAGTGTCGAGGAGCGGCAGGCCTGGCTGGAGCACGCGCAAGAGGTAGTGCGCGGGGCCCTGGCGAAATAGTCGGTTCTGCACTGAGGGGTGCTCGCGAAAGGACTCAGGGTGACGAACGATTACCGCGACTTCAGAGTTACCATGACCGCCAGGGCGCCGGGACAGGTCTCCATGGCGCAGGGCAAAGGGGCCATCGCCTCCGCTTCCCGGCAGGCCTCGGAACTGGCCATCCAGGTGCTCCAGGACGGCGGCAACGCCTTCGACGCGGCCTTCGCCACGGCCTTTTCCCTCTGCATCTACCATCCCCAGGCGGGTAATCTCGGCGGGGGGGGCTACCTTCTGTTCAGGGAAAAGGGGTCGCAGCCCAAGGTCTTCAACTACCGCGAGCAGGCACCCATGGGTGCCACGCGAGAAGACTTCCTTTTGCCAGATGGCTCGCCGGATCCCAACAAGACGGCTTTTGGGCCCGCCTCTGTCTGCGTGCCAGGTACCGTCAAGGCCTTCTTCGAGCTCCAGAAGCGCTACGGCCGACTGAAGGCCAAGGATCTGCTGCTGGCCATCGCTCAGCGGGCCGAGGAGGGGGCCTGCATCACCCAGTACGAAGCGGACTGTCTCAATCGCCTCGCGCCCAAACTCACGGTGTCGCCTGAATCCAAGCGGATCTACGTCCGCGAGGAGCGCTTCAAGGCGGGCGATAACCTACCGAATCCGCTCCTCGCGAAGACCCTCACCCTCCTGGCCCAAGAGGGTGAACGGGCCTTCTACCGCGGCCGGATCGCCGAGCAGATCGTCGCCGATCTGAGCGCCAACGGCGGCTTCATGGCAGCGGAAGATCTGGCGGAGTACGGCGTCCGCGAGGTCGAGCCCATTCACGCGGAAATCGCGGGCAAGCAGGTCTGGACTGTGCCACCCGAAGGGGGCGGGGCCATGCTGCTGGAAATCCTGAGCATCCTGGATCGAGAGGCATTTCGCCGGTGGAGCTACGGCAGTCCCGAATACCACCATTATCTGGCCCAGGCCTCCAAGATGGCCTTCATCGACCGCATGGATTACCTGGGCGATATTCCACTTGGGACTTGTTCCGCCTACCAACAGCTGCTCACCCGGGAGCATGCGACCCGGCTGTTCGGGTGCATCGATCCCGCCCGGGATACGCCCACGGATGCCTTGGCCGGACGCCTCCGGGAGCCCAAGGTTTCGGGCAAGAACACCACTCATTTCTCAATCATTGATGCCGAGGGCAACGCGGTCTCCAATTCCTATACCATGAACCTTCGCTATGGTTCGAAATGGACCGTGTCAGGAGCAGGTTTCCTGCTCAATGGCAGCATTGATTCCTTCTCCTTCGTCGAAGGGATGGAGAACTACTTCGGGGTCATGGGTAGCGAGCCGAATCTCTTCGCACCCGGGCAGCGGCCTGCCAGCAGCATGGCTCCGGTGCTCGTGACGGCGGGCGCTGCCGTGGAGATGGTGCTGGGAACGCCAGGGGGACCCACGATTCCGACGACCCTGGCGAACTTCCTCCTGGCCACCCTCGTGCATGGCGTGGAGCCGGAACCTCTGTTCCGCGCTAGCCGTCTGCACCATCAGGGCTGGCCCGATGCGCTTTCCCACGAACCTGGATTTGATCAGCCCGAACTGCTCACTGCCCTGGCCGGGATGGGCTACACCCTCAAGGACAAGCACGAACTCATCGCTGATGTGCAAGGGGTCTTCCGGAAGGGCGATCAGTATTGTGCCGTCAGCGACTATCGCCGCGAAGGGAAGGCGCTAGCCTATTGAGGCTGGGGATAAAGCGGGAGACGCCAGGGCTTCGTAGCTCCAGCGCAGGAGGCGTTCCGTGGTCTCCCACGAGATGCACGCGTCGGTGATGGAGACGCCGTAGCGCAACTTCGACAGATCGCTGGGGATGGGCTGGCTGCCTTCCTCCAAGTAGCTTTCGAGCATGGCGCCGATGAGGGAGCGGGTGCCACCCATCCGTTGCTTGATGATGCTCCGCAGAACGTCTTCCTGGCGGGCGGGCTGTTTACCGGAATTGGCGTGGCTGCAATCCACCATCATCACGGCCGGAAGCTTCGCTTGCCTGAGCTTGCTTTCCGCTGTGCGGATGCTCTCGGCATCGAAGTTCGTCTTGGCGCGTCCCCCGCGCAGCACGATGTGGCCATCGGGGTTGCCGGTGGTGCGGACGATGCTCGTGAAACCGTCCTCGTCGATGCCCAGGAAGCTGTGCGGGGCTCGCGCCGATTGCATGGCGTCCAAGGCCACTTGCAGGGAGCCGTCGGTGGCGTTCTTGTAGCCCACTGGCATGGAAAGGCCGCTCGCCAGTTCGCGGTGGGTCTGGGATTCCGTGGTGCGTGCGCCGATGGCGGCCCAGGTGACCAGATCATCGAGGTACTGCGGCACGATGGGATCCAGGAACTCCGTGGCGGTGGGCAGATCCATATCCGTGATCGCCAGGAGCAGACGGCGCGCCTGTTTCAGACCCGTGTCGATATCGTGCGTGCCATCCATTTGGGGATCGTTGATGAGACCCTTCCAACCAAGGGTGGTGCGCGGTTTCTCGAAATAGACGCGCATCACGATCTCCATCCGATCGGCCAACTCTTGCCGGAGGAGACTGAGCTTCTGGGCGTATTCCAGGGCCCCCTCGATGTCGTGGATGGAGCATGGGCCCACGACCAGCAATAAGCGCGGGTCTTCCTGCCGGAGAATCCGGGTAACCGCCTCGCGACTCCGGGCCACCCGCTCGCTGGAGGTTTCGGTGATGGGCAGCTCCTGCTTTAGCGACCGGGGCGCCGATAGCCGGGTGAACCCTCTGACGTGAAGATCCTGAGTCTTGATCATGCTCTGGATTTTACCGGCTGGGAGCGGTGCTCGGGAGTGAAGAATGAACGGATAAGAATTTGTCATTGCGCAGGAGGAGTGCTCCACGGAGTTTGGGCGGATTCCAGGCCATTCCTCGTAGAGTAGGAGCCAGGGGAAAGCCTATGACCGGCGTGAAGCTCGATCCCATCAATCTGCGGATTCTCGAAGAGCTGCAGTGCCATGCGCGGATCACCAATCAGGAGTTGGCGGAGAAAGTGGCCCTGTCGCCCAGCGCATGCTTGGTGCGGGTCCGAAGGCTGGAAGCCGACGGGATCATCCATCGCTACTTGGCGGATCTGGACCTCGAGAAGCTGGATCGGATCCTCGAGGCCTTCATCGAAGTGACCCTCGAGAACCACAACAGCAGCGAGATGGCGCGATTCCTGACCGCCGTGGAGGAACACCCGCACATGGTCTCCTGCCACCGGGTGAGCGGCCAATTCGACTATCTGCTGCAGGTCGTCGCACAGGACATGCCCCAGCTCCGGCAGATCGCCGACACCCTCCTCGCGGGCGGGTTGGGCGTCTCCAAGATCGCCACCATTCCGATCCTGGACCGGGTCAAGGCCTTTTCGGGATATCCCCTGCGGCGGCTGATCTAAGCTACGGTTCTGTGATTGAAAATAAGAAACCGCGAATTTCGCTAATGAACGCGAATTCAGCGTTACAAGATTAGCTCCTGGTCAGCTTTTGTTCGCGTAAGCGCGAAGCGCTATTCGTGTCATTCGCGGTTTCAATTGTTTTTTTTCGGCGGAGATTGGACACAGCAGCTAAGCGCGACCCGCAAGATCTGCGGTTTCTGGTGTGCGTCTCCGCCGAATCTATTGCTATCCCTAGGGGCTTCCTCACCATCTGAGGTCATCTCCCGCGCAGACTGTTGGTTAAGCCATTTCGGAGAATCCCATGACCCACGTCCCCTATCCCATCGAGCTGGTCCGTCAGCAGTTCCCGGCCCTCCGGCGGACCCACAACGGGAAGCCGGTGGCCTATTTCGATGGACCTGGCGGCTCCCAGGTCGTGGCCACCTGCATCGAGGCCATGGCGGACTACATGAGAAAGGGCGGCGCAAACCTGCATGGCCCGTTCCCCTCGAGCCTCGAAACCGAGGCCCACATTCACGATGCGAAGCAGGCCATGGCCGATTTGTTGAACGTCGACCCCAGCGAAATCGCTTTCGGCGCGAACGCCACGACCCTCCTCTTCCATGTGGCGAGAGCCCTGGGCCGGGACTGGAAACCTGGTGATGAGATCGTCGTGACGGAGCTGGATCATCGCGGCAATGTGGATCCCTGGATCACCCTCGCCAAGGATCAAGGCGTGACCGTGCGCTGGCTCAAGGTGGACACCGAATCCTTCACCTTGGATCTTTCCGAGCTGGATTCCATCATCAATGAGAAGACGAAACTCGTTGCAGTGGGGCTGGCCTCCAACGCTGTGGGCACCATCAGCGATGTGGCCAAGGTCTCGGCCCGAGCCAGGCAGGTCGGCGCCTTGGTGGCCGTGGATGCCGTCCAGGCAGTAGCTCACGTCTCTGTGGATTTCCAGGCCCTCGGTGCGGACATCCTGACGTGTTCGGCTTACAAGTTCTTCGGGCCGCACATCGGCATCGTGGCAATCCGTTCCGAGTTGTTCGAGCAACTGGACGTCTACAAACTCGTGCCCGCGCCTGCCCACGCTCCGGACAAGCTGGAGACAGGTACCTTGAACCACGAAGGCATCGCGGGCATCCGGCCTGCAGTCGAGTTCATCGCGGCCCTGGGTGCGGGAGCGACGCGCCGGGAGCGGATCATCTCCGGTTACGAACGGTTGGAGGAGCACGAAACCAGGTTGGCGGACAAGCTCCGTGCGTCGCTCGCGGCTATGCCCAGGGTCAAGCTCTACCAGGCACCCTCTGACATCCGCAAGACACCCACGGTGGCCCTGACCGTCAAGGGCATGGCCCCAGCGGAAGTCTGCAGGCGCGTCGTCGACGCTTCCTCGGTCTTCATCGCTGACGGCAACTTCTACGCCTGGACCCTCGCGGAAAAGCTCGGTATCAACCCCACTGGCGCCTGGGTACGGGCCGGTCTATCGCCCTACAACAGCGAGGAGGAAGTGGATCGCTTCATCGCCGCCATGAGGCGGGTGGTGCAGTGATCAAAGCAGGTCGGCGGCCTTGACGACCTTCGCGTAGGAGCCGGAAAGTGCGGACAGAAACGCTGCCTGGACCTGCTCCGCGGGAACCTTGACGCCATCATGGGCCTGCCCGGGCGTGGCACAGGCGTCGGCCACCACCGTGCATTCGAAACCCAGATCGCAGGCCGCGCGGGTCGTCGCATCAATGCACATGTGGGTCATCATGCCGGTGATGACAAGCTGCTTCGCACCCAGTTCGCGCAACACTTCGAGCAGGTTCGTTGCCCGGAAGGAATTAGGGTAGTGCTTGATGATCACAGGCTCTTCCGGCCTTGGTTGGACGCAAGCATGGAGCTCCGATCCGGGTGTGTTTGGCAGAAAGAAAGTGGAGCCTGGCTTCTCGGCGATGTGGCGGACATGGACCACGGGATCCCGCTGCTGCCGAAATTTAGCGAGCAGGGAGGCCGCTGCGGTTGCTGCGGCTGAGCTGCCGGGCACTTCGTAGGCACCGCCCGGAAAGTAGTCGTTCTGGATATCGACGAGGAGCAGGACTGCCTGGTTTGCATTCGGAACGTTCATGACATCTCCTCGCTCTACACCGACAGTTTACTCCCGTGCCGGTTGTTCAGGGCCGCATCCCGTGATCCAATTGAACGATCAGCAAGGAGCATTGCCTTGGCTTTCGATTACACACTACCCACTGATTCCTCGTTCATTCCTGAAGCCGAGATCAACGACCGCCTGAACCGCCTGCAGGTGCGGATGCTGGATATTTCGCTGCATGGTGCCCTGGTATTCGAGCCGGTGGAACTCCTCTACTACACGGGTTCCATGCCCAACGGCGTACTATTCGTCCCCGCTGAGGGAGAGCCGACCCTCTTCGTGCGTCGCAGCTTTGACCGGACGCGCCGTGAATCGCCCATTCGGAATGTCATCGCCTTCAGTTCCTTCAAGGAAATCGTGACCCTACTCCAGAAGCGATCCCTCCCCTTCAGCATGCTGGGCATTGACGAGCATGCGACCACCCTCAGCTACTTCAAGCTGCTGAAGAAGAATTTCGTCAACGCGAAGTTCGCGGATATCGGCCACGAACTGCGGCAGTTCCGGGCGGTCAAGTCTGCTTACGAGATCGGCAAGCTGAAGCAGGCGGCGGAGGTCGGGCGGAAGGTGATCGCCATGATCCCGGAACTCCTGGTCCCGGGCATCTCGGAGTGGGAGCTGGTTCTGAGGCTCTTCCACGAGACCGCCCTTTTGGGGAGGAACTGCACGACGCGGCTGGCCTTCAACAGTGGCGAGTGTTTCATGGGCGGGGTCTGTTTCGGTGACAGTGCCAATCATCCTTCCTCCTTTGACGGGCCAGATGGGATGCCCGGGCAGTCGCCGGCCTGCCCGAGTGGCGGCAGTGATCGTAAACTGGAACGGGGCGATCTGGTCTTGATCGATATGCTCTTTCCCTATGACGAGTACTACGTCGACAAGACGCGGATCTTCTCGCTGGGCAAGCCCGAAAGTTCGGTGCTGGAGGCTCACCAAGTCTGCCTGCAGGTCCAGCGGGCCGTCCAGCAGCGGCTCAAACCCGGCGCCATCCCCGCAAAGATCTACGAACAGGTCTTCGCTGAGGTAATCTCCCCTCATTCCTTCAGCGACGATTTCATGGGTTTCGGTTCCAACCAGGTCAAGTTCCTGGGCCATGGCGTCGGCATGGTGATCAACGAGTACCCCGTGATCGCGCGGAAGTCCGACGAACCGCTGGAGGCGAACATGATCCTCGCCATCGAGCCCAAAAAAGGGCTGGCAGGCATCGGTATGGTCGGCATCGAAAACACCTTCCAGGTCACCTCGGAGGGAGGCTTGAAGCTGACTGAGGACTGCGATGAGATCGTGCTCGTGTAGCCAGTCTTTCGGCA
>JANYIU010000036.1 GCA_025361955.1 Holophagaceae bacterium
CAGAGTCCTCGCCGCTGCTCACCAAAGGCACCGCGGGACCCAACAAGATCCAGGGCATCGGTGCCAACTTCATTCCGGCGATCCTCAATCGCAAGTCATACCAGCGCGTGGAAGACGTTTCCTACGACGACGCCATCGTCATGGCTCGCCGCCTAACGCGCGAAGAGGCTCTATTCTCGGGCATCTCCACGGGGGCCATCGTCCATGCTGCCATCAAGGTGGCCGTGGAACTGGGCAAGGGCAAGACCGTGGTGGCAGTGCTCTGCGACACCGGCGAACGCTACCTGAGCCATCCGCTTTACGCGGAGATTGACGGACCAGGGGTCTAAGCCGGATTGGGACCTACTTCGGCGTTCAATTCAGCTTCAATCCGGTGATCACCTCACTCTCGCCACAACAGGAATCTAGGCCACCTTCCGCCTCGCACTTCCGGAGGCCTTCAGGTGCCTGGGTTCTTGTAATGCTCAAGTTGATTCCCTTAAATCGGGCCAGAGGGATGCCCTTTGAAGTGAGTTTCATAGTGATGCATGCCTATCCTGCATCGTTGCAGAGTAGTATTTGAATTCTTGGATCCACGGCAGATCCGACTCGCTGATTCAAGCTCATTTCCAAAGGGAGGTCCATTTGCAACAATTCGGAATCATGGAAATCCTGGTGCTCATGTTTCTAGGCTCCGTAGGCCTTGTGATCGCTGTTTTATGCCTGGCGCTCACCCGTTCTCGGAAGGCAAAACGGCTGGAAAAAACGCTACCGTCCGCGCTGGCACCGCCACGTTTGTGAATTGGGGTTTCTGATCTGGGATGCGTTTACCTAGGCGGTTCAGACGCCTTCCGCTGCCCAGGTTGTTCCTGGGTGCATCCGGCGCAGAATGCAGGGCAAGCCAGCGTGAATTGACCAACGGAAGGGCTGAGGTAGGGGAATGTAAATGGCTGGGCTCATCAGGGGGCGAAAACACTGCCATGCTTAAGCAGATGTCGAAGGTCCAAGTGGTTGATGGGCCAATGGCATCCACTGAGGGGATCACCGTGGACCGTTCCGAGAAATTGCACCTTTTGCAGGTTGCGGCGTTACTCAGCGGGAGAGATCCTGAGCGTTTGGAGGACAACATCCGGCTGTTACTGGCGGCCTTGGAGAATCCTGCTCTCTGGCCTCTAGAGTCGACAGGCGCCATTCAAACGATTCCTGGCCAGCCTTGAGTGAAGCCAATTGGCTGGGGGTTTTGTTTGACCACGAAATGCCACCCTCGCTGGGAGCCTCATTGCCATGGTCCGGAGGAGAACTTGAGCTTGGTGAAATCTAGGCTGCAGGGTCGCCGCGAAATGAGCCTACCTTGCTTAGGATATATTCCATTTCTCGAACCATTCACCGAGTCGGTTAGACTCTGATCATCCAAGGGGGAAATATGGATCGCAGCAAGAGTATCGCTCTTCTCAACGCGTCTGTCGCCGATGAGCTACAGGCTGTTCACCAATACATGTACTTTCACTTCCATCTCGACGACCAGGGCTTCGGCCCACTCTCTCTGCTGTTCAAGCGGACGGCCATCGAGGAGATGATGCACATCGAAAAGCTGGCGGACCGCATCCTCTTCCTGAAGGGGGAGGTCGAAGTGAAGGCTGCGGGTCCCGTCGAAAAAATCACCGAGCCCGTGGCCA
This sequence comes from Holophagaceae bacterium, assembly GCA_025361955.1. Lineage (GTDB taxonomy): Bacteria > Acidobacteriota > Holophagae > Holophagales > Holophagaceae > UBA1801. Next base: position 1,656 of record JANYIU010000036.1, read on the forward strand.
TGCTGAAGAAGGCCATGCTCATGGAAGACGGGAGCCAGACCGACTACAACAAGGCCGCCATCGACTGTGCCAACAACGCGGATGCCGTGACGAAGCAGGTCTTTGAGTTGCTCACTGCGGACGAGGAGCGGCACTTCGATCAGTACGAGAAACAGCTGGAGAAGATCGAGAAGTATGGTCCCAGCTATCTCGCGCTTCAGGCCTTCAATACAGTCGCCGAACCGGGAGCGGGTGCGGCCAAGGCATAAAGCATTGACCGGGGAACCTGGAGCCCGCAGGCAGAGGAGGTGATTTTCCTGCCTGAGGAACCAGGTTCTCCTGCGCAGGAACCAAAGAACCAACCTAGAGCACTCTGGAAACATGGGCAAACTGAAAGAAAAAAAACTCTGCAAATGGGTGAAGGACGATGATCTCGAAGAGGCTCTGAAGGACTACAAGAGATTGGTGGTGAGCGCCACCCATCTCTGCACGAAGTGCGGCCGAGTCTGCAACGACAAAAAGCTCCTATGCAGGGCAGAGAAGCTGGATTGAGCAGGCGAGTATCGGCGGCCCCTGATAAGACCTTCTACTTCGGTCTCTGGGCCCCCACATCGGCCACGGAGACGGCCATGGCATCCCCCACCAGGCGCAGGATCAAACGGATGTCCCGGCCATTCTGGAGGTAGCTGGCCTGAACTTGCACCAGGCTGCCATGGAAATCCCCTTCGATCTCCCAGCCTGCGGTTTCCAGGGCCTGGCGGTAGGTGGTCACGAATTCGTAGGGCGAGGGCGGATCTGGGATGGCGTATTGCTTCTCGATCCAATTTACGAACACGAACCCCTGGCGGCCTTCCCCTAAGCTGGCGACTACGGGAGCCTTACTGGGTGCAGTGGTCACCAGTTCTGCCCCGGGCCAGGGGGTCAGGTAGGGGAAGTCCTTGTCAGGCTTTGGGTTTTCGGGTGTCGTTCCGGGCCGAGTCAGGGTAAGGCTTCGGGGCAGACCTGGCTGGACCAGGGCCACCTGCAGCGCGGCACTGCCCGAGGGGCTCAACTTGATCCAGAATTCCTGGTCCCCCAGGTTCCGGCGGGCCACGCCCCGCTGTTCCCACTGCCAGACCCAGCCGCCGGCCGCTAGGGCGGGTTTCAGGCTCTGCTGGAGGGAGTAAATGCCTGCCCGGACACCCGCCGATTCCAGGACGAACCGCCAAGTCTTGCCCTTGATCGGGAGGCGCACGGGCGCCTGATTCGAGCTGGGTTTGACCTCGAAGGTCTCCAGGTCGTACGCGCTGACCTTGAGGGTGTCAGGTTTCACCCTGAGGCCTTCCGGGAGGACGAATCCGGGCGGCAAGGCAGGGGCCTCTTGGACCTGGGCTGGGACGCACAGAAGTGGGATCATTCTTTCAGCATGACCCAGGAACGGGCCGGAAAAAAGAGTTCTAGCCGACGATCACTGGAATGCGGTCGTGGATCTCGGCGAGGTATTCACCCGTGACCGGGTTGGTGACCACGTACAGGGGTGTCCCGGGGGCGCCATCCAGGCGGAGGCAGAGGATCCCCTGGTCTTCGCGAAGCTCGAACCACTGGCTCGTCCGGCCATGATCCTTCTCCATCCAACGCACCGGGCGGACCATGACTTCCGTGGGTTCCCAGCGTCGCCAGTAAGGCTTGGCAAGGCTCTCCTGGCGCGCCCAGCCGCCCTCAGGCCGCGTTCCAAACTGGCCCTTGCGCCGTCCCCAGGGTAGCCAGAGATCCTGTTCCGGAAACAAAATCAAAAATGTGCTTGAAGTCGCAGCATTAGTAAAAAAAAGGGTAAAGTGCGGTTTATTGTATTTTTGAATATATATAAAAACAATGAATTCAAATACTTAATATTCAGCCTGGACAGGGAGGAAGTTCATTTCTGATCATTCCAAGCTTTCCAGTGTTGTTAGCCTCCTTGGATCGCCCGGGAGTGCCGTGGTGATAACGGATAGCGGCTAAACCGATACTTTCCCCAAGAGGCGAATGATGGATTCCCTTCTGCAGAACCCTGATACCCGAGCACTCTGGACCTACTTCCTGGAACTTTCGAGGATCCCCCGGGGGTCCAAGGCCGAGGCCGCGGCGGCCGACTGGGTGGCGGAGCAAGGAAAGGCGTTGGGTTGTCAGGTGGAAAGGGATGCCATCGGCAATGTGCTCCTGCGGAAGCAGGCTTCCCTAGGCCGGGAGAACCGGCCCACGGTGGCCCTGCAGGCGCACGTGGACATGGTCTGCGAAAAGAATGAGGGCACATCCCACGACTTTCTCAAAGACCCTCTGCAGCTTGTCCTGGAAGGCGACCTGCTGCGGGCCTCCGGCACGACCCTCGGCGCCGACAATGGCATCGGCGTCTGCGCGGGGTTGGCCTTGCTAGCGAGTAAGGCTATCGCCCATGGACCCCTCGAAGTGCTGATCACCATCGATGAAGAGACGGGGCTCACTGGCGCGAGTAACCTCGCGCCCGCCTGGCTGCAGGCCAAGTACCTGCTCAACCTGGATAGCGAAGAGGAAGGCTGCCTGACCATTGGCTGTGCGGGAGGACTGGATACCCGCGCCACCCGCCGGGTGATCTTCGCGGCTCCCAGCGAGGGGAAGAAGGCCTATCGCTTGAAAGTCTCGGGGTTGAAGGGCGGCCATTCTGGCACCGAAATCCACACGGGCCGGGGGAACGCCATTCGTCTACTGGCGCAGGTGCTTAATTCCATGCGGCCTCGCTATGGCCTGGAACTGGCGAGCGTCATGGGAGGCAACAAGCGCAACGCGATCCCCAGGGAAGCCTTTGCGGTCTTCTGCATGGACCCAGCCCAGGAAAACGCCTTCAGGGATGAGTTGTGCAGGCAAGAGGCGCACTGGCAATCCGCCCTCGGAGCCATCGACCCCGGGCTCACCATGAGCCTGGAGATCTCCTCGGCCACACGGGTCCTTTCCGCGCAGGACGCGATCAATCTCCTCGGCCTGCTGCTGGGTCTGCCCCATGGCGTGGAAGCCATGAGCCCAGATATCCCTGGGCTTACCCAGACCTCCACCAATCTGGGTGTGGTGCAGACGGGGGATGACACCGTCGAGGTCATCCTGCTCACGCGCAGTTCCATCGACGCATCGAAGGTTGCCCTGGCCGAACGCATCTCTGCCGTGTGCGCGCTGGCCGGGTTCCAGTCGGTGATCGACAGTTTCTATTCCGGCTGGAAACCGGAACCCGCCGCGACCCTGGTGAAGCTTGTGGGCCAGGTGCACGAGGGTCTCTTCGGGAAGCCCATGGGGGTCTCAGCGATCCATGCCGGACTGGAGTGTGGCCTCATCGGCGAGAAATATCCCGATCTGGAGATGGTCTCCTTCGGGCCCAACATGTGGGAGGTGCACACGCCAAACGAACACGTGAGCGTCGCCTCCGTGGCCAATTTCTGGAAGCTCCTGGTCGGCATCGTCGAAGCCGTCTAGGAGCCTGCGAACCCGCTGTCAGCCGACGCTCGAATCCGAGCCTTGGCTGGCGAAGAAGTAGGCGTGGAGGTAGGGCTCCTGGAGTTGGAAGGACCAGTGGACGTGCTGGAGATAGGCGGCTGCATCTTCGATGGCGCCCTGCTCCAGGAACTGCAGCAGGCGTTCGTGCTCGACCTGGATGGACTCCTCCTCCCAGGCCTTCACGAAGCCCTCGCGGCGCGGCCAGTCATAGAGACGCTGCTTCAGGGAGCGGATCATGTCCAGCAGTTGCTGGTTGCTGCTCCGGCCGAGATAGACCTCATGGAAGGCCAGGTTCAGTTCGTAATAGCGGGTGAAATCGTTGGCCGCGACGGCGTCTGCCATGGCCAGGTTCAGCTGCCGCATGTTGGCGATGTCCGCCGGGACAAGGTTCCTCCCCACGCTCAGCATCGTGGCGGATTCCAGGGCCCCGATGATTTCGAAATAATTGCGGATGTCTTCCAGTGACAAGGGGTTTAGCCGGAAACCCCTGCGAGGAAGCACGGTCACGAACCCTTGGGTCTCCAAGTGAAGGAGGGCTTCCCGGAGGGGCGTCCGGCTCACGCCGATCCGTTTCGCGAGGTGATCCAGATCCAGGAAGGAACCTGGCTGGAGTCCGCCCCGGTTCATTTCGTTGCGCAAGTAGTCGTAGACCTCTTCCCGGAGGGAGCGGTTCTGCGTCGTGCTGAAGGGAGGCACCCGGGGTTCCATCTGGTCTTTCATTACAGCGGTTTTCCTGGGCCTGGGCAAGGACGACGCAGAGAGGCACCGGGGCGATATATCAGGCATGGAGGTGATATATCATGCTGGCTCATCCAATTCGGATAGGATCCCCTTGTTGTTCTGGCGCACTCAGGTTCTTTCTTTCGGCACAACCCTTGGGGAGTGGTCTAACGGTAGGACAACGGATTCTGATTCCGTCAGGTGAGGGTTCAAATCCTTCCTCCCCAACCAATGAGAAGGCCCGAAGTCCTTGGGCCTTCTTTTTTTTCTAAAGGCAGACTCAGTCCAAACAGGGGGTGGCATGCTCGATAAGCTGGATTACCAGGCGGTGGGCTTGATCTCCGGACTGGAGGTGCATCAACAGCTCCTCACCAAGGAGAAGCTCTTCTGCCGCTGCCCGGCGGGGCTCTATACCGAGACCCACGACGGCGAGGTGCTGCGCCACATGCGCCCTACCCTCTCCGAACTGGGCGAGTACGACGGCACGGCCCTCATGGAGTTCAAGACCAAGAAGGAGATCGTCTACCTCCTGAACCACCTGAACGTCTGCACCTACGAGATGGACGATACGCCGCCCTTCCTGGTCAACCAGGAGGCCATCGATGTCGCCATCGAACTCTGTCTCACCATGAGCCTGGACATCATCGACGAAGTCCACATCGCCCGTAAGCAGTACTTGGATGGCTCCATTCCCACCGGCTTTCAGCGCACGGCCATCGTCGGTGTCAACGGCTGGCTGCCCTTCAAGGGGCGGCGGCTCACCATCACCCATGTCAGCATCGAGGAGGACTCCTGTCGCGAAGTGAAGGACAAGGGTCATCAGATCATCTGGCGCACGGACCGGCTGGGGATGCCTCTGACGGAGACTGTCACGGGCCCTGAACTGGTAACCCCCCAGGAGGTCCGGGACGCGATCCTGCTCTGCGGCATGGTGGCGCGCAGCACGGGCCGGGTCCGTACGGGCATCGGTGCCAGTCGCCAGGATGTCAACGTGAGCGTGCGCGGCGGGGAGCGCTGTGAGATCAAGGGCGTGCCTCGGGCCGGGTTCGCTGTGAAGCTGGTGCATAACGAGGGCCTCCGTCAGTGCAACCTCCTGAAGATCCGCGAGGAGCTGCAGCGTCGGGGCCTCCTTCAGCCCTCCTGCATCAAAATGAGCCGCTTCGATGTCAGCGATGTGTTCGCGGACGTGGATCTGGGCTTCACCCAGAGGGCCCTTAAAGCCGGCGGTAAGGTCTACGCCGTGAAGATCGAGGGGGTGGCAGGCATCGCCGAGCATCCCACCCAGCCTGATACGACCTTCCTTGATGAACTGCGTGGCCGCGTGCGGGTCATCGCTTGCCTGGACGAAGCGCCCATCGTGCTCGCCAGCACCCAGATGCCCGAGTTCCCCAACCGGCACCGCCTCCTTGAGCGCTTGCGCAAGCGGGTTCGCCCGGCTGAAAACGACGACTTCTTCCTCATCTTTGGGCCCGAAGATGACTGCCGCACGGCCGCTGAGGAAATCCGGCTGCGCTTCTGTGACGCCACCGTGGGTGTGCCCAAGGAGACGCGCCAGGCCCTGGTGGGTGGTTTCACCACGTTTGAGCGGATCCTGCCAGGTCCCGACCGCATGTATCCCGATACCGATTCGCCTCCGACTCGAGTCACCAAGGAGCGCGTGGAGGAAGCAAGATCCCGGCTGCGGCCCGCGCCCTGGGACCGCATCGAAAAATACCTATCCTGGCGCGTGCCCGAAGAGACCGCTCACTACCTCATCCGTCGGGGTGGGGCGGAGATTGTGGACGCGGTGGTGGAAAAGACCGG
>JANYIU010000053.1 GCA_025361955.1 Holophagaceae bacterium
GCGCTCTCGATGGGGTCGACACCCAGCAGGTCCTTCACTTTCTGCAGCCGCTGGTACACCGTGTTCCTGTGCACCCCGAGCCGGCTCGCGGCCCGCTGCAGGTTCCGGTCCTCCGCGAAGATGACCCGGATGGTCTCCAGCAATTGCTCGTTTCGGGCCGATTTGAAGAGTTCGAGCGTTCCGGCGAACACCTCGTGAAGCTCAAGCCGCGGGATTTTCGCCAGAAGGTAATCTTCGACGTGGTCGTCGAAGAAGACGATTTTAGCGTGCGCCGGAGCGACGGCGCCGAGCAACCACCGGACCTGCTCGTAGGCGGGCGAGTAATTGAGGAACCCGCGGACGCGAGGCCCTGCAAACACGGAGAACCGGCTTGGGTTCCTGGTCGAGCGGGTTTTCGCGATAACTGCTTCAACGTATTCGCGTACCTGTCTGCGGAAGCCCGAGATCACTTCGCTGCCGTCCGTCTTCACGACCTTGAATACGAGGACGTCCTGGTCGATCGTGACGCACGAGATATCCTGTTTGGTGTGGGCGGGGCTGTTCTTCAGGATTTCAAGGAATTCTCCCGCCGAACCGGTCTCCTCGACAACGAAAACGATGGGGACCCGGTCGAATGATTCGCTGTAGTCCACAGGTATCGCTGCTTCCTGGATAGCCCGCAGGTCGCGGGAACGCTCGTACAAGATAAGATTCAGGAACAGGTTCTTCCTGTTCTGGCGCATGAATATCATGTCCTTGTACAGTTCGTAGTCGATCATCGTCTCGATGCTGGTCTTGATGGCGTAGGTTAACGACAGGACTTCGTCAGGGTTCCCCGTTACTCCGACAACACCGATCACTTCTCCGCCGGAGCGGATGGGAAGGTTGACCCCTGGCCTCGTCCCCTTGGGCATTGGTTCGCCGGGACTGATCTGAATGTTTTCCAGTTTTGCGGTGATGATCCTATAGGCGGATTCGTGAAACGTATCGACGCGCGCCGGGTCGCTGCTTGCGATGATGGTGCCAGAGGCGTCCATCACGTTGATGTTGTATTTGATGTTCTCGGCAAGCCTTTCGACGAACTTGGCTGCTAGATTTTTCCTCAGCATCTGGCCCTCGGATTTGAAGGTAATGGCGATTTTCCACCCTATCCACAGAACTTGGTGTCGCCAAAATAGGTGTTCATCTGATTGCTGTCGAGTGGGCCGTTCAACTGTAACTGGTTTCCGTTGAGGTTCACCTGCGCGTCCGAGCGGTGGGAAGCCAGCAAGTTGGTGCTGCCGAACTGGTGGGCATATTGCGACAGCTCGGCCACTGCGGTCGGGTCGGGCGCACCGTTGTTGAGTATCCCACCGCCGCCGGGTGCAAAGGAAACGTCAGGGATATCATGGTTCCGGCCTGGGCCGTGAGGGTGATGAAGCTGGGATAGACCCAGCCGCACTGATCGTCGCCGATCTGCCCCTGCAAAATCCTGGCTCCGGAAGACCTGACTTGCTTCCAAGTTAGATTGAACGGAGCTTGCGACACCATGTGTAAATCATTGCCTTTCAGGTACAATATTATCTCTTGACTTCCATATGCCTGGTTCTAGTATTGTTATGTGAGATGTGGTTGCTGATATTTTAGATATCAGCCCTGGTGCAACACCAAGTTCTAGTGCGATCGCCATCCTCCTATTTGCGCCAAGGCGAGTCTTTCGGCGTGCAAGACACGAGGTTGTTGGAAGGATCAAGATGTCCCGGATCGTGCAATCTCTCCTGGCGCCCATGCGCAAGCGCAAGGCCAATCGCCGCCAGAAGCGATGCACCGTCGTACCTGCTTGCAGTCGGGTGAGGGACTCCCAAGGAGTGTCCGATCTTTGCAAAGCCGACCTTCCAGGACTTTTGCGACTGGGCTGTGAACTCCGCCAGCCCTTTCTGCATCCAACCATAACAACCTTGGAGTCCGGGCTCTTGGCAAGGCCAGGAATATTCAAGATCCTCCAGGAAAGCAGGTCGCACTCCCAGAACCTTGCTCCGTAAGCTGCAAACCACGAAGTCGAATTGATCTGAACAGCGCAGTTGAGGTAGTCCATGTTGCCGCGGCATTCGTGCCGATGTTCCCATCCCCTTTCCAGGAGGTTCGCGTGAAACGATCTCTCATCTCAGCACTCATCTGCCTCGCGGCCGGCTCACTGGCCATCGCCGCAGCCCCCATGGTCAAGAAAGCTAAACCGAGCGACTACAAAATCGTGCTCATCCTGCCCGGTCCGATCAATGACCAGAGCTGGAACGCGACCAACTACGCGGGCCTCGTCCAGTGCAACAAGGATCTCGGCACGAAGATGGAGTACCAGGAGAACGTTCAGGCCAGCGACTATGAGTCCGCCTTTCGGAACTACGCGGAGCGGGGCTACGACCTCATCATGGCGGCGGGTACCCAGTTTGATACCAGCGCGAACAAGGTTGCGGCAAGCTATCCCAAGACCACTTTCTGTGTGGTCAACGGCATGGTGTCCTCCGGCCCGAACGTGGCTCCCATCTTCCCAAAGGAATATGAAGCCAGCTACCTCGCAGCCCTCCTGGGCGGTGCGGTGACCACGAAGGGCCAGTTCGCCACCATCGGCGGCTTCCCCAACAAGGCCATGGAAGCCCTGCTTGATGTGTATGAGAAGACCGCCGTGAGCGTGGCCAAGAAGCGGGGTATCGCTGATGCCAAGGCCGTCCGCGCCTACGCGAACAGTTGGGATGATGTTGCCCTGGGCAAGCAGATGACCTCGACGATGATCGACAAGGGCGCCGATGTCATGTTCGTCTACGCGAACCAAGTGGGCCTTGGCGCCATCCAGGCCGCCAAGGAAAAGGGCATCAAGTTCATCGGTTTCTCGAGCAACCAGAACGACATTGCCCCCAACACCGTGGTCGCTTCCGTGGTCTTCAATTTCTCAACCTTCTATACCTGGGCGGTCAAGAAGTACATGGCCGGCTCCCTTGACGGCAAGGTGCATGAAGGCGGGATCGCCGAGGGCATCTTCGTTCCGGTCTACACCCCCGCGATCAGCCAAGCCACGAAAGACACCGTTGCCGCAGCCATGAAGGATGTCACCTCGGGCAAGACCAACCTCAAGGCACTCATCGTCAACAAGTAAGCCTTGCACTCGCGACGGAACCCAAGGCGCAGGTGCCCATCTCTGGATGCCGCACCTGCGCCTTACGCTTGAGAATCCTCCCGATAGGAGCAGCAGGGCGATGGATAGTCCGTATCTCGAACTACGCGATGTGACCAAGCTCTTCGCGAAGGTGGTCGCCAATAGACACGTTTCGTTCTCCATCCAGAGCGGAGAGGTCGTCGCGCTGCTGGGCGAGAATGGGGCAGGCAAGAGCACGATCATGAAGATCCTCTATGGGCTCTATCATGCGGATTCGGGCGAGATCCTGATCAATGGCGTGGCGCGGAAGATCGCGTCTCCGAAGGATGCGATGGCCCTAGGTATCGCCATGATCCAGCAGCATTTCTCCCTCGTGCCCGCGCATTCCGTGACGGAGAACATCATCCTCGGCAATGCCAGCGGTCGGATCAACCTAGCAGCCTACCAAAAGCAGGTGCGCGAGCTCGCCACCGAGTACGGCTTCGACATCGATCCCGCCGCCCTCGTCCGGGATCTCCCGGTGGGCGTCCAACAGAAGGTGGAGATCCTTAAGGCGCTCTTCCAGAAGGCCAGGCTGCTCATCATGGACGAGCCCACGGCCGTGCTCACGCCCCAGGAAGCGGTGAAGCTCATGGCGTTCGTCCGCCGCTTCGCCACCGCCGGGCATTCGGTGGTCTTCATCACCCATAAGCTCAAGGAGGTCATGGCGGTCGCGGATCGCATCATCGTCATGCGGAACGGCGAAGTCCATGGCGATCTCCTGCGGGCCAGCACGGACGAGAAGGAGCTCTCCACCCTGATGATCGGACGCGAGCTGCCCCCTCTTCCTAAGGAGTTGGCCATCCCTGCCTCGGCCAAGGAAATGCTTCGCCTCGACGGTGTTTCCATTCGGGATGCGCACGGTGGCTGCGGCTTGGAGGAGGTCAGTTTCGCGATTCGCGAGGGCGAGATCTTCGGCATCGCAGGCGTCTCCGGCAACGGTCAGCAGGAACTCTGCGAGGCGATCTGCGGTTTCCGCCCCCTCGCCTCGGGCAGCATCTCCCTTGATGGACGCGACCTCGCACGACTCGGGATCCGGGACCGCATCGGCCTTGGAATTGGCTATGTCCCGGCTGATCGCCAGAAGGACGGCCTGGTGATGGAGCTGAGTCTGGCGGAGAACATGATCCTCAAGTCGAGTTACGACGCGAAATGGAAGCAATGGCGGCTCCTGGACCGCCCCCGCATCGCCCAGTACGCCAATTCAAAGATCCAAGCCTACTCCATCAAAGCCCCGGGTCCCGACGCGGTGGTCAAGGAACTCTCTGGGGGCAATCAACAGAAGCTGGTCGTCGCCCGCGAGGTGGATAACGGGACAAGACTCCTCATCTTCGACCAGCCGACCCGCGGGCTCGACCTCGGAGCCATCGACTACGTGCACAAAGCCATTCTCGCCGAACGGGCCAAAGGGAAGGGGGTGCTGTGCATCTCCACGGAACTGTCGGAAATTTTCGCCCTTTCCGACCGGATCGCCGTCCTCTACAAAGGGGTCATCCAGGGAATATTCAAGAAGACGGAATTGACCACGGAGAAGATCGGGCTCCTCATGGCTGGCTACGCAATCGACGCTGAGATACCAAATATGACGAAGGAGAGCGCGAAGTGAACGCCAATCTGCGTGATCTGTTCCTCTCCACCTTCTTCGCCGTCGTGCTGGGGATCGTTGCGAGTGCTTCTCTGCTTCTCTTCCTCGGGAAGAATCCCATCGCTGCCTATACCCTGCTGGCGACCTCGATCATTCGGGACAGCTATACGATCGCGGACATCTTCGTCAAGGCTACGCCCCTCATTCTGACCGGGCTCGCCTTCGCGCTGCCCTTCAAGGCCAGCCTCTTCAACATCGGCGCCCAGGGTCAGTTCTACATCGGCGCCCTGGCGGCGAGCGCCGTGTCGCTCGCCCTCGGGGAGCGGCTCCCCGGTCTTCCCGGAATCCTGCTCGTGATCGTCGCGGCGATGGTCGCGGGGGGACTTTGGGGAGCGTTCATCGGGTGGGTGAAGGCCAAGTTCAATTCCAACGAATTCCTCATCAGCATGATGTCGACTTACGTGGCTCTCGCGGTGATGAACTACTTTCTGCGTACCGCCCTCATGGAAGCCAAACACGAATACCCCCAGACCGATACCTTCGCCCCTCGACTCTGGCTTCCAACCATCTTCGAAGGGACCCGTCTGCACGCTGGGTTCATCCTGGCGGTCCTCTTTGCCCTTTTCACATGGGTACTGCTCTATCGGACGGACCTCGGCTATCGGATCCGGGTGGTGGGCCACAATCCTACTGCGGCCCGCCTGTCTGGAATCGAAGCAAGCCGCATCTACATCAGCACCTTCTTCCTCGCGGGTGCCCTTGCTGCACTGGCGGGGGTGACCGAAACAAATGGGGTCCAGCACATGCTCGTGCAGGGTTTCAATCCCACCTTGGGCGCCGAAGGCATCGGCATCGCGATCCTGGCCAACGCGAATCCCATCGGCATCATCTTCGCTGCGATCCTGTTCGGTGCCCTGAAGGTAGGCGGCAACGTGATGGGACAGATGTCGGGCATTCCCGCCAGCATCATCGAGATCATGGAAGGCTTCGTCATGATTTTCGTCATCCTCTCCTATTTCGTCCGCAACTTCCTGGCCACCCGGCGTGCCAAGAGAGTGCTGCAGAAGAGCCTGGCAGTATGATCAACCTTCTCTCACGAGCCCTCCTGATGAGCACACCCTTGCTCTTTGGCGCGATCGCCGAGGTCTTCGCCGAGCGGGCCGGCGTCATGATCACCGCCATCGAGGGTATTTTCCTGCTGGGGGCTCTGGGCGGATTTGTCGGGGCCTACCTGAGTGGCAACCTGTACCTTGGCCTGCTCCTGGCCATCTTCACGGGCATGGCCGTCGCCGCGGTCTATGGCTGGATCACGGTCTATCTGAAGCAGCATCAGATCGTGACAGGAACAGCCATCAGCATCCTCGCCGCCGGGCTCAGTTCCTACTTCATGCGCGTCTTCTTTGGGACCCCCATCCTCCCCCTGACGGTCGAACCCCTGAAGGCGATCCCCCTCCCGCTGCTCTCGCAGATTCCCGTCTTGGGGCCCATTTTTTTCACCCAGAACATCCTGACTTACGCCATCTACGGCATCGTTCCCCTGTCCTGGTTCATTCTCTACAGAACCTCGTTGGGACTCACTATCCGCTCCGCAGGGGAGAATCCCGAAGCGGTGGATGTCGCCGGCATCAAGGTCGACCGGATCAGGTTTGCCATGGTGTTGCTCGCAGGGGCCATGGGCGGCATCGCCGGGGCCTTCTACTCCATCGGTTTCCTGGGCATGTTCACGACCAATATCATCGGGGGCCGAGGCTGGATCGCTTTCGCCATCTGTTTCCTCGGCAACTGGAATCCCCTGGGAGTCCTGGTTGGAACCCTGGTCTTCGGGCTCGCAGAAGCGCTCGCCATCTACATGCAGTCCTCCGGCACGATGCTGTTGCCAAACGAATTGTTCATCGCGCTCCCCTATATCCTGACCATCGTGTTGACCATATCCCGCAAATCCTTCAACGTACCCGCCAAACTGGGCATTCCCTATCGGAAGGAAAACTGAAGGTCTCCTCAGCCAGGTCGGCACCAAGAGCGGGTTCGATTCCGATGCAGGAGGCGCAGCTCAAGAATGCCTCGGTCTGTTCCACGGACTGACCAACCTTCTGGAGCCATTGGCGGAGATCAAGGTGATGAGGACGGTCCATCCCCCTGCCTGACTAGGCTATTTAGAGAGGACGGCCTAGTGTCCGAAGACCTCTGCAAACTGCCGAATGGCAATGATGTCCCCTTCCTGTTTTATGGGTTCCTGAAATTCGGCGGGATGGATTTGGGCAAATTCACCCCCTTGAGAAATGTTCTTCGTGATGTAGGAGATGAACTCCTCCTGGCGAGTGCGGATGTACTTGCGGAAGGGTCGAGTGATCAGGCTCAACAGGGCTGAATCCAGGGTCGTCCAGGTATGCAGTTGGCTTTGGAAGCCTGCCGCGTTATGCCAATAACGGTAGAGGACCACCATCTTGGCGTCCACAGCGAAGGGATTCTTCATGCGTCCCTTCTCGACGCGACCTTCGATGTAGTACACCCTCAAACCCGGTTGCTGGTGGACTAGAAATAGGGTTCCCCGCAAGCCTTTGGAGTCGTCTATCACCACGTTTTTCCCCGGCAGTTCGAAGGCATAGAGGCTGGGCACGAACTGACAGTGCCGCCACATTGCCGCAGCGAGACACGGGTTGTCAAACAGCTTATCCATGGTTTCCAAGCGCACTCGGACGGGCTTGGTACTGGTCTCGAAGGTGAAATCCGCTTTCTCGATCACCGCCGTTACCGGGGCCAAATAGGCCGCTGGGATACGCTCCATGGGGACCTGCCCCCAGAGGGTTGTTGCCAGCGCAAGGAAGGCCAGAAGACCGAAGTGACGCCAGAGCCTCATCTTGTCGCGGCTTGTGGGATTCACTCCCCAATCAGTGCTACCCCTTTGGGCCGGGATGGATTTTGTCATTCCCCTATCATCGCCGATAGCCCTGGGTCATGGGCAGCCTCATCTTCCCACCCCTCTGACGATGTCATAAAGGTTTTGGTCGGCTCATCACGGGTCAACAAGTTCCCAATTTGGATTCCACCAGGACTTGCCAGTCCTGCTTGACATGCCAAGCCGCGGCAGCCTCGGACCGCAGTAGCTCTTCGCCATGCGGGCGAAGCGGCGATCGTAGGAACGCCAGATCGCCACGGCGCTCCAGAAGGCACGCATCCGCACGGATGGATGGTGGCCGGCCAGGGCAGTCAGCCGGTCGACATTGATCCAGGCCACATGCACCTCAAGCCACGTCACGAGCATCGCAAGGACCCGGCAAAACCCCATGACCCAGTCTCCGGGCCAGATCTTCCAGGTTTGCATGGACAGGACGAGGCTATTCGGCATGGAGATCCTGCATATCAAGCCAGGGTGTCGCAGCTTTCAGCACTTCGGCCGTGGGCTGAAGGGCGAGGCAATCCGAAAGGTCCGTCCCGCGATCGCAGAGCGTGAAGAGCTCACGCATGAGCAGTTCAGGCCTGTCGAGGGTCCAAAGCGTGAGTGTCTGACCTTGGTACAGCCCCAGCAAACGCTCTCTCCATCCATCCGGTAGTGCGTCTGCGAGCGAGGAAGGGTCATTGTTCAACCAGTCCTCACGGAGGGTGATCCCTTGCCGGAACTGATGCCAGCCTAGATGCTCAGCTTCTGAGCGCGTTCGGCGATCTGTTGGAGCTTCGCGCCGGGGTTCTACAGGCGGGTGAGGAACATGAGTGTGCTAATCACGAAGGGCTTGTAGCTATCCACCCCCAAAGAAACCCTCTCCTTGGTCTGCTTGACGGTTAGAACGCCGTGCCTATTCTGTTAGGTAGGAGGTTACACCATGCTCCAGAAATCGCTTACAAAGGTAGGTAACAGTTACGCACTTGTGCTGGATCGCACGCTCATGGATCTGGTAGGCATTACACCTGATGTTCCGGTCACCATCCAGGCAAAGGGCGATTCCCTCATCATCTCCTCCAGCTCGACCATGACTATAGATAACGCCATTGACGAGGTATTCCAAACCCACGGGGAAGCTCTTCGCAGGCTGTCCCGTTGACACCCCATTTCCTCACCGTTGAAGACGTGCTGAAGATTCACGCACGAGGGATAGACGTTTATGGTGGTCCAGCTGGCATTAAGGACATGGGCGCGTTGGAATCTGCTGTCATGGCCCCACAGAATCACTACTTCTACACAGGTGGTGATCTGTTCGACCTTGCAGGGGTGCTGCTTTGGCACCTTGTCCGGGATCATGTCTTCATCGACGGCAACAAGAGGGTGGCGCTTGGCTCCGCACTGATATTCCTGCGAGGGAATGGAGTGAGCTTCAAGCGAGACGACGAGTTCTTTGAGCATTTGGCTCTTAAAGCCGCCGATGGCACATATGACAAAAACGTGGTAGCTGACCTATTACGGCTGCAATCCACTCGCTAAGTTCACGCACAACCGAGTCACCCACGCCCCGCACTCGCTATCCACCCCCTGACGATGCCAAAAAGGTTCCAGCTCAACATCAAAGTATGGGAATCCCCCGAATTCCGCTTACTGCGGAGTGATCCGGGGGATGGCTTGGTGAGACCGGCTCGAGTCTAAAGGCTCAGCTTCTGGGCGCGCTCGACGATCTGCTTGAGTTTTTCGCCGGGGTTCTGCAGGCGGGTGAGGAACATGAGGGCGCTGATCACGAAGGGTTTGTAGCTGGCTTCGTGATAGGTGGGGATGCGGTACTGCTCGAAGACCTCAGCGCTCACTTCGCCGGCCTTGCAGTTGATATCGGTGATATCGGCAGGCAGGCAGTGCATGTAGAGGGCTTTTTTGTCCGCGGTGAGATTCATCTTGGCGCGGTCACATTCCCAAGCAGTGAACTTGGCATTGTTGGCCAGGCATTCCTGCTCGAGGGTCTTGAGGCCCTCCTTGTCGGCCTTCTGCAGGAGTTCCGTGCGGCGCTGCATGACCTGGAAGGGGGCCCAGGACTTGGGATAGACAATGTGGGCGCCCGTAAAGGCCGCTTCCATGCTGTTCCCCACCGCGAACGTGCCACCGCTCTGGGCCGCGTTCTTCTTGGCGACCTCAATGACCTCGGGGATGAGGCCGTAGCCCTCGGGGTAGGCGAGGCTCACGTCCATGCCGAAGCGGGTTATGAGGCCGATGATCCCCTGGGGCACGGACAGGGGCTTGCCGTAGCTGGGGCTGTAGGCCCAAGTCATGGCGATCTTCTTGCCCTTCAGGTTCTCGAGGCTGCCGAAGTGCTTCTTCAGCCAGGCGAGGTCGGCCAGGGACTGGGTAGGGTGGTCGATGTCGCACTGCAGATTGATGAGGCTGGGGCGGCGGTGCAGCACACCCTGCTTGGTCCCATCCGTAAGGGCGTCGCCCACCTCGCGCATGTACTTGTGGCCCTCGCCCAGGAACATATCATCGCGGATGCCAATTACCTCGGCCATGAAACTGATCATGTTGGCGGTTTCGCGCACAGTCTCGCCGTGGGCCACCTGGCTCTTCTGCTCATCCAGTTCGGAGAGGGTGAAGCCCAGAGCGCTGGCGGCGGACGCGAAGGAGAACCGGGTGCGGGTGGAATTGTCGCGGAAAATGGAGATGGCCAGGCCCGACTCGAAGGCGCGGTAGGAATAGCCCGCCTGGTGGAGCTGTTTGAGGGTCTCGGCCAGGGTCACGATGGCCTTGAGCTGCTCGTTGGGGTGTTCCCAGGTAAGCAGGAAGTCCTTCTGGAAGAGGTCGGTCTTGAGGCTCTGGAAAGCGGTGAGCTGCTCACGAATGGCGGGAGTAGGCATGGGTGTCTCCATGAAAAGAGAAGCGGTGAAAGAACGTGGTCGTGGTTCAGGCCGTGCCTTGCAGGGCTCGTCCAGGGCGATGGCCGGGAGCCACCAGGCTGTCCTCTTCGACCAGGACTTGGCCGCGCAGGAGGACCTGGCGGAAGGAGAGCGTGGTGCTGAAGTCGGGATAGGTCTCGAAGGCATCGGCGAGGGTGGAGCGGATGGGTCGCAAGGGACCGCGGGGGTCCAGGATCGCGATGTCCGCGTCCAGCCCCACGCGCAGGGAGCCCTTGCGATCCCCCATTCCCAACCGGGTGGCGGGGTTGTGGGAGAGCCGCAAGGCCAGTTCCCGAGCGGCCCGGTTGGGATCGTTCGCCCAGAGTTTCCAAACCAGGTGGGGGAGCGCGCCAAGGCCCGCAAGGCCGTTGGCGACAGTCCGGACATCCCATTTATCCCGGTCATCCTTGTCCGCGCGGGTGAAGGCGCAGTGGTCCGTGCCCATGAGGTCGAAGGCGCCAGCTCGGGCCAGGGCCCGGAAGCGAACGCGATCATTGCGCAGGGGTGGGGAGCAGACCCAGCGGTGGCCATCGGGCCGGTCCAGCCAGCTTTCATCCAGCCAGAGGTATTGGGGGCAGGTCTCGCAGGTGACATCCTGGCGGGACCGGGCGGCCTGGATGCGCTCCGCTGCCGCCGTGGTGGAGACGTGGACGATGTGCAGGGGCACCTCGCAGCGCGCGGCCAGCTCCAGCAGGGCGTCCGCAGAGGCGATCTCGGCCGCCTCGGGGCGCAGCCTGGCGTGCGCAGAGCCGCGGGATAACTCCATCCGTACCGGGTCCACGGCGCTGATGATGGCATCGTCCTCGCAGTGGATCAGGAACCGGACCCCCAGGGGGCCCAGGCGCCGGAAGAGCTCCTCCAGCCGGGCCTGATCCACGTAGATGCCGGCATTCTTGTAGGTCGTGTAGAACTTGAAGGTGCGATAGCCTGCGGCGATGAAGGTTGCCATCTCGCCCCAGTCCCCGTCACTGAAGGTGGTGGGGGTGAGGTGCCAGGCCACATCGGCATAGCAGCGGCCCGCAGCCTTGTGCTGCGCGGTCTGGAGGGCCTGGCGCAAGCTCCCATCAGGGGTCTGAGTGACGAAGGTGCAGAGGGTCGTGATGCCATTCAGAATGGCCACCCGGGTGCCGCTCTCATAGTCGTCCGCCAGGTAGAAGCGGCCGATGCGATCGTCCACATGCGTGTGGAAGTCCATGAAGCCGGGCAGCACATAGCAGCCCTTCGCATCGATGACCTTGGCGTCACCGGCCTCCAGGTCACTGCCGATGGCGGCGATGCGCTCGCCGTCCACCAGGAGCTCCGCTTCGGTGATACCAGAATCCAGGACCAGGCGGCCGTGGCAGATGAGCGTTTTCATAGGTTCAGGGCCTCCATGCGGGGTTCCACGGCGGCGGGAATGGCGATGCGGGTGAGGGGCGATTCAATGTCCTTCAAACCATGGCCTGTGGCGAGGAGCACCACCCGGGCGTTGGCCGGGAGTCGGTCGGGACCCTTCTGGAGTTTGAGCAGGCCAGCCATGGCCGCGGCTCCAGCGGGTTCGGTGAAGATGCCTGTGCTGCGCGCCAGCGAACCCTGGGCGTCGAGGATTTCGTCGTCGGTGACGGTGAGGGTGAGCCCGTGGCTGTCGAGCACCGCCTTGCGCGCGCCGTGGGCATTGCTCGGGCAGACCACGGAGATGGAATCCGCCCTGGTGGCGGGAGTTGGGGCATCGCTGTAGCGTCCGGTCTGGACATAGCGATGGATGGCGTCGGAGTGCTCGGCTTGCACGCCAATGAGGCGAGGCAGGCGATCGATGAACCCGGCCCGTTGGAGGTCTACGAAGGCCTTGTGTACGCCGCCCAGAATCACGCCGTCTCCGACCGAGACGATCACCGCGTCAGGCACCTGGAAGCCCAGCTGTGCCCAGATCTCCAGCCCAACAGTCTTTTTCCCTTCGAGGGTGAGTGGATGGTAAGCGGTGTTCCGGTTCAGACCGCCGCGCTGGGCGGTGAATTCCAGACTCAGTCGGAAGGCATCGTCGTAGGTGCCTTGCACGGGCACCACAGTGGCCCCAGCCACGACCATCTGCACGAGCTTGCCCTTGGGGGCCTTCTCAGGCACGAAGATCAGGGCCTCGAGCCCGGCGGAGGCGCAAACCACTGCCAGGGCTGAAGCCGCGTTGCCCGTGGAGGCGGTGACCACGCGTTTTTCACCGAGCCGTTTGGCCTCTGCGACCACCAGGAAGGAAGCCCGGTCCTTGAGGCTGCCGCTAGGATTGAGCCCGTCATTCTTCACCCAGAGCTGCGGCAGACCCAACCCCTCACCTAACCGCTGTACCTTCACCAGGGGCGTGTTGCCCACGGCCATGGGAGGAAAAAACTCCGGCTCCACCGCGCAGAACAGATTCCAGTCGGGCTTTTCGCACTTGAAGGTGGAGCAGATCGCTTCATAGTCGAAGACCACTTCCAGCACACCCACGAGGGGAATGCCGGGACGATAGCGCTTCCCGCATTCGGGGCACAGATAGCGCACCTGCTCTCGCGCATATTCGCGGCCGCAGTCGGTGCATCGGTAGGTGAAGGGAGTCATTAAAATCTCGACAGAAGAAGCATCAATCTTTTCCATTCAGTTGCGCCACGAGACCCGCGTAGAAAGCGGAGGCGCCGGAGAGGTGTTCCAGGGGGGTGTGCTCATTGGGGAAGTGGGCCTGCACTTCGTCGCCGGGACCAAGGCCAATGCAGGGGATGCCTTCCATGCCGGCGATGGAGATGCCGTTGGTGCTGAAGGTCCACTTGTCCACGAAGGGCTTCTTGTCGAGGACCTTCTCGTAGGCCGCAGTGGCCTGGATCAGCCAGGGGGAGTTCTCCGGGATGGCCCAGGTGGGGAAGTATTTTTCCATGGGGTAGACGAGGCCGGTGTAGGCCTTCTCTGCGTATTCGAGGACAGTGACTTCCGCGTCCGGGTAGCCAGCACGCTTGGCAGCGTCCTTCACCTCGGCCACGGCGATTTCCTTGGTCTCGCCCAGGGTCAGGCGGCGGTCCAGGCTGATCGTGGCGCTGTCGGGCACGGCGCACTGGCTGGGGCCCGTGAAGAAGACCTGGGAAACGCAGATACTGCCCTTGCCCAGGAAGGGATCCACGGCGAGACGCTCGTGGAGCTTCTCGATCTCCAGGGCGATGCGGCTGATCTTGTAGATGGCATTGTCGCCGCGCTCAGGGGCGCTGCCGTGGCAACTGAGCCCCTTGACGCGGACCTGCATCTCCATGCGGCCGCGGTGGCCGCGGTAGATGTTCATGTTGGTGGGTTCCGTGATGACCACCATCTCGGGTCGAATCTTGTCTTCGTTGATGATGTATTTCCAGCAGAGGCCGTCGCAGTCCTCCTCCATCACGGTGCCGGTGAAGTAGATGGTGAAGTCCTTATTCAGGCCCATCTCCTTGATGATCTTGCCGGCAGTGACCATGGCGGCCATGCCGCCCTCCTGGTCGACGGTGCCGCGGCCCCAGACCTGACCGTCCGCAATCTTGGGCTGGAACGGATCGAAGTCCCAGAGGCTCAGATCGCCGGCATACACGGTGTCCACGTGGGCGTCAAAAGCGATGACGCGGGGGCCATGGCCGATGCGGCCGATGACATTGCCGATCCCGTCCACGCGGACCTCGTCGAAGCCCTGGGCCTCCATCTCCCTCTTGATGACCTGAATGACCTCGCCCTCCGTCATGCTGAAGGACGGCACGCGGACCATGTCCATGAGGAACCGAGCCGTCTCGCCCTCAAGTTCTTTGGCGCGGGTGAAGATCTTCTTGTAGAGGTCGGACATGGAGGTACTCCATTCATCGGGATAGAAAGTGGAACTGGTTGGAAATCAGAATGAGGATTGCGAGAGTTCTCGGAGCATCTGGCCCAGGACTTTCTGGCTGACTACTCTGCGGTAGTGGGCGCTGGAACGGATGTCATCGATAGGGCTGATATCGGCCAGGAGGGCCAGCTGGGCCTCCTCGATGGGAAGCGCTTCGAGCGGCTTGCCCAGGATCACCGCTTCGGCGTTCCGAGCCCTTGCTGGCACCGGGGCCACGGAACCGAGGCCGATGCGGAATTCTGCCACAGTGCCATTCTCGATGCGTGCGCAGGCGGCGAGGCAGATCTTGGAGATGGCCTGGGCCTGGCGTGTGCCCACCTTCCGGTAGAAGTGGAAGGTTCGACCCAAGGGCTTGGGAATGATGATGCGCTGCAACAGCTCGTCGGGCGCGAGATCCATCTTTTTGTAGCCTTGGTGGAAGGCCTCGTAGGCCACGCGACGGGTCCCGCGCAGGGAGATCAACTCCACTTCGGTGCCATAGGCGAGCAGGCTCGGCGGCGTATCAGCGGCCGGGCTCGCGTTGGCGATATTGCCACCGAGGGTGCCCCGGTTCTGGATGGCCAAGGCGCCGGTGAGGCGGGCACTCTTCACGAGGTTGGGGAAGTGCTGATGCACCGCCTTGCAGTCCCGCACCTCGGTGAAGGTAGTGAGGGCGCCGAACGAGAGGTGGGTGCTGGTTTCCTGGATGCCCCGCAGTTCCTGGCAGCGGGACAGATCCAGGAAGCGTGCAGCCGGCAGGAGACCTGCATTGAGTAGCACCATCAGGTCCGTACCGCCGGCGAAGGGACGGTACTGACCAAGCTCCTGGGTGAGCAGAGCCAGGGCCTCCCCGAGGGAATCCGGCACCTGGAGATCGAAATCAGGCAGGTAGCTTCTCATCGCGAGCTACCCTCCTGGGCTGCGACTTTCACGGCGTCGAGAATCTTCACGTAGCCCGTGCAGCGGCAAAGGTTTCCGGAGAGACCGTCGCGGACTTGGTTTTCGTCCGGGTTGGGGCAGCGGTTGAGGAGATCCTGGGCGGCGATGAGCATGCCCGGTGTGCAGAAACCGCATTGGGCCGCGTTGTGGGTCAGGAAGGCAGCCTGCAGCGGAGACAGTTTCTCGCCTTCGGCCAAACCTTCCACAGTAATGATCTCGGCGCCTTGGGCTTGGGCGGCGGGGATGAGACAGCTGTTCACGACCTGGCCGTTCATCAGAATGGAGCAGGCGCCGCATTCGCCCTCGCCGCAACCCTCTTTGGTGCCGGTCAATTTAAGTTCCTCCCGGAGTATGTCCAGGAGCCGGGCCAGGGGATGCACCCGTACAGTATGGGATTTCCCGTTCACGTTCAGGGTCAGGGCAAGGTCAGCCACCGTACACCTCCTCGTAGCGTGTCAGCAGGCGCTCTGGAGTCATGGGCACTTCGTCCAGGCGCAAAGGACCAAGGGCGTTCTGGAGGGCGTTCAGTAGGGCTGGGGCAGGGCCGTCCATAGGCAGTTCACCGATACCCTTGGCGCCGCCCGGGCCAGCGGGGTGGGGGTTCTCCAGGAAGATCACACGGATTCGAGGGAGGTCGGCACTGGTAGGGATGATGTAGTTGGTCATCTGGTTATTCACCATGCGGCCCTGGTTGCTGACCACGTCTTCCCACAGGCCCCAGCCGATGCCCTGCGCCACGCCGCCTTCGATTTGACCAGCAGCAAGCACAGGATTGACGACGCGGCCCACTTCCTGGGCGGCCACGAAGTCCTCCACCTTGACCTCGAAGGTGACCGTATCCACCGCGATCTCTGCGGCGTAGCAGGCCCAGGAGAAGGTGGGATAGGCGTCGCCGCGATAGCTGGCGTCGTCCCAGACGATGTGGGGTTGTTTGTGGAATTGGGCGTAGCTCTTGATGGATCCGAGTCGCGCGTGGGCCTTCTGCACCGCTTCCTTGAAGGCCTCCGGACTGTAGGGCTCTTTGAGGAAGCCGTGCTGGATCAACGATTGCTTGAGCCCGTAGGCGGCGTCTTCCAGCAGCTTCCCGACGATCATCGTGGTGCGCGAGCCGACGGTAGGGCCACTGTTGGGCACGTACTTGGTATCGACGATGGCTGTGTTCACCATGTCGACGGGGAGTTTGAGGGCTTCTGCGACGATCTGGGAAAAGACCGTATTCTTGCCCTGACCCATTTCAGTGGAGGCGGCGAGCACGGAGACACTGCCATCCGCGAGACCCTCGACCCCGGCTACGGAAGCCATGGTGGCCTCGCCGCTGCCGGTAAATCCACAGCCATGCATGAAGACCGAGAAGGCGACTCCGCGCTTGATCGGGTCATCGGTGGCGTTGTGGGCCGCGAAGGCCTTCTGCTTGTCGTGGTACCCGATCTCCTTCAGGACCCGATCCATGAGACCGCCCAGGTCCAGGTTCTCCTGGATGATCTGACCCGTGGCCGTGCTGTCACCGATCTTCAGGAAGTTCTTCCGGCGCAGTTCCACGGGATCCATCCCCATCTGGGTGGCGCAGACATCCATGTGCCGTTCCATGGCAAAGAGGCTCTGCGGCGCGCCGAAACCGCGGAAGGCTCCCGAGGGAGGCGTATTGGTGGCGGCGGCGCGGGCATGGATGTGCACGTTCGGGCAGCAATAGACACTCGTCGAGTGCAAGGCCCCGCGGCTGAGGACCACGGGAGACATGGTGGCGTACGCGCCTCCATCCAGGACGAAATCTATCTCCAGGGCGAGGAACTTCCCCTCGGTGTCAAAGGCAGTTTTGATGCGGGTGCGCGAGGGATGGCGCTTGGTGGTGCAGACCAGATCCTCCTCGCGGTCGTAAACCAGCTTCACCGGCTTGCCGCTCTTCCAGGAGAGCAGGGCTGCATGGCCAGCGATCACGGAGGGGTAGTCTTCCTTACCCCCGAAGGCTCCACCCATCTCCAAGGCGATGACCCGCACCTGATCATCGGGGAGGTCGAAGAGTTGTTTCAAGGCTCCGTGGACATAGTACGGGCATTGGAGGGAACCATACACAGTGACCTGGGCGTTCGGGTCGCCGCGTTCTGTGACCGCCAGCATCGCATTGGGCTCCAAGTACATCTGTTCCTGAGCGCCGGTGCGGTATTCGCCTTCGATGACATGGGCGGCCTGGGACCAGACAGAGTCCGGTTCGCCCTTGCGGATATGGATTTCCTTGAGCAGATTGTTCGTCCCGTAGATCACCTGGGTGAGGTCGAGGGAAGACTGGAGATCCAGCACCGCCGGGAGTTCTTCCACCTCCAGCCGGACGGCCTTCCGGGCCTTCACGAGGAGTTGCCGGTCGCCATGGGCCAGGAGCACCACCGGCTGTTCGGGATGCGTGATCTCTTCCCCGATGCCCACCAGGAAGGGCTGGTCGTGGACGATGGACGCCACGCGGTTCTTGCCGGGGATATCCGCGGCCGTGACGATGACGAATTCGTTCCAGGGAATGCCTTCCCCAAAGTGGATGCCCTTCAGGATGCCTCGGGGGATCTGGGACCGAACGGTGGCGCCGTGCAGCGCTCCTTCGGCGCTCATGTCGTCGGTGTAGCAGGTCGAGCCGAGGACCTTGGCTCGGCCTTCCTTCCGGATGGCTGGGGCGCCGATCACGTGGGCCTCCTGCTGAGACATTCTGCTGTTGACATGGGTGGGGGGAACAGTTCCTGAAGGTCGTCCGGTTTCAATCTGGAAGCCGGTGATGTGAGCATTGGATGCCTGCGGCTGGTCTGCAACGACAGCCCGCTGCGAGCGGTAGCCTGGCGCATCAGCCTGGCATGCCCATTGACCACCGGGCAGGTCGTGGCTGGGAAGCACTATCGAGGTGGAAGGGTTTGGGCATAAGTAAAGCGCGAGGCTGATCGATCTCTGGGATCCGTCGTTCATGTACTGAAGGGGTGCTTCAAGCACTTATTCACTTCCGCAGTATAAAAAGAAGCACAAGAGAGTCAAGATTTTTCCTCCCTCAACCAAAAATTTATTCACCGCCTCCATTCCGAAGCCTTCAATGCAGCCCAAGGCGCTTCATTAACATCTATTTGGATCTGCAATGGGAGCTAGGCGTCCGGGTCTCTGGAACTGTATGTAAAGTGCCCCAAAAGGGAGAGAACCGGAAGGACCCTCCACGGGAATCAAGCCTTTGGCGCCGGAAACCGAAGGACATGCCCAGGCTGGACATGGCAGAATCAGCCCATTGAAACCTGTTGTTCCAGCCACGGTAGGGTGGCCCTTTTCAACCCCAGTTCGGAGGAGAACCAAATATGTGTAAGCGCAATCTTGCTAGCACAACCTTAAAAGCAGCGGTCCTGTTCGCTTCCGCCTCGCTCTTGAACGCCCAGACCCCGGTCAAGGTCGGCTTTGTCTACGTCGGACCCGTGGGCGACTCGGGCTGGACCTTCCAGCACGACCTGGCCCGCAAGCAGATGGAAACGGCCCTCATGGGCAGGGTGACCACCCAGTTCGTCGAGAATGTGCCAGAAGGCGCCGACTCCGAGCGCGTCATCCGGGAGATGGCCCAGAGCGGCTGCAAGGTCATCTTCGCCACCTCCTTCGGCTACATGAACCCGGCGCTCAAGGTGGCCGAGCAGTTTCCCAACACCGTGTTCATGCACGCTACGGGCTACAAGACGGCCGCGAATCTTGGCCAGTACGATGGCCGTTTCTATGAAGGCCGCTATCTGAACGGCGTCATCGCCGGCAAGCTGACCAAGAGCAACATCGGCGGGTATGTGGGCTCCTACCCGATTCCCGAGGTAGTCATGGGCATCAACGCCTTCACCCGGGGCATGCGGAGCGTCAATCCCAAGGCCGAAGTGCGGGTGGTGTGGGTGAATTCCTGGGTCGATCCCGGCAAGGAGCGCGAGGCAGCCCTGACCCTCATTGCCCAGGGGGCGGACATGCTGGTCCACGAGACCGATACCGCCGCCGTGAATCAGGCCGCGCAAGAGAAGGGCGCCAAGGTGTTCTGCTACAACTCCGACGAGCTCAAGTACGCACCCAAGGCCCAGCTCGGCGGCACCATCCTCACCTGGGGCGACTACTACACCAAGACTGTCAAGGACGTGATGGCGGGTCAGTGGAAGACTGGGTTCATCTGGGGCGGCCTGAAGGAAGGCTTCATCAAGATGGCGCCCATGAGTGCCGCGGTCCCCAAAGCGGTCCAGGAACAAGTCAAGAAGATCGAAGCCCAGATCAAGGCCGGGAGCTTCCACCCCTTCACTGGCCCGGTGGTGGACCAGGACGGAAAGGTGCGCGTAGCCGCCGGTCAGACGATTTCCGATGACGATCTGCATAAGATGGATTACTACGTCCAGGGCGTGGCCTCCAAGATGCCCAGCCAGTAGCATCTCTGGTGTAGGGGAAATGATCACCACGAAGGCACAAAGACACGAAGAAAGACCTGTTGGCAATAGCCAAGACAAAGGCCTACAGCCGCCTTAGGGCTTTTCATTGCACCTTTGTGTCCACGATTTCTTCTTCTTTACTTTGTGTCTTAGTGCCTTCGTGGTGAATCCTTTCCTCCCTTTCATTCAGCCTGATCTGATGGGTTAATCCATGGACCTCTTGGCATTCATCCGTGCCTTGCCTAAAGCGGAACTGCATCTGCACCTCGAAGGTTCTCTGGAACCGGAACTGATGTTCGAGCTGGCCCGGCGGAATGGCATAGCCTTGCCCTACGCCAGTGTCGAGGAGACACGAGCGGCCTATGCCTTCACGGACCTGCAGTCGTTCTTGAACATCTACTACGCGGGTGCTGGGGTTTTAATCCACGAGCGGGATTTCCACGACCTCGCGATGGCCTATTTCCAGCGCGCCAAGGCTGACGGCGTGGTCCATGCGGAACTCTTCTTTGATCCGCAGACGCATACCGCCCGGGGCATCCCCTTCGAAACCGTGTTGGCTGGGCTCGAACGGGCGGCGCAGGCTGCGAGGAAAGAATTGGGCGTCAGTTCCCGGTTGCTCCTCTGCTTCCTGCGCCATCTGCCGGAGGAGGACGCATTTCGGACTCTGGAACAAGCGATGCCCCATCTCCAGCGCATCCATGGGGTGGGCCTGGATTCCTCCGAACTGGGACAGCCACCGGCGAAATTCCAGCGTGTTTTCGCGAGATGCCGGGAACTCGGCCTGCACCTGGTCGCCCATGCCGGGGAGGAAGGCCCCGCCAGCTATATCAAAGATGCCTTGGATCTGCTCAAGGTCCAGCGCATCGATCACGGGGTGCGGGCCCTGGAGGATCCGGCGTTGATGGAGCGCCTGGCCAGGGAGCGGATACCTTTAACCGTCTGCCCACTCTCCAATATCAAGCTGCGGGTATTCCCATCCATGGCGCAGCACAATCTCAAACAGCTGCTGGACCTGGGGCTTTGCATCACCATCAACTCCGACGACCCAGCCTATTTCGGGGGCTACATCGGCCAGAACTACCTGGAGATCGCCCTGGCCCTGAAACTTACCCGCACTGAACTGGTGACTCTGGCGCGCAACAGCCTGCTGGCCAGCTTCGTCACCGATGCGGAGCGAGCGCCTTGGCTGGCTAAGCTGGAGGCCGTGGCGAACAGCTAGCGCGACCCCCTGGGCAGGAAACACGAGTGATTTTCTTTGAAGGGGGCGTTCAGGTCGCCGAGGATGTCCTTCACCACGGGATCCTTGAAGAACCGCGCTGCCAGCCAGTGGCGTGCCTCCAACCGGGGATGGGAAGCCCCGCACCGGAAGTCGCTGTAGAGGGAGAGGTCGGTAGCCGCTCCGAAGGAACTGATCGAAGTGATGCCGTATTGTTCCGGATTCTCATGCATGGGGCTGCGCTTGGGTAGATTCAGGAGGGAGGCATTCAGGTCGTGGAGAGCTCCGGCTTCCGCTTGGACGAAGCCTAGCGTCGCCTCGCGGTCGGCCTCTGTTTCCGTGGGAAGGCCGAACAGCAGGTAGGCGTGGTTCTTGATCCCGGCCGCGGCACTGCTCCGCAGGACGGCCCTTGCCTGGGTGGGCGTCACGCCCTTGTCGAGCATGTCCAGGAGCCTCGGCGAGGCTGTCTCCAGGCCCCACTGGAGCATGGCGCAACCGCCCGCCGCGAGGTGACGCATGAAGCCGGGCTCCGCGAACCGGGCCTCCAGCCTGGCGAAGCCATGCCAGCGGAGCGGCAGTCGCTGCTGGTGAATCACCTCCGCCACCCGTTCCAGCAGGGCAGGCGAGAGTGCGGAGTCGGTCAGGTGCAACATGGCACCGTCCGGAAACCGGGCCGCAACCCTTGCCAACCAGTCAGTCAGAGCATCCTGGCTGCCGGGGCGATAGGCTGGATGCAGATAGTCCGGACAGAAGGTGCAGCGGCGCCAATAGCACCCGCGCCCAAGGGCCACGGGTATGGTGGGCACCGGTACCAGGTAGTGCTCCCAGGGCGTAGCGATCAGATCTGGCGCCAGCACGCTCTTCTCCTCTGAGACTTCACCTCCCAGTTCGAGGGCCAGCGTGGCCATCTCGGCTTCGGTGGTAGTCGGGAAGACTCGGTGGAAGAGGGTGAAGGGCCCCGTGTCCATGGTCGCTTCCGCGGCACCCCAGCAGGCCAGCAGGGGCCCCCCTGCCAGTCTCTGGAGATCGGGCAGACGCTCGCGCAGGAGGCAAGCCAGTCGGAAGCCCGCATAGGCCTGGTTCAGGAACGTGAAGGAAACAGCGGCATGCGTGATCTGCTCCCGTTCCAGCCAGGGGATCAGGGTGTCGAGGAAATAGCCATCAAAGGGGCTCGGTCTGTGGGCAACCACTTCCAAGTCCTCCGAGCGCTGGGGCCGGTGTCCTGCCACCTCCACATCAGCCAGCCGGAGTTGGAAGCCGGCATGGGTCGCCGAGATCAAGCGCAAGACATTAACCAGGTGGTTCGTGGCGGAGCTGTAGACCCTCCGGTCGCGATAGGTCTCAGGCTGGCGCAAGGCAAGGCTCGCAGCAGCAGCCTGCCGGACGGTCTGGTGGAAAGCCAGCCTGGCCCCGCGCGAACACCCCTGGCCCTCCGCCTGCTGCCGTGCGGCTTCCAGGCGCCCGGGCTCCAGGATGTGGCGATACCAGCCGAGGCTGGCATCCACCGCCACGGCATCCACCCCTCGGCCCTTGAACCACTGGGCCGCGGCTGCAGCCGACAGCCCTGGTTCGGCAGGCTTGATGAGCGGGGGTGTGATGAAGGCGATGCGGGTCACGGCTCAGTCCTTGCCCTATCCTGACGACCTTTCCCGACCCCGGGGAAGCTGAGCGATGAATCACTCCCTTCCTGAGTGATCGCGATACAATGTAAAACCTGTGTGCGAAGCAGTGGTAACGGATGCCACACGCTCTTCCTGAGGTCCTCGTTCGAACGGATCCTTCCTCCCCCTCAAGCCTGCAAAGGGAAACCCATGCCTGAAACAGCGATCACCTTTGACGATGTCCTGCTGGTCCCTGCCTACAATCACCATGAATCCCGCCGGATCGTGGAGATCGGCATGACCGACAAGACCGGGAAGCTCACCCTGGAACTCCCCGTCATGACCGCCAACATGGACACCATCACCGGCGATGCCATGGCCAACTTC
>JANYIU010000077.1 GCA_025361955.1 Holophagaceae bacterium
TGCCTTGGACGGCGAGGTAAGAGGCCAGATCCTGAGCGCTGTTCAGCCGCACGGGATGGCTCTTGGAGAGGGGTTGCTGGTAGCTGGCGGCGAGATAGGGTGCGGCGACCGGTATCGGCAAGCGCCAGCGAGCACCCACGCGCAGCCACGTGCGGGAGAGGGTGTGGCTCTGGGTGTTGCCTGCGGCTTCGAAGCGATAGTCCTGCAAGCGCTGGATCACTCCCAGTTCCGCAGCCACTCCTGTGAAGGGGATCCAGAACTGGGCATTCAAGCCCACGCCAATTCCCGTCTGTTGCAGTCGGCTGTCATAGGCTGCGCTCCCGACCTGGAACTTGCCGTCTGCTTTCATTTGCGCAAATTCCAGACCCCAATCCATGCGCAGCACCGGATTCACGCGCACAAGCCGGTGATTCAGGCTGAGGATCACGCCCTTCCCGCGGTCCAAATTCCCGCCCATCAATTGCCCAGCCCCCTGTATCAGCGTCCCGGGCAGACTCTGACCATCCGCGAAGGGTACCTCCATCCGCACATCCCAAGCCTGCCCCACCAGGGGAAGACCCCCAAGCACCACCAGCCAACAATGACCGTATCTCATAACCCCATCCTACCCAGAGAACCAACCCTGTCAGTACCCCTGAAGCAAAAGAAGAATCCCAGTCCCTGCCACCTCGGTCGGAAAAAAACGTCCCCTCTGACCAAAATAAGGCATCGACCGGGATTCGGCCCAACCGATTGCGGGGGCGCAGCCCCGAGGCTCAGGGGTCTGAGTCACCATGCGACAGAAGCGCAGCGGATGGAGGATAGGACCGAATCGGCCAAGCCGATTGCGGGGGCGCAGCCCCGAGGACCGGAGGTCCGAGTCACATTTTTGACTTGATCCCTTTCCATCTCGATCTAGGCTATTTACAACCACAGGTAGCTGCCCATGCCGACACACCTTCGCCTTCACTGGTCCACCCTGGGCGAGCCCACCCATGGGCTGGAACATGCCTGGGCCGGCACTTGGGAAGTGACCACGGATCGCAGCGCCACGCCCTCGTTGCCCCCGGGGGATACGGACCTCTGGGTGATCAACGCGGATGCCTCGGAACCATCCCCGGCTCTGGTGCGGGCCGTGGCTGAGGTGGGTGCCATGCCAATCCTTCTGTTGCGTTCCAAGGCCCTTCCTTTGGAGACACTGGCGGCGTGGGGACCCTTGGGGAGCGTTCGTTGGGGCGTCCTTTTCGGAGATCCCCCGCAGGCGGGCCTTCGGCCTTTGGCGGCGCGGGTAGCGCCGCTTTCCGCTTCCCAGGCGCTGGGCCTGGGGCTGGTGGGTTTCTCGGTGGCCATGCAGGAAGTCCTCGGCAAGGCCCGCGCTGCCGCTGCCACTCGCGCCACGGTCCTGCTCATGGGCGAGAGCGGCACTGGCAAGGAGGTGATCGCTCGGGCCATTCACCGCCTGAGCTCCGATGCCAATCAGCCCTTCGTGCCCGTCCACTGCGGCGCGATTCCAGAGAATCTCATCGAGAGCGAGCTGTTCGGCTACAACAAAGGGGCTTTCACGGATGCCCGCAAGGATACCCCCGGCAAGTTCCGGGAAGCTCATGGCGGCACCATCTTTCTGGATGAAGTGAGCACCATGCCTCTGGGGGTGCAGGTGCGCTTGTTGCGCGTGCTGCAGGAGCGCGAAGTGCAGCCTTTGGGGGGTGGCGCCGCCATCAAAGTGGATGTGCGGGTAGTGACCGCCACCAACGTGGATCTCTGGAAGCGGGTGCAGGATGGCACCTTCCGGGAGGATCTTTTCTATCGTCTGGATGTGGTACCCATCCAACTCCCGCCTCTGCGTGCACGCAAAGAGGAAGTGCCCTTCCTGGCGCAGCACTTCCTGAACCGGAAGGCCCGGGAGCACGGTCTCTACCCAAAGGCCCTGCATCCTTCCGTGGATTCCCTGCTGATGGCACTCCCATGGCCCGGGAACGTGCGCCAGCTGGAGAACGCCATCGAGCGCGCCATCGTGCTCAGCAGCCAGCGGTCGGTGCTAACTCGGGAGGATTTCACCTTCCTCACCGAGCGGGTGCCCAACGGAGCGGCAATCATGGCTGCCCTCCCCCCTGTGACCGAGATGCCCACCGTCCTGCAGGCGGCCTCTGTCCCCATGGCCTTGCCGCCGGAGGGACTGGATCTCAATCAAGTGGTCTCCGAAGTGGAGAAGAAGCTGATGTTGCAGAGCCTCCAGATCACTCGCGGCAACAAGAAGCGCGCGGCGGAACTGCTGGGCCTGAAGCGAACGACCTTTCTGGAGAAGATGAAGCGCCTGGAATTGGAAGACAGCGTCGAAGAGGAAGAGGGCTAGTGGTTCCTCTGACCACCTTCCGCAGGGCTGCTGCTAACTTGAAAGCATGACGACCCTGGACAAGCACGTCCGCTGGATTCTGGAAGCCCCGCAAGCCGTCGAAGACGAGCTGACGGACTGGCTCATGGAGTGGGGCGCCAGCGCGATGTATCGGCAGGCGGATCCGCCTTGCGCGTTGCTTGCCTATTTCCCTCCGGGACTTCGCCTTCAGAGCCTGCGTTGTTGGGACGTTTCCCCGGGGTGCGGCTGGTCCGCAGTGAATCCTTCGCCGATGAGGACTGGGTGGTCAAGAGCCGGGAGGGCTTCGGTCCGATCCTGGTGGGGCATTCCTTCTACATCCGTCCGCTCTGGGATGAAACCCCGGTGACTGAGGGTCGCAGAGCTGTGGTGGTGAACCCCGGCCTCGCCTTTGGAACGGGAGGCCATGAAACCACGCGACTGTGCATGGAGCTCCTGGAGGAATTGGCCGAGGGCGGCAAGCTGCAGGCTCCCATCCTCGACATCGGCGCCGGCACGGGCATTCTGGCCCTATCTGCGTGGCTGCTCGGTGCGCGCGGCATCACCGCCTTCGATATCGATCCTGATTGTGGGCCGGCCATGGACGACTTCCTCGAATTGAACGCACGGGCACTGATGGGCGAGCGCCCCTTCGAGCATTTCGTAGGAACGCTTGAGGATCCCCGCGCGGCTGGCCCCTACCAAGGCCTGCTGGCCAACATCCTGCTGGGTACCATTCAAGAACTGCTGCCTCGCATGGCGGAGATTGCCGCCCCTGGTGCCTGGCTGGTGGCGTCCGGGATCCTGGCGGAGCGCCAAGACGAGGCCCTTGTGAGCCTTGCGATCCACGGATTCAAGCCCCTCAAGGTGGTCCAAGAGGGGGTTTGGATCGCGCTCCTGGCGGAACGGGAAAGGCAGGCCTGACTGGCGAGGGGACTGTCGACGACTACTCGCGCTGCCTTGGATCGGGCAATAGACTCCGCTAGGCCTGGGCCAGGTTGTGGTATTTTGCATCGGGTTGCGAAATCCCACACATGAAGCGGCAGAGCGTGATCTACATGTGAAGAAATAAAACAACTTATATATCGGCACAAGCATTGCTTCAAAACATGCATCTTCCAGCCGTGCTGGATATCCCAAGGGAGATTTACATGAAGAAGCTCGCAACTCTGCTCGTGGCCGCTGCCCTGATCAGCCCCATGTTCGCCCAGGCCCCCGCAGTGCCGCCTGTCGCACCTGCCGCCGCCGCTCCTGCTCCTGTTAAGAAGGTCATGAAGAAGAAGAAGATCGCGAAGACGCCTGCTGCCACCACGGAAGCCGCTCCTGTCGATCCCTCGGCTCCTGCCGCTGCCGCACCGGTCATGAAGAAGAAGAAGAAAATGGTCAAGCCCGTAGTGGCTCCTGCCCAGCCGTAAATACAAGTTCAAAACTCGCTAGTTTGATCAAGCAAAAGGCCCGGATTTTTCCGGGCCTTTTGCTTGTCATTGTTTGACTGCAAGAGGTTTTCCTACGGTTCTATCAGCTCTTCTGTCCCCTGCTCAGATTCCATGGCCACCCCAGGCAGGGTGAAGGTGATCGTGGTGCCCTGGTATTCGATGCTCTGGATGCGGATCTCGCCGCCATGGACACGGACGATCTCCCGGCAGATGGAGAGGCCCAGGCCAGTCCCTTGGCCCTCCGGTTTAGTAGTGAACAGGGGCCGGAAGACCATGGCAAGGATGTCAGCAGGAATGCCGGAACCCGTGTCTTCAAGGGCAACCTCAAAGCGCGGTTGCCGATGGGAAGAGAGCTCGTCCGCGGCGATCCGAAGCTGGATGCGGCCACCCTTCGGCATGGCATCCACGGCGTTGTTCACCAGATTGATGAAGAGCTGTTCCATCTGCTTCCGGTCCACCAGGAGGGTGCATTGTTCGGGAGCTGAATACTGGAAGGTGATGTCCCGCTTCGCCAGGGTCGGACTCCATAGCTGCTGCAAGTCGGCGATCAGTTCACCGAAGGCGATGGGCTCGGGGGCGTTTTCTGGACGCCGGGTGGTCACCAGCAGCTTGCGCACGATGTCACCCACTCGGGTGATCTGGGCGTGGATCGTGCCCAGACGCGTGCGGGTCCGATCGCTGAGATCACCCTGGGCAACCAGGAGCTGCAGGTGACTATTCACCAGGTTCAGGGGTGTGCCCACTTCATGGGCGAAGGCCATGGTGAGCTGGCCCGCGATGGCCAAGCGTTCCTGTTGTCCCAGCTCTTCACGCAGCAGGGCGATGCGTTTGAGGAGATTCTCCAGTTCTTCATTCTTGCTCTGGAGTTCGGTCAGGGCCTCGCCAATCCGCTCCTGTAGGCCAGTGTTCAGTCCACGGATCTCCTCGATCATCGACTCTCGCTCCGCGGCGGCCTTCTCCAATTGAGCCGCCATGAGGTTGAAGCGATCCGCGATCTTGCCGAGTTCGTCCTTGCGTTCGATGTTCGCCCGGGCAGCTGAATCCCCGGACTCCAGCCGGGACATGGCCGCGGTGATCACCTTCAAAGGGCGGTTCAAGAGCCAGCTCAGGATCATCCAGAGGAGAGCGAATTCTCCCAGCAGCGCGAAGGGAAGGATCCGATAGGTGCGTTGCAGGTTGTTATGCCAGACGATCTCCCAGCGCTCCATGTCGCAGTAGGTCCGCACCAGCCCGAGCGGAAATTTCCCGGCCCTGGGGTTGGAGATGGGCAGGTAAACCTCCCAGCCCATGGAGGCCTGGGCGGTGCTCTGGCCATTGCCGGGATTCGAATCAGGAGGGTCAAGATGGACAAGTTGGGACGTTGGAATCTCCTCCGGCGAGTTCATGTACCTGCCGAGCTCCGGTGTCCAGATCACTTGGGCGTCCTCGGCCGAGGAAGTCACCAAGGTCACCTTGAACCTGCTCGTTCCCTTATAGGTGGGTTCCGCCTTGAACACATCGATCTGATCGATGCTCTTGTCGGTCCCGGCGAGCGTCTCCAGGAATTCCTTGATCTTGGCAGGACTCAAAAAATGCTCATCCCTCTCCTGGATTTCCGATTCCACGATCCTGGCCGTCTGGATCGCCAGGTTCCGGGTGTAGTCGAGCATCTCCTTCCGCGAGTTGTCGATGATGGTGTAGGCAATCGCGAGCGTGAGCAAGCTGGTCAGTAGGCCCGTGACCAGGAAGAGCTTGGCATGGACGCTCCTGAACCACTTCAAGGCACGAAGCTGGAAAAGAATCCAGGCGCGCTGCTTCATTCGGCGGCTCCCGGGCACTTGTCCAGCGCCTGCTTCAGGTGGAAGAAGAGCACGGCATTGCGGTGTTCCTGGCCCAGGGCACTGAAATGCTTGAAGTGGGCCCGACGTTCCTCGGCCACGATGCCCAGCAGGTCCAGGACGCCAGCGGCCAGGGCGGTGCGCTGACGGGTTGCGAGGACGGCGTGGACCGCCCAGAGGAAGGCTTCCAGCACGGCATGATCGTGATGCTGTCCCAGGGCCGTCTGCAGGGCCTTCAGGCGCTGCAGCCAGCCCTCGAGCGAGGCGGGGAAAGCCGATTCAAGGATCTCCAAGGTGTAGCGCAAGCGCTTCACTTGGATGCGCAGCTGGTGCAGCCCGCTGGCATTCTCCTGGTGCAGTAGCGGGGGCAGCGGGTCCTCCACGGCGCGAATCCAGGGTTCCAGGCAGTTCCAGACGGCATAGGGCAGTTCCGCCATCACCAAAGGATCCGGGAGACTCGGTGCCTCCCGCAGCCGGTCCAAGTCCTTCAGAGAAATCCTTGCCAAATTCCGGTTCATCATCTCCCTGGCCTTGCGGCGCTTGCGCTCCAGAAGTTCCAGCAGATGCTCGGCGGTAACCCCCCGGAGCGGATCCGGATGACGATCCTGCAAGGATTCCAGGGTGGCGACGTGGACGTCCAGCTCCCTGGTTAGCCCCAGAGCCCGGGTAAGGCGGCGCAAATGCCCCTCATGCTTCTTGAAACCCGGATAGAGCTCCGGGTCCACCAGATCCAACACCGCCCGCACTCGCCGAGAGGCGATCCGCACCTGGTGCAGGCTTTCCGGGTCCTCCTGCCAGCCCGGTGCCACACAGAGTTCCAGAAGCCGTTCCAGCCGGGGCTCGAGGGCCCGGTGAAGGAGAAGCGAGAGTTCGGGGGGATGAGCCATGGAATCCGGAGATGAGCGCGCGAGGCTCGGTTCATTCTAGGGCCACAGGCATCGAAAGCCTGGAACGGATGCTTCGAACCCATCAAGCAAAAGGCGAACATTTAGCGTAAACTCATAGCCCGAGGACTGCATGGACTCCATCATCATCAAGGGTGCCCGCGAGCACAATTTGAAAAATCTCGATATCACCATCCCGCGCAACAAACTGGTGGTGATCACCGGGCTCTCGGGTAGCGGCAAGTCCTCCCTTGCCTTCGACACTCTCTACGCCGAAGGACAGCGACGCTATGTGGAGAGCCTCAGCGCCTACGCCCGGCAATTCCTGGATCAGATGGAGAAGCCCGACGTGGACTCCATCGAGGGTCTCTCTCCCGCCATCTCCATCGAACAGAAGACCACCAGCCGGAATCCGCGCTCCACGGTGGCCACGGTCACGGAAATCTACGACTACCTGCGCCTGCTCTACGCCCGCACGGGCAAGCCCGTGTGCCTGGAGTGCGGCCAGCCCATCGCCAGCCAGACCATCCAGGAGATGGCGGACCAGATCCTGACCCGCCCCGAAGGCACCCGCATCCAGATCCTCGCCCCCGTGGTGCGCGCCCGCAAGGGCGAGTACAAGCGCATGCTCCAGGACCTCATGAAGCGCGGTTACATCCGGGCTCGCGTGAACGGCAACATGCTGGATCTCACCGAGGGCCTACCCGATCTGGACAAGCAGAAGAAGCACACCCTCGAGGTGGTCATCGACCGCTTGAAGGTGGGCGAAGGGATCAGCACACGCCTGGCGGACAGCCTGGAGATCGCTTGCAACTTGGCCGAGGGCTCGGCCCTGGTGGATTTCGATGGGGACGAGCAGTTGTTCTCCTCGAAGCTTGCCTGCAACAAGGCGAACTGCGGCCGCTTCGGTTTGGGCCTGCCGGATCTGGAGCCCCGTTCCTTTTCATTCAACTCGCCCTTCGGAGCCTGCACCGCCTGCGACGGGCTGGGCTTCAAGCGGCAGTTCGCAGAGGAGTTGGTCGTCCCCAATCCCGAGCTCTCCATCAATCAAGGAGCCATCCAAGCCTCGGGCTGGAAGAGCATGGGCGAGGATGGCTGGCGCGGGCAGATGATGGACCAGCTCGCCGACAAACTGCGCTTCGACCTGGACACCCCCTGGAAGAAGCTCCACGCGGACATCCGTGAAATCCTGCTGCACGGGTCCTCCCGGGCCATGCGTTTCAAGTATGAGAAGGGTCACAGCAAGTACGAATTCCTCCATACCTTCGAAGGCGTCATCGGCAACATAGAGCGGCGTTACAAGGAGACCTCCAGCGAGGAGATTCGCGCGGAGATGGAAGAATCCATGCGCGTGATCCCCTGCGAAGCCTGCAAGGGCCAGCGCCTGAAGCCCGAGATCCTGAGCGTCTTCGTGGGGGGCGAGCACATCGCGGCCGTGGTGCGGAAGAGCGTTCGTGACTCCAAGCTCTGGTTCAACGCCCTGAGGCTGGAAGGCCGCGACGCCGTCATCGCCGAGAAACTCCTGAAAGAGATCAAAGAGCGCCTGGGCTTTCTCGACGACGTAGGGCTCGGCTACCTAACCCTCGATCGCAGCGCGGCCACCCTCAGCGGCGGCGAGGGCCAGCGGATCCGCCTCGCCACTCAGATCGGGTCGAAGTTGCAGGGGGTGATGTACGTGCTGGACGAACCCAGCATCGGCCTCCACCAGCGGGACAATCAGAAGCTGCTGAAAACCCTCAAAGAGATGCGTGACCTCGGCAACACGGTGCTGGTGGTGGAACACGATCTGGAGACCATCCAGATGGCGGACCACGTCGTGGATCTGGGTCCCGGCGCGGGCGAGCACGGCGGCTGGCTCGTGGCGGAAGGGACTCCCCAGGAGATCGCGAAGAATCCAGCCTCCATCACCGGCCATTTCCTTTCGGGCTTGGACACCATTCCGGTGCCCCGGACCCGGCGGAAGCCCACGCGTGGGCAGCTTCAGGTGATCGGCGCCGAGGAGAACAATCTTCAGAAGATCGATGTCTCCTTCCCGGTCGGCATCTATACCTGCATCACCGGCGTTTCCGGCTCTGGCAAGAGCACCCTGGTGAACGAGATCCTCTATAAGGCTCTCGCCAACCGGCTCCACCAGGGCGCCCATGTGGTGGGCAAACACAAGACCATCAAGGGACTCGAGGCCATCGATAAGGTCATCGACATCGACCAGGCCCCCATCGGCCGCACACCGCGCAGCAACCCAGCTACTTACACGGGGCTCTTCACACCGCTTCGCGAGCTCTACTCGCAGCTCCCCGAGAGCAAGGCGAGGGGTTACGCGCCGGGGCGCTTCAGCTTCAACGTGAAGGGCGGCCGCTGTGAGAAGTGCGAGGGCGACGGCCTGCTGAAGATCGAGATGCACTTTCTCCCGGACGTCTACGTGACCTGTGAACAGTGCAAGGGGAAGCGGTACAACCGCGAGACCCTGGAAATCCACTACAAAGGCAAAAGCATCTCCGAGGTGCTCGCCATGACCGTGGAAGAGGCCCTGGAACTGTTTGCGCCGATTCCCACCCTCGCCAACAAGCTGCAGACACTGGTGGACGTGGGCCTGGGTTATATCCGCCTGGGGCAAAGCGCCACCACGCTCTCCGGCGGCGAGGCCCAGCGCGTGAAATTGGGCAAGGAACTGTCCAAGCGTGCGACCGGCCGCACGGTCTACATTCTGGATGAGCCCACCACGGGCCTGCACCTGAAGGACATCCAGAAGCTCCTGGAAGTCATCAACCGCCTCACGGACACCGGCAATACCGTCATCGTCATCGAGCACAACCTGGATGTCATCAAGACTGCCGATTGGATCATCGATCTCGGCCCCGAGGGCGGCGCCGCGGGTGGCCTGGTCATCGCCGAGGGCACCCCGGAGCAGGTTGCCAAGAACAAGGCCAGTGTGACCGGGGCCTACCTGAAGCCGTACCTGAAATGAAGCCCGAGCCCATTTCAGCCGCCGCCGCCGCGCACCTCTTCCTGGGCGCGCAGGGGCTCTGCGCGGATCCTGCGCGGCAGGCGACGAAACGGGAACTGGCGCGGACCATCGATACACTCGGCTTCGTGCAGGTGGACACCATCAATGTGCTGGCGCGGGCCCACGATCTGACGCTGTTTTCACGCCTCGACGGCTACCAGCCGGAGCTGTTGCGGACGCTCCTGGAAAAGGACCGGACGCTGTTCGAACACTGGACCCACGATGCGGCCATCATCCCGACCCGCTGGTACGCCAACTGGAAGCCGCGCTTTGCCCGTGCCTTCACCCGGATCGAGGCCCATCCTTGGTGGGAGGAGCGGCTGGGGGGCCGCCCGCAGGAAATGCTGGAGCACGTCCGCTCCCGCCTCCGCGCCGAGGGGCCCTTGAAGAGCGTCGACTTCGAGCACGCGGGCGAGCGCGGCACGTGGTGGGCCTGGAAGCCTGCCAAGGCGGCTCTGGAGTGCCTATGGCGCACCGGCGAGTTGGCCATCGCGGGCCGCGAGCACTTCCACAAGCGCTACGATTTCGCCGAGTGTGTTCATCCGGAAGCCCACGCGCGTCCCGTTCCGGACCCGGCTGTTCAACTCGAATGGGCTTGCGCCACGGCCGCAGAGCGGCTGGTGATCTTCACCCCGCGGGAACTGGGGGCCTTCTGGGACGAGCTGCCCCTGGCATCCGTCCGCGCATGGTGCGCCGAGGCCCAGTATCAGGGCCGCATCGTGCCCGTGGCGGTGGAACCCCTGGACGGCTCCGCGCCCCAGGCCGCCTTCGCCCTCTCCGACTGGTCCGCGCGCCTGCGGAAGCTTCCGGATCCACCCGACCGCATGCGTCTGCTCAGTCCCTTCGATCCCATCCTGCGGGACCGGGCTCGCTGTCTGCTCCGCTTCGGCTTCGACTACCGCTTCGAGGCTTTCACACCTGCTGCCAAACGCCAATACGGCTACTACGTCCTGCCCCTCCTGGAAGGTGAACGGTTGGTCGGCCGCCTGGACCCCAAGCTGCATCGGGACAAAGGTATCCTCGAGATCCGTGGCCTCTGGTGGGAACCCGGCATCAAACCCACCAAAGCCCGCATGAAACGACTGCGGGAAGCCCTGGAAGGACTGGCCGCTTTCACGCGAGCGAGCGAAATCCAGGGTCTATAGGAAGTCGAGCTAGACGGCTCTGCCACCGTCGTTCCCTGGTCCAACGTGGGCAGTCCCGCGGAACGATGCGTCCAGATCGCTGAATCAGGCGCAAGGGTTCAGGCTATTGTTTCCAAGTCGCGAACA
This sequence comes from Holophagaceae bacterium, assembly GCA_025361955.1. GTDB lineage: Bacteria > Acidobacteriota > Holophagae > Holophagales > Holophagaceae > UBA1801. Next base: position 10,742 of record JANYIU010000077.1, read on the forward strand.
TTCCTGCGGCAGCCAGGAACATGACGCCAGTTGCCGCCCAGCCAATGGTTCGCAGCGTTCTCGAAATGGTTGCGAATTTCCCCATGACCTTGCTATTGCCCACCATCAGCATCACCACGACCATGATCGGCACAGCCACGACGCCATTGATGATCGCGCAAACAAACAGGGCCTTTATTGGCGATATGTGGAGATATTGTTGCACCGCGGGAAAGTTGATGGCCAAGCCGAGCATCGTCGCAGCCGCCAGCACGGCATAAAATCCTTTGGCGTCGAGGGGTTTGCGATCCAAACCGGTCGGCCATTTGAGCGCTTCGCCGATCGCGTAGGCCGCTGAGCCGGCCAACACAGGCACAGCGAGGAGCCCCGTGCCGATGATTCCCAAAGCAAAAATAGTGAAAGCGAAGCGGCCGGCGAGAGGGCGGAGGGCTTCAGCGGCCTGATCGGCGGTTTGGATGTCGGTGACGCCGTGCGCATGCAGCGTGGCACCCGCCACGAGGATGATGAAAAACGCGACGATATTGGAGAAGAACATACCGACGAGGGTGTCGAGCCGGATGCGGTTGAACTGAACGCGCGCTTGCACAGGTTCCTTGTTAAGCGCCTCCTCGTCCGGATGTTCGCGGATTTCTTCAGTCTCTTGTGACGCTTGCCAGAAGAACAAATAAGGGCTGATGGTCGTTCCAAGGATGGCGATGAATGTCGCCCAATAGTCGCCGCTCCGCGACAACGTGGGAATGAACGTACCCAATGCAACCTGATGCCAGGGGACTTTCACGATGAACGCGGTCACGACGTAACTGAACAGGACCACGGTCAGCCATTTGAGAAAGTTGGAATAACGTTTATAAGTGACAAATATTTCGAGAAGTAGGCAAAGCACGGCAAAACAGATGGCATAGAGCAGGGCTGGGCCACCGATCAATAGTTGTAACGCCGCTCCCATCGCGCCGATATCAGCGCCAAGATTGATGGTGTTTGCTAGTACGAGAAGAATAACCACGGGGTAAAGCAACCAGGGAGAATAGTGCCGGCGGATATTTCCTGCAATTCCCCGG
>JANYIU010000102.1 GCA_025361955.1 Holophagaceae bacterium
GGAGTCGGGCGCCGGCCGCTTCGAAGGCGCTGATCCAGCCCTGTTCGAGGGCATGACGGCGCACGTCCTCGCTGCCGAACTGGATGAAGAACTGGACATGCAGGGGCAGTTGGCGGCCTTGCTCCAGGGCCCACTTGACCACCTCGTGGACCCGTTCGATGTCTTCGCGCTTGCCACCGGTGCAGCTGCCGGCGTAGGCGAGGTCCACGAACACGGGCTCAGTCAACGCTGAAAGGGCCATGCCATTTCCGGGATCGCCGGGCTGGGCCACCATCGGGCCGAGGGCCGAACAGTCCACGTCGAGGGTGTGGGCGTAATCGGCCTCCGGGTCGCTGACCATCCAGGCTTCCAGTTTCACGTCAAGCTGGCGGCGCTCTTGGATGAACCGCTGGGTTTCCCCGTCTGGGGCCACGATCCCGGTGAAGCCCCCGATCTCCGCGGCCATGTTGGTGAGGGTGGCCCGCTCGTCGGTGATCAGGCCCGCCAGGGCCTCGCCCTGGTACTCGATGACGTGGCCCACGGCACCGCCCTCGTGGATGAAAGGCAGGCTGAGCAGGTGCAGGATCAGGTCTTTGGCGTAGACCCCCTGCCTCAGCTGCCCATGCAGCCGGATCCGGCAGGTGGGGGGTACCATCACGCGCACGTCGCCGGTGATCCAGGCGTTGGCGATGTCCGTAGTACCGATACCGAAGGCCAGGCTGCCCAGGGCACCGCTGTGGGGCGTGTGGGAATCCGTGCCTACGATCACCTCACCGGGCAGGGCGTAGCGCTCGGCCATGAGCACGTGGCAGATGCCTTCGCTGCTGCCATCCGGCAGTTCCCCGTGGAGGCGGATGCCGTGCCGCGCACAGAACTCCTCCTGGGCGTACTTCAGCCGCCTGGCTACGCTCAGCAGGCCGGTCCGGTTTTTCTCGATATTGACGGACTGGTCCAGGAAGGTGAGGTGGTCACGGAAGGCCAGGATTCGCTCGGGATCGCGGAGTCGCACGGCATCCCCTGCGGCGGCAGCGAGGAAGCTGGCGGCCATGGCCGTGACGTACTCGTGAGAGAAGCGCCAGTGGGCCTTCACGAAGATGCCGTCGCCGGTTTTCACGGACTCGAGACCGATGCGGCCCGAGGCGGCATCCACCACGGCGTTCCGCGCCAGGATCTTCTCCACCAAGGTCATGGGTCGGGGACCGTGCTCCGGGGTGGGTACCTTGAACTCCCCTGATACCCGCGCCCGGTTGAAGGCGAAGAGTCCACCCCGCCGCACGATCTCGGCCGTGATGGCGTCCAGGTCCTGGGTGAATTCCGCCACTGGAATGGCCTCGCCCTTGCGGACCCGCGCGATGAGGCCGAAGTCCGTGGACGCAAACAGGCCGAGATTCTGACAGTTCTGAAGGTAGATGCGCTCGAAGCTTTCGGCGATCACTAGGCGCAACCCCGCGCAGCATTCGGCGTAGGGGCTCGCCTCGCGGCTGGAGCCCTTGCCGCGTCGCTTTCCGGCCACGCTGACGCTAAACCCGCCACGGCGCACACCGTGTTCCGCGATGGGGAAGGCGTCCCCGCACTTGAGTCCCATGTAAGGGAAATCCCCCAGGCGGGCGTCGAAGTAGTAGCAGACCCAGCCGGGGGTGATCTCGTCGGTGCTGATCTGATCCCTCAGGGGCAAGGCCCCCTCCAGGGACAGGTCCGTACCCCCCAGCTGCTGACGGATCTTGCCGGGATCTTCTGACAGGAAGAGAACGCGCCCAGGGAACGTTACGGATTCTATCGCCATCTGGTTAGAATCTCACGGAACCCAGAAAAGCTGCTAGCCACTGCGAACAAACCAAGAGGCTGAAGGGTGCCGGGAATTCCCAGGCCGATCAGCCTCTCGATGTGTTCTGAGTGTTCTGAGGTAAGCCGCTGTTGCGTAATAACCTCGTCGTCCCGGTGGCGAGAGCGACATAAGGAGCCGTAGCGAAACAACCATAAAAACAGTGGTTATTCCGTAACGGCTCCTAACTAGGACTGGCCTTCCTCTGCTTCCAGTTTGGCGGATAATTCGTCCAGGTGGGCCATGAGCTTGTGGGCGAATTCCTCGTCCTCGAGGATGGTGAAATCGTCGTCCTTCACTTCGAAGATCTCGATGGTCAACTGATCTTCGGAATCGTCCGTGGAGCCGCTATCAGAATAGGCCTGAACCTCGGCTAAGGGGGCCATGATGGCGAAGTGGCGACCTTCGAAGTCGACCTCCTCAAGGATGGCGAACTCTTCCTTTTCGCCGTTTTCATCCTCCAGTTCGACCACTTCGATTTCGTTCTCGTTCTCGTCTTCGTGGTCGTGCTCGCAGTCGGGTCCGTGGACATGCTCATCGTGGGCCATGAATGGGCTCCTTACAAGGCCCTCCAGACTAAGGCCTAGCGGACTGGGAGGCCAGTAAATTTCATGGGGCTGATGCCGAACTCAACTCTGCGGCTGGGTCCAAAGAATGCGCGCCTCGCCCGGCCCGGTGATCTGGGCCTGGAGGTATCGCCGGGAGTTAGGCAATTCCAGCCGAATCTTGTCCCCCAGGGTTCCCGAGGTCCTGGCCACGGTCTCCGAAGCCACTATCAGGGAGCCGCAGACCAGTTCCAACCGCACGGAATCGCCTATATTTATCAGGGGAATGGGCTGAAGGTCCGAGCGGCAGAGGATCCTGCCTGCGGCCAAGGCGATCTTCAGCTGGAAGCCCACTGGAAACTCGGTGATGGCCCCGGGCGGGGGGACGCCCTCGAAGGGGACCTCTTCCAGTTGCTCCTCGGTGGGAATGGCTTTGCGTGCCAGAGCCGCGCGGGTTCGCAGGAGCTTGCCCACCCAGCGGCCCTCCAGGTCGACCCGGACGCTGCCAGCGGGGCGCTGGTCGACGAAGATCCTGAAGACGACAAAGAAGGGACCCGTGAAGTCCTGCTTGCTCGCGTGGGTGGGTTCGAAGCGCACCTCACCGACCGGGAGCCGGGGCAGGGTGGGTGGACGGAGCACGCGGATCGACAAGGATCCTGCAAGGCCCGCTGCCTGGGTTTCGGCGTAGGCCAGGGCCTCCTGTTGGAGCTTTTCTCCCAAGACGGGCTGCTGCGCCCAGACCCCCAGGGCCAGGACGCAGATCTGCAGGTAGACGGGGACGCGCATCGGGTCACCGCTTCAGGGCGGCCACCAACTGCAGCATCTGATCCACGGTCTGGATGGTCTTGGAATTGGCTTCATAGGCCCGCTGGCCGATGATCATATTCACCATCTCCTCGGCCACGTCGACGTTGGAGGCCTCCAGGAAACCCTGTCGGATGGTGCCAAGACCGTCCTGCCCTGGGTTGCCGTCAATGGCGTCGCCGCTGGCCAGGGTAGGCTTTATGACGTTGTTGCCGCTCATGTTGAGACCGCCCGGATTGATGAAGTGGGACAGGGTGATCTGCCCCACCTGCTGGGGCAGGCTTTGGCCCGGCTGGGTCACGGTGACGGTGCCGTCCTGGGCGATGGTGACACCAGTGGCGTCTTGGGGGATGGTGATCTGGGGGTTCAGGGTGTAGCCGTTGGAGCTCACCATGGCCCCGTTCTGGTCGATGGTGAAGGAGCCATCCCGGGTATAGGCCAGGCTGCCGTCCGGCAGGGTCAGGCTGAAGAAACCATCGCCCTCGATGGCCATGTCGAAGCGACCCCCCGTGCTCTTGAAGCTGCCCGTGGTGTATTCGTGGGAGATGGCTTGCAGCCGGGACCCGTGTCCCAGCTGGACTCCCGAGGGCAGGCTGGTGCTGGTCGAACTGTTCGTGCCCGCCAGATTCACGGTCTGGTAGAGCAGATCCTGGAATTCCGCCCGGGCTTTCTTGTAGCCCGTGGTGTTCACGTTGGCGAGGTTGTTGGAGATGGTGTCCATATTGAACTGCTGGACAGCCATCCCTGCTGCTGCGGACCACATTGCGCGCATCATGACCAATACCCCCTAAGGTTCCGTGTTTCTAGCGCTGGTTGGCGACGTTATTGATGGTGCTGGCGTCCAGGTCGTTGGAGAGAGTGGACGCGATTTTCATGGACATCTCGAAGAGACGATTGAGACGGATCATATCGATCATGGCCGTGGGCACGTCCACCGCGCTCTGCTCCAGGTAGCCCTGGGCTACGGTAGCCTTGACCTCGGTTTCGGCCTGCCCCGTGGGGTCATAGCGATTCGAGCCCACCCGCGTGAGGGCATAGGGGGTGACGTAGGCCTTGAGGTCCAGCTGTCCGAGGACGTTGCTGCCCTGCTGGAGGGTGCCGTCCGGACTGAACGTGACCTGTTCGCCGCCAGGATTGATGCTCAGAGGCTGGCCGTTTTTGCCCAGCACTGCGGATCCATCCAGGCTTTGCAACTGACCCCCTGACCCGATCTTGAGGCGGCCGTCCCGGGTGGCCCGGGGACCCTGGGGCGTTTGTATCATAAGGAAGCCGTTGCCCTCAATGGCGAGATCCAGGCCCTTGCCGGTGGCCTTCGAGGCCCCTTGAGTGAAGTCGATGGCGCGCTGGGCCAGCACGGTACCATCGTTCACATATTTAGTCAGGGGCAGGTTACGACCTGTGCTGGTGGCCTTGTTGAAGAGGCTGTAGAAGCTGCGTTCCGACTTGTAGCCCACCGTGTCCGCGTTCGCCAGGTTGTTGGAGAGCACCTCCAGCTGGAAGGACCTCGCCTTGAGGCTTCCGGCGGCGACGTAATAGGCAGGATCCATCTGGGCACCTCTGGCCCAACATGGCGAGGGACATGCCAAGTTCTTGGCGCCAGCCGATTCAACCGCTTGACCCCACGTTCACCAAGGCCGCTGGAAGGCTGTGCAAAGATGGAACTCGTAAAATGTATACAAGCTAACTCGGAAATGAGAAAAAATACCCATCGACAGGGAGAGCATGTCGTTTTATGTTTAAGGATAGTTTCGATGAGGACGGAGGTTTTGATGAGCGTATACACATTCAACCCAGCGGCCCTGCTGAATCCATCGACCAAGGAAGTCGTATGGGTCGATCCACCCGCCTGCGATCCACTCCCATCGATCCATACCTACTTTGCAACGGCCTGCAAGGTGAAGGGCCTGGCCGGGCCGGAAGGGATCCCCCCAACGGCTTCCAATGCTGGGCCGACCGACCCCGCATTGAACGAGTCCCAGCTGATTACACAAATCCTGGCCGGTGACAGCGCTGCCTTTGCGACATTGCTGCGGCCGCATCTGCGTCTCTTTACCCACGGCATCCATCGCATTCTTCAGGATGCACAAGACACTCAGGATGCGTTGGAGGAGGCGCTCCTCGATATCCATACAGATTTGCGGAGCTTTGGGGGAAGCGGCAAATTTTCCACATGGGCCTATCACATCTGCCTGAACCAAGCACTGCTGCTGCGCCTTTCGAGGATGCGTCGGGGCAAGGAAAACAGCGAGGACATGCTGCCAAGGTTCTCCGCTGAGTACTGATGACTATTTTTCAAATCCGTTCATCCCCCTGCTTGGCGCTGCCAGGATCGCTGGGATCGCGCCCCAACTCCGTTGAATCCCCACCGCCCCAAGGAGCCCCGGCAAGCTGCGGCGAGTGTGGGGTGAACGGATGGTTGTAACTTCGTGCAGCCGGCGCAGCAAGCCTGGGTGGTGAGCTTTGCAATCGCGGCCCAGTTCGGTAAGACTCGGGTTCGGCCTTGACCATAGACGGCCTTTGAGGAACCCTGATCCCAAACCAGGAGCACGCCATGAACCGTTCCCCGTTGACCCAGCGTCCGGCCTGGAAGGCCCTTGCCATGCATTACCAGGAGGTCAAGAACCTCCACCTGCGCGAGCTCTTCGCCCAGGATCCGCAGCGCAGCGCGCGCCTGACCTGCGAAGGAGCTGGGCTCTACCTGGACTATTCCAAGAACCGCATCACCGATCAGACCCTTCACCTGCTCCTCAACCTGGCCAACGAGGCGGACCTGGAACAGCACATCAGGGCCATGTTCCGGGGTGACAAGATCAACCTCACCGAAGACCGGGCCGTGCTCCACACGGCGCTCCGCGCCCCTCGGGACCGCTCCATCGAGGTGGATGGACACGATGTGGTGCCGGACATCCATGCCGTGCTGGATCGACTCTCGGTCTTCTCAGACCAGGTGCGGAACGGTGCTTGGAAAGGCTTCACCGGCAAGTCCATCCGCACTGTCGTGAACATCGGCATTGGCGGTTCGGATCTGGGTCCGGTCATGGCCTACGAAGCGCTGAAGGCCTACGCCACGCGGGAACTGGTCTTCCGCTTCGTGTCCAATGTGGATGGCACCGATTTCGCCGAGGCCACCCGGGACCTCAACCCAGAAGAAACCCTCTTCATCGTCTCGTCGAAAACCTTCACCACCCAGGAGACCATGACCAACGCGGGCACGGCCCGGGCTTGGTGCCTGGAAGCCCTGAAGGAGCCCGCGGCCATCGCCCGGCATTTCGTGGCCGTTAGCACTAACGCTGCCAAGGTGGCGGAGTTCGGCATCGACACGGACAATAGGTTCGGGTTCTGGGACTGGGTGGGAGGCCGCTACTCCATGGATTCGGCCATTGGCTTGGCCACCATGATCGCCATCGGTCCCGCCAATTTCCGGCGGCTACTGGCCGGGCTGTACGCCATGGACGAGCACTTCCGCGAAGCGCCGTTAAACCAAAACCTCCCGGTGCTCATGGGCCTCATCGGCCTCTGGTACACTGGCTTCTTCGACGCCCAGACGGTGGCGGTGCTGCCCTACGATCAGTATCTAAAGCGCTTCCCCGCCTACCTCCAGCAGCTGGTCATGGAGAGCAATGGCAAATCCACCACGCTGGACGGCGCGCAGGTGAATTATCAGACCAGCGCCATCTACTTCGGTGAGCCCGGCAGCAACGGTCAGCACTCCTTCTACCAGCTCATCCACCAGGGCACCAAGCTGATCCCTTGCGACTTCATTGCCTTCGGCAAGAGTCTCAACCCCCTGGGACACCATCACGATCTGCTGATGTCCAATGTCTTCGCCCAGGCCGAAGCTCTGGCCTTCGGCAAGACCGCTGCCGAGGTGAAGGCCGAAGGGATCGCTGACGGACTGGTCCCCCACCGCACCTTCGAAGGCAACCGTCCCTCCAATGTGATCCTCGCCGAGCAGCTCACGCCCGAAAGCCTCGGCAGCCTCATCGCCCTCTACGAGCACCTGGTCTTCACTCAAGGCGCCATCTGGAATATCGATTCCTTCGACCAGTGGGGTGTGGAACTCGGCAAGGTCCTTGCCCAGCGGATTCTGCCCGAGCTGGAAAGCGCCACTGAACCCGAACTGAAGCATGACGCATCGACGAACGCGTTGATTCGAAAGTACCGGGGGTGGCGGCAGGAGCAGCGTTTTTGAATTCCGTGAGACCCGAACCAGGCGCGCCCCTGCCGCCTGCGGGATTGCCTGCCTGGGTCACCTCCGGAAGGCGTTGATCAGGATCGCGAGGGGGGTCAGGGCGGCCAGGTTCTCCTGCCAGTTGGTGGCGCGGCGGACAACCTGGGGGACCAGGACGGCGTCGCCGGGTTCCACGTGCTGGCGCTTCACCCACCTGTCCACGATGTGGCCATCGGCCTTGAGCAGGCGGATGTTCCAGGTATCGGCGTTGCGAGTCGTTCCGCCCGCCAACCGCAGGAGATCCCCCACGCTCATGTCCTTCTTGACCTTGAATAAGGCGAAGGGGGTTGCCGTTTCGCCAATGATCATGGCCGTGTCCGTGCGCCGCGGGATGATGACCTCGTCGCCGTCATTCAATTCGATATCCGCGTCCGCTTGCTTGGCCATGGCACCGGAGAAGTCCACCACGACCCGGTTCATATGCGTAGCATCCAACCCATGCAACACCGGAATCTTGAACAGGGAAGGGGCCGTCGTCGCCCCCGTGTTGGCCTGCAGCTTCAGATCGTAAATTTTGGTTTCATTGAGCCGTTCCAGGATTTCGGTGATTCCCGAAACATCCTTGGCATGGTTCGAAATGGGATCCATATTCATCGCTAGTGGGTTCCGGAAGAAGATGCCCGCGTTGGGCATGGCTTCCGGCGTGAAACCCCCGGCCCGCTCGATGAGCTGGGACAAGGTGGGGCGCTCGGTATCCAGGATGTATAGGCCGGGCTTGGCCACCTGTCCGGTGATCTGGACGGCCCGATGCACCTTGAACTCCGGCTTCTCGTAGACCGTGATCTGGTCATCATCCTGAAGCAGGGGGTTGAGGGTATCGTCCTGGAGGTTCACGGGACTGTCTGCTTCGGTGGACAGGAGTTTCGCGAGCTCCAGTTTCCGGATCTCGCTGGGCTGGCCATACCGGCTGCGGGCCAGTTCGGCGGCCATGCGATTGGCGCTTTTCTGCGGGACACCGGCTTTGAAAACCAGATCCGCGACTCGCATGCCGTCATGAAACTCGTAAACGCCCGCCTGGGTGAAGGGGCCGGAGAGGGTCACCGATTTCGGCAGCCGCATGCGGTCGATGGGATACAGCTCGACCCGATCGCGGTCGGCCAGCAGGAGATCATTGGAAGAATCCCCCGTCAGCGCCTTGGTCACATCGAAGCTCAGGTAGTGCGTGGAGCCATCAGGCAGCGTGCGGATGATATTGCCCCGCTGCAGGTAGGTATCGGGCATGAGCTGGGATTCGTGTTTCAGCAGTGCCCCCACCGTGAGTCCATCGGTCCGAGCGAACTGCCCTGGGACGCGGACCCAGCCGGCCACCGTCACCATGCGCTCCATGCGGTCCCTGCGGGGCAGGGCGGAAAGCACATCGCCCCGGCGGAGCGGCACTGAGCCTGCGCGTTCCATGGGTATGTCCTCGAAGTTGGTGGCACCGGTCGGGTCCTCGCGCCGCAGCGTCAAGCCGTCCACGTAGGCCTTGGGCAGCAAGCCGCCCGCGAAGCGGAGCGCGTCCTTGGCGGTCTCGCCGGGCAGGAATTCGAACAGCATCGCCTGCAGGGGAGTCTTGTCATCCGAAGGCAGTCCGCCCGCAATCACGGCAGTCGGCGCTTTGGCCAATTCCGTGGGCGCGTCCTTCGCCCCATTCTTGGGCAGCAGCGCGGCATCCATGCGCCTCAGCGCCGTGGTCCGGCCACCAAGGGCGCCAGCCTCCGCGGAGGTTCCGGCGACCCGCACGAAACTGCCTTCCAGGAGGACTGGAATGAAGGCCAGAGGGACAAACAAGGTATCCCCAGTCTGGAGCGAGAAATTGAGGTTGCCGGTGCCTTCCGCGCGAAGCGGATACAGATCGATCTGGTGGATGACATTGCCGCCTCGAATGACGCGGATCTGCCGGAAACTGCCCAAGGTGTTGGGCCCGCCGGCCAGGCCCAGAACGCTCACGAGACTGCTGAGGCTGGGGACCAGGTAACTCCCAGGCTTGTACACCTCGCCCAGGATGAAGATCCTCACCTGCCTCAGTTTGGTCACGGACACATCGACGCTGGTGCCGGCCAGTTGCTGGTTCACCTTCCTCTGGATGGCGGTCCTGGCATTGCCCAGGGTCATACCGGAAACCTTCACCGTGCCTACCTTGGGAATCAGCACCTCGCCGCGGCCATTGACGCTGGCGGGCACCTCGAAGGTGGCACTGCCGAAGCCCAGGATCTGCAACTGATCGCCGAGGCCAAGCACATAGTCCTCAGCGATTCCGCCTTCGGTCGTATTGGGCATTTCCTCCCGCGTCTCGAAGAGATCCTGGGCGAAGCGCCGGGGTCCCCCTTCCCTGGCCTTGAGGGCGTTCAGCTCCTGGGCCTGTTTCTGCCGTTCCTCCCGCTTGACCAGAATTTCTGTATCGGAATCCGTCTGGGCAGTGGCCGTGGGCTTGGTGGTTTCCGCAGGTCTCGGCGTCGCGTCCGGTACCAGCCCCTTGTCCTTCTCGGTGGTGATGGACTGCCGGATTCCCTGGGGATCCAGCAGGAATGGGTCCTGGGCCATCAGCCCCAGCGAGGTTGCAAGCACAACCGAACCGATCAGCACAAGGTTCTTCATTGCCACTCCAGTCTTCTCACGGGGAGGACAGGTTCACGATACCTGTTCAAGATCCAGCACACCCCTTAAGAGTATGAAGCGCAATGGCGCGGACCCGTATTGAAGACTTCCTGATTTTTCCACATTGCCGGTTAGACTTTGCAGCATGCGTGGTTCAGCTTAGAGACTCATTGATACGCAGGAAAACGTCAAGGAAGGTCAGCGCCATGCCCAGCCGCTTCACGTTCGCATCCGATCTGAAGGTTCCCTTGCGGAACGCCGTGCTAGTCGGAATCACGGTGGCCTTGATCACCCTGTTCATTCCGAACAAGTACGTGTCCGAGGCCCGGATTCTGCCTGCGGATTCCCGCGGTTCGGCCGGGCTGGGGCAGATGGCGGCGGCCGCTGCGGCCGTGGGCATCGCGGTACCGGGCCAGGACAGCTCCGATGCGGCCTTCGTCGATATCGTCAACAGCCACTGGATGTGGCGGAAGCTGCTGGGCCCTGAGAAGTATCGGTTCCACACCCGCTTCTTCTACCTCGGGCCCTGGCGAGAGCGCGAGGAGACCCTCTACGATTACCTGGATGTCAAGAACATGGACCGGGCCATGAAGAAGATGAAGGAGGTCCTGACCGTTAAGCGGGATCTCAAGACCAAACTGCTCACCCTCTCCGCGGAGACCCAGTCCCCTGAATTGAGTCAGTTAGTGGTGCGCAAGGCTGTAGGCATCCTGGAGGACTTCATCCAAGTGAAATCCAGGACCCGCGGCGGCAACAAGGCGGTTTTCACCGCCGAACGCCTGAAGGAGGCCCAGGATTCCTACACCCAGGCCGAGCGGGAATCCATGGGATTTCTCAATGACCATCGCAACTTCGCCACCAGCAACGAACCTGCGGTGCGGATGAAGGGCACGCGCCTGGAAAACACCCTCAAGCTCCGGCAGCAGGTGGTCACCACCTTGACCCTCAACTATGAGCAGGCGCTGCTGGAAGAGAAGAACGATATGCCCATTCTGAACCTCCTGGATGAAGGGGATGTGCCCATCGATAAGAGCTATCCACCGAGGTCGATCCTAGTACTCATGGCCATGCTCCTGGTGGCGGCTGGATCCTGGGGTTGGACCCACCGGGAGCGACTCAAGACCTACCTGCTGAGTGGCAGCGAGGAGGCTTAGGGACCGATCAGACGCTTCAGGAGGCTTCCTGAGGCTGGCTGGCCGGTTCGCGTGAGGGCCTCAATTTCTGAGCTGGTTTGCGCGGCTCGCTGAAGTGCTGGTGTTCTAGTCGAGCCAAGGTCCAGAACAACAGTGCCTGGGCGCCGAAGCTGGCAAGGCCCAGCCAGGGAAATATGCGGAGCCAGCCGCTGGCGACGGCTCCCATGGCGCAGGCGCCGGCGTTGAGCCAGAGGAAGGGCATTACAACCCTTTCCAAAGCAGGGAAACGGTCCTGCCACTGCAAGTGGAGGGGGCTCGGGCTAC
>JANYIU010000128.1 GCA_025361955.1 Holophagaceae bacterium
CCGAGGGGAAGCGCAGCCTGTGGCGTGAAACCGTGTGGATCCTGGCTATCTTGGCCCAGGCTATTCGTGGTTTCGTTCGCATGAGCAGGGTCACGGAAGCTTGGAAACTTGCAGTCCCGCATCTACCAGAGCGGCCACGGGAAAGGCGCCTTCAACGGCAGGGTTTAGCGATATGGTAAGTTAGCGCATATGGGGCCTTCCCCCATCTCCCATGCAGCAAGGCTGCTACTCAGGTTGTCCTTGATGACCTCCTTTTCGCGCCGTCATGGCGCAACCGCGTCGAGCTTTTCCCGCAAGACCAAACGGCCAACACTCCAGCAGATAACCAAGATTTCAGCGAAACATCCGCACAGGAAAAGACAAAGTTGAAGAGGAGTAATAATAGGCTCAGGTTGCGTTCATTGCTCGTGAGAGGACCTCAAGGGCAGGCGGTTTGATTGCGGAAGGGAAAAGCTCAACGCTGAGGCACGGAGAAAAGAGCGAGGATCCCGGAGAAAAAAATCTTCCTCTGGGACCCTCCGTCGTCCTCCGCGCCTCCGCGTCGAGCTTTTTCCCTCAAGACCAAACGCCCAATATTGCAGCAGATAGGCAAGATTTCAGCCTAACTTCTGCTCAAGAAAAGATGAGGTTGAAAATTCGCAGTACAAAAAGCCGGGAACCTCAAGGGCCGGCTGTTCGGATGCGGAAGGGAAAAGCTCAACGCTGAGGCACAGAGAAAAGAGCGAGGATCCCGGAGAAAAAAATCTTCCTCCGAGACCCTCCGCCGCCCCTTGACAGGGAACTGACAACCTCCACGTTGAGCTTTTGCGCCTCACGATTCAAAGGCGATGGGCCCTGCCAGAGTTGCAAGCTGATAACCAGTTCTGGTTATTCTGTTACGGCCCCTTATGCCGGACCCCCACCTGCTTGACCAAGAAATTTAGAAACGACGGCTTAGATGGAATGGCACCCGGGAAAGAACCATGCCTTTGAAGACACTCTGGAATGATTTGGCCCCATCCAAGCGCTGCGATTGGATCGATCAACTACGCGGCTGGGCCGGGATCGTCATGATCGAAGTCCATTGCGTGAACGTCTGGCTTCACCAGGGCCTGATTCCCGATTGGTTGAATTACCTGAATGGGCTGGTGGCGCCAGGTTTCATCCTGTGCGCAGGGTACAGTCTCGCACTGTCCACCTTCAAGCTCGACGGCTCCCTGCGTCCGTTCGGACCCACGGCAAAACGGCTGGGCTTCATCCTCCTCTGCGCCTATCTTTTGCACTTCCCAGGCATGACCCTGGCTGCGTGGACCTTACTCAGCACTCCCCAAAAGTTCAGGGAAATCTTCAAGATCGATGTGCTCCAGTGCATCGTTTACTCTCTTCTCATCCTGCATGCACTGGCTCGCTTGATCCGCAGGCCTTTGGTCTATGCCGGCGCAGCCATGCTTACCGGTTTAGCGGTGGCCTGGGTGGCTCCGCAGCTCTGGAAACCGGGGGTGGCCGAGGGCTGGTGGCTGCCTTTCCGCGGCATCATCAATGGCAACACCGACCGCGGTGTCACAGCCCTCTTCCCTTTGTTTCCTTGGCTCTCCTTCGCTGCTTTTGGTTCGGTCCTGGGGGTGCTCTATCGCCAGCAACGGGTGCTGACCCTGGGGGGGAAAGTTCGGTGGAGCGAGGCCCGTTGGCTCACGTTCCTCACGGTCCTGGGCACCCTGTTGATCCTTTGGGGGACCTGGCAGGCCCCCCTCTGGCTGTGGGATGGTTCCCTAACGCCTGCTGAGGCTTTGCGGCTCCACAATGAGACTTTGCCGAGCGTGGCGCAACGCATCGGTGTCGTTTGTGCGGCGGGAGGCCTGCTCGGCTGGATCGATCTTTGGCGCGATCCTTGGCCCGGTCCCAACCTCGTCGACGCGGTCAATCGCGAGTCTCTGCTGGTGTACATGTTCCATCTGAACTTCATCTTTGGCGCCCTGCTCGCGGAGCCGGTGCGGACGAGTGTCGGCTGGGAGTGGTATTCGATGGGGTGGACCGGAACGCTCACTATGACAGCGGCCATCATCGCGCTGAATCTCGCTATAGCTCTGGCTTGGCAGAGGGTCCGGGAGAATGGCGGACAGGTCTGGAGGGTTCAGAAACGTGGGCTGGTCGCCCTGGGGATCTGGTTCCTGGTTGGAGGCTGGTGGTTCGTCCGGAAGTTCGAGATGAGTCCGGAACTGGCCCGAGAACCCTATGCCTTCCTCCCTGCCGCTCGGGCCCGCAAGGGCCTACCTCCGACGCCCGATGGCTTGAGCCATGACCCACTGGAGATCGCTAGAGAGAAGGCGCGGCGCAAGTTCAAGCTGAGTTTGGAAGAGCGCCGCCTGTTAGACTCGAACGGTGGTTGACCCAGACCTAAGTCCCTTTCACCCATGGCTCGCAGCCAGTTTCGTGGTGGTTCTCGTCTACCGAGCCGCCATGGCGTCGCTGCTGGAAGCCTTCCATGCTCTGCCGTCCATCCAGCGCCGGCGACTGCTGGAGGAGGAAGCCATCCAGGATCCCCTTCTGGCCCGGTTGCTGGAACAACCCCATGCCTTGGGGCTTGGCATCACCCTGTTGAACCAGGTGCTGCTGGTCATTCTGGTGATCCTGCTCTGGCCCATGCAGAACGCGGTTCCGGGTGGATTCTGGACCCTGATCGTGCTCACCTTGCTCTACGTATGGGTGATGGATCTGGCCCTCCCCACCCTTCTGACCGCCGGCGAGCCTTCGCGCTGGATCGTCTGGCTGTTCCCTTTCTACGCCCCCATTCATCGCCTCCTGGCGCCGCTGGTGGCCCCCCTCGCCAGGTATGTCGAGCGGCAGATGGCAACCCAGGACAAGGCCAGGGACAGCGAAGATGAGGGCACCTCCGATGATGCGGTCACGGCTTTGCTCGAGGAGGGCGAAGCTGAGGGCATTCTGGAAGAGGAGGACCGGGAGCTGATCCGGAACGTCGTCGGCTTCGGGGACACGGTCGTGCGGGAAGTCATGACGCCGCGCACGAGCATCCAGGGCATCTCGGTGACCGCCACCTTTGAAGAGGTCTGGCATATCTTCCGCACCAACCGCCGCTCGCGCATGCCGGTGTACGGCGGCACCATCGATCACATCCTCGGGGTACTGCTGCTCAAGGATCTCATGCAGTATCAGTCAGCTGAACCCTTTGATCTCCTGCGGCTGGTGAAGCAACCGGTCTTTGTGCCGGAAAGCAAGCACACGCTGGACCTGCTGAGGGAGCTTCAATTGGCTCGCACGCAATTGGCGATCGCGGTGGACGAGTTTGGCAGCGTCTCGGGGGTTGTGACCGTGGAGGACCTCCTGGAGGAAGTCTTCGGGGAGATCCAGGAAGAGCACGAGTTTGATGATGAGATTCGGCTCCTGCCAGAGGGCGACTACCTTGTCACCGGTGGGGTCCATGTGGAGGATCTGGAAGAGCTACTCGGCAGGACCTGGGAGCGGAGTGGTTTCGATACGGTCGCGGGCCTGATGATGTCTCGGCTGGGCCGGGTGCCGAGACTGCACGAGCTGGTGGACGTCGACGGAGTCGGCATGACGGCACTGAAGCTGGATGGAGCGCGGGTGCTTCAGGTCCTGGTGAAGCCATCCTCCCAGCCGGGAACCGGCAATTGAAACCGTGAACGACGCGAACTAGCTCTTGGCTCTTGCCCGCACGCCAGCCTGGCATGAACAATTTAATTTCTGTCTTTCTGCAACGGCAGTTCCAGATAGAAGGTGGCCCCTTTGCCGTGCTCGCTTGCTACCCAAACCCGGCCGCCATGAAGCTCCACCATCTGTTTGACGATGGAGAGCCCGATGCCGATGGAGATCTCGCTGCCGGTGGGCATGGCCGAAAGCCTCTGGTATGGCCCGAACACGGATGCCATATCCGCGTCCGTGAGTCCGGGTCCATGATCCTTCACCCAGATGCGTGCCTGGCTATCGGCTTCGCACAAGGTGATTTCCACGGTGCGATCAAGGGGTGAGAATTTGATGGCATTGTTCACGAGGTTATCCAGCGCCTCCCTGATCCGCATCTCGTCGGCATCCACGAACATTGGTCCGGAGGGCAGGAAGCCTTGGAGGTGGATGCGCTTCGACGCAGCATAGGTCCGGTTCTCTTCGATGATGAATTTCACCAGGCCGGTCAGGTCGAGAATCCTCCGGCGAAGCGTGAAATGCTCAGCTTCGTAGAGCGCTGAATCCATGAGCCCTTGGACGATTCCGAGCATCCGGTGGATGGAGTCCCGGATCCTGCCTGCGACCAGCTTCTGCTCGGCCAGGGCGGCAACGCTCGCCTCCATCTGCAGGAGCTTGTCGACCAGCAGCAATACCGTGGACATAGGGTTCTTGAGGTCGTGGGCAGCCACTGCCAGAAACCGGCTCTTGAGCTGATTGAGACGCTTCAATTCCAGGTTGTTGGCTTCCAGCTGGAGCAGATGTTCCCGCTCGCGGTCCTGGAGATGTTTGCGTCGGAGGCAGGAGGCCAAGCGCGCGAGCAGGAGGGCTCGGTCGATAGGTTTCTGCAGGAAATCGTCAGCGCCCAGAGCGATGCAATCCAGCACCGCCTTGGACTCGTTGAACGCGGAGAGCATGATGACGGGGGTATCCGCGAGCTCCCGCTCCTGCTTCAGGATCGCCAGGGCGCCGAGGCCATCCAGACGGGGCATCATGACATCCAGCAGGATGGTATCGTAATTGCCCTTTCTTGCCTTCTCGAGGGCATCAAGGCCGTCTAGCGCCTCATCCGCGGAGAGCCCTTCCTTCTGCAGGATGCGCACCAAGGCGATCCGGTTGCTTTCCAGATCATCCACGACGAGCACATGGCCCTGGAGGGATGTCATGCTTGGCTCCCGCCCAAATAGGCTGCGATCTTGGCAAGCAGTCGCGGAAATTCCACCGGCTTCGTCTCGAAGTCCGAGCATCCCGCTTCGAAGGCTTTATCCCGATCACGGGTCATGGCATGGGCTGTGAGCGCTATGATAGGAATCTTCTTTCCGACTTCAATGGTGCGCAGGCGCCGGGTGGCTTGGTAACCATCGAGCTTGGGCAGACTGAGATCCATCAGCACCAGATCGGGTTTCTCGGCCATCGCCCGGTCAATGGCTGCTTCGCCGTCCTCAGCGAAAACCACCTGATAGCCCCGTCGACTCAAGAGCCTGAGCAGTACATTCCGATTCATCTCGTTGTCTTCGACCAGGAGTATCTTCGCCATCTCAGGCTTCCTCAAGAGATCAGGTTCAATATACCTACCGATTGACTCTGAACGAGATTGAATTCGGGCCGTCCATGGCGGTTCGCGCGCTCTGGTGGAGCCGGATAGACTGAAAGTGCTGGGGTTTTGATGATTCGCAGATGTCTCGCCATTGCTGCCTTACTGGGTTTCCCTTTTCTGCTGGGCGTTCTGCGCTACCGAGAGAAGCACCGCCTGGTGCCCCAGCCCCGAGGCATGGTGCTGGGCCTGTATGCAGGTGTTCCGGATTACGATTACGCGGCCGAATTATCCCGGATCGCGGGGACCGGAGCCACCGCAGTGAGCCTCCAGGCTATCTATCGAATGGAGCGCTTCGATAGTGTCGAGGTGCTCCGTCACCCCACCAGCAGTCCCACGGAGGCAAGCCTCCGCCGCACCTTCCGGCAGGCTCGGGGACGGGGCCTCCGCATCATGTTCTTCCCGACGATCAATTTGGACGACGAAGCGGACAACGCCACCTGGTGGCGGGGTAACATCCAGCCCAAGGACTGGGCTCTCTGGTGGCGCAATTACACGGACTTCAACCTGCGCCTGGCAGGGATCGCCCAGGAGGAAGGTGTGGAGTGGTACAGCGTCGGGACTGAGATGGAGTCAACCCATCGCTTTCCAGACCAGTGGCGCGCACTGACCAGGGAAGTCCGCAAGGTCTTCAAGGGAAAACTCACCTACAGCGTCAATTTCGATGCCCACGATGGCTTCACCTTCGGGGATGCGCTGGATGTAATTGGAATCAACACCTATGACCCCATCGCTAAACACGATGCAAGGCCCACCGATGGGCAGATCCGGGATGCCTGGTGGTGGATTGTCGCCAAGGCCCGGACCCTCGAAGCCCGCTTCCATCGCCCGGTGCTGATCACCGAGATCGGCTATCCGAGCGTAGCCCAGGCCCATGTCGGGCCCTGGGACTTCCGGACCGCTCAACCTGCGGACCCGGAACTGCAGGACAGGCTGGTGCGGGGGGCGCTGAAGGTGCTGCGGAACTGGGGGAAGGGGGAAGCCGTCTTCTATTATCTGTACGGGGAAAACCTGGTGCAGGGCATCGTTCCTGGCGGTCCCGGGGATCGCACCTATGCCCCCTGGGGGAAGCCCGTGGAAGCGAGTCTCCGCTGGTACTTCGCCGAGCCCATCTTCCAGACGGATCGCCCCACTCCGCCGGAACTCCTGGAAGAAGCACTGCTGCAATCCCTGGTGGCCGCCGAACGGAAAAATCGGCAGTACCAGGACGGCAACCTGCCGGTATGGGTGGAAGACTGGAAACAGAGTCATCCAGATGATTGGGCGAAGGTGGAGGCGAATCTCGCCAGGGAGCCTCGTCCCAGCAAGAAAATTCCAAAGGGGCAGGGCGGTTGAACCCTGGCCCCGGAGCCACAATGAGGTATCCTCCGAATTGGAATGATACGGGAAGACACCAATCCATATGGCTGGAGGCCCCCGGCTCAGGAGGGTAAGCCGAAGGTGGTGCTGCTGGTCGAGGACGAGCCGACCACCCTGCGCTTTTATCAAACTGGACTCAAGGGCCTGCATGGTTGGCGTCAGGTCATCGCGGAGAACGGCGAGCGGGCCCTGGAAGTCCTGCGCCACGAATCTGTCGATGTTTTGGTGACCGACCTGAACATGCCTGTGATGGACGGCTACCGCTTGATCGCATCGGTCTATGAACGGTACCCTTCGATCCCGGTCATCGTCCTGACCGCACTGCCCCCCGGGGCACCCCAGGAGCGCGCCTTGGCGCTGGGAGCGCTCTGTGTACTCTCCAAGCCAGTCCGGCTCTCCCTCCTGATGGAGGAAATCAGACTCCTAGGGAGCATGGAATCCGACGGATTCGTCCGGGGCATCGGCTTGAGCGGCCTGCTCCAGCTCATGAGCTGGGAGGGGAAGACCTGCACCCTGACCGTGAAGAGCCGGACCTTGCTGGGATACCTCTACATTCTGCAGGGGCGGCTGATTCATGCTTTGTGTGGGGATGAAGAGGGCATCATGGCCGCCTACCAGATCCTCACTTGGCCACAACCCCAGGTGGAATTCGTGGATGCTTGCCGGGTTGGCGAGACGATCAGCATGTTAACAGAAGAGATCCTGATGAACGTGGCTGTCATTCAGGACAGGCAGAAAGCCGGAAAGAAACGCCACGATCCCTGGAGTGAGGAGATGACGTAGATCATGAGGATTTTGTTGGCACGGCATGGTGAGACTTCCTGGAATGTGGATGGGCGGCATCAAGGGCAGGGATTTGATATCCCCCTCTCAGCGGTGGGGCAGGCTCAGGCATTGGCTCTGGGGAAGCGGATCCAGAATGTGCCACTGGTTCGTTCCGTCGCGTCGCCCCTGCTGCGAGCCCGAGGCACAGCGGAGCTTGCCCTGGGCGATCGCGCGGACATGCTGAAATTGGAACCTGCCTTCATGGAGATTGCCCATGGGGAGTGGGAAGGTCGGCTGGCAAGCGAGATCCAGGATCAGTATCCTGAGCTGCAACGGGCTTGGCGCGAGGCTCCCCATACAGTCACTCTGCCCGGCGGTGAGTCCTTGCAAGGCGTTTTGGATCGGGCCTGGCCGGCCTTCTGCGCGGCTTGCGCAGGGCTGGGACCGGAGGATACGCTGCTCATCGTGACCCACGATGGTGTGAATCGCGTCCTGCTCTGCCGGATCTTGGGTCTCCCCCTATCGAGGGTCTGGGCCTTCCGGCAAGCCCCCACCTGTTTGAACCTTCTGGAGGGGAACACTCCGGAGCAACTCGTCGTGGTGAGAGTCAACGACGCCTCACACATTGCGTCTCTATTCGGGGAAGTGGTGCATCGGAAATTGTGAAGCGCATCACAGTTCGATCGTGCAGGCTTGGAATCAAGCTTTGGGGGAATGATCGGTTGCAATTCGTATAGCCAAATGCCAATTCGGTCATTCAATATGTAAGTACATTTGAGAATACATTTCGCAGATCTGAAATGATTTCACTTGAATTCGCAAACAAGTTGGGGAGAATTCAATCCCAGAAACGTCTTGTCTAGGTAATCCTCTGAAAACCTCTCCCAAGGATGGAGCCATGTCACAGATCAAACCCTTCAAGGCCTATCGTCCCAAACCCGAGGTCGCAGGGAAACTGGCCTCTGTTCCTTACGACGTGATCAATACCGCTGAGGCCCGAAAACTGGCGGAGGGCAACCCGGTCTCCTTTCTCCATGTCTGCCGCCCTGAGATCGAGTTTCCTGAAGGTGTTGACGAGCACGCTGACAAGGTCTACGCCAAGGGCGCGGCGAACCTGCAGCAGTTCGTCCAGCAAGGCACGCTCATCCAGGAAGCCACGCCGTGCCTTTACGTCTACCAGCAGAAAATGGGTGACCATGTCCAGGCGGGTCTCGTCTGCCTCTGCTCGGTGAAGGAATACGAGAACGACCTCATCAAGAAGCACGAGTACACCCGCAAGGACAAGGAAGACGACCGCACCCGCCATGTCACGGAGCAGGCCGCCAATGCCGAACCCGTGTTCCTGACCTACCGCGCCGTCCCCTACATCGATGGCATTGTGGACAAGGTGCGGGCCATGCCACCCCTCTACGACATCGTGACCGCCGATGGCATCGGGCACACGATCTGGAAGCTGGAGGACGAGAGCGCCATCTACGCCCTGGCGCATCTTTTTGATGGCGTCGGTGCCCTCTACATCGCCGACGGCCACCACCGCACCGCCTCCGCCGTCCGCTACGGCCAGGCCCGCCGGGCCCAGACGCCAGACGCCACCGGCGAGGAATCCTTCGAGTCCTTCATGGCGGTGCTCTTCCCCCACAACCAGTTGAAGATCATGGACTACAACCGCGTCGTGAAAGATCTCAACGGTCTGACCGAAGCGCAGTTCCTGGCGAAGGTTGGGGAGAAATTTGATATCACGCCTTCTACGGAGCGGAACCCCAAGGCGCCCGCGTCGTTCGGCATGTATCTGGCTGGCAAGTGGTATTCACTCAAGGCCAAGGCCGGTTCCTATCCCGCCAAGGATCCTGTCAAGAGCCTGGATGTCAGCATCCTCCAGGAGAACCTGCTTGCCCCGATCCTCGGCATCCAGGATCCCCGTACCGACAAACGCATCGACTTCGTGGGCGGCATCCGCGGCATGGACGAACTGGAACGCCGCGTGAAGGAAGGCATGGCGGTCGCCTTCTCCATGTATCCCACGTCCCTGATGCAGCTCATGGCTGTCTCCGATGCCGGCCAGATCATGCCCCCGAAATCCACCTGGTTCGAGCCCAAGCTCCGCTCGGGCTTGCTGGTGCGCATCTACGAAAACTGAGCTGTAACAACCTATAACCCGCCACCCCAGGCGGTCGTGATCCGCGCGCGACAGCGCCGAGAGCTATCGGCTTACCTGAAGGGTGAAATCACCGGAGGTGATTCATGAAGATCCTGATTGCAGACGCGTTTGACGCCAAGCTGCCGGAACGCCTCGCTGTCTTCGGCGAAGTGAGCAGCGACATGGCCACGCTGGCCGAGGCTGAAGTCCTGCTCCTCCGTTCCAAGACTACGGTGAACCCCGAACTGCTGGCGAAGGCTCCCAAGTTGAAGCTCGTCATCCGGGGCGGTGTGGGCATTGACAACGTGGACAAGAAGGCCTGCGCTGAAAAGGGCATCAAGGCCGTGAACACCCCCAAGGCCTCCAGCGTTGCCGTGGCCGAGATGGCCATGGCCTTCATGGTGGCCATCCCCGCCCGCCTGATCGAGGCCCACATCTCCATGAAGGCAGGGAAATTCCTCAAGAGCGAACTGAAGCGCACCGAGCTCTTCAAGAAGACCTTGGGCCTCATTGGTGCGGGTAATATCGCCACGGAAGTGGCCAAGCGGGCCGCCGGGTTCGGCATGAAGGTCATCGCCTACGATCCCTTTGTGAAGACGCATTCCGATGCCCGGATGGTGGCCAGCCTCGACGAGCTGGTGGCCCAGTCTGATGTCCTCAGCCTCCACACTCCCCTCACCGATGAGACTAAAGGCATGATCAACGCGGCCCTCCTCACCAAGATGAAGGACGGCGTGATCATCGTGAACACCGGCCGCGGCAAGTGCGTGGTGGAAGCCGATCTCGCCGCTGCCCTCAGCAGTGGCAAGGTCCGCGCCTACGGAACCGATGTCTGGTTCAGCGATCCCCCCCCCACGGATAGCCCTCTGCTCACCGCCCCCAATGTCTTCATGGCACCCCACCTGGGCGCCAGCTCCAAGGAGAACCTGGGCCGCATCGGCGACGAAGTCGTGGCGATCCTCAAGGACTTCAAAGCCTAGCAAAGAAGCAACCGCGAATGGCGCGAATGGGCGCGAATTTCCTACCCTCGGGATTCTGTCCATTTTGTCATCCCGGTTAACCTGGAAGGCTGATCGAAAGGATCAGATCGAGTGCTGAACTCCAGGCATTTCATTCGCGTTATTTCGCGTAATTCGCGGTTTCATTTTTCTTTTTGATCTTTTGGAGGTTTCCATGACTAACCGTGTGATCAACTTCTACGCCGGGCCTGCGGGCCTGCCTCTGCCTGCCCTCGAGCGCGCCAAGGAAGAGCTGTTGGACTTCGCCGGGAGCGGCATGTCCGTGATGGAAATCAGCCATCGCGCCAAGGAATACGACGCGGTCCACGAGGAAGCCCTGGCGCTCGTGCGCGAACTGATGGGCCTGCCCGCGAACTACAAGGTCCTGCTCCTCCAGGGCGGCGCCCATCTGGCCTTCGGCATGATCCCCTTGAACCTGCTCCGGGGTGGCCGCAAGGCGGATTACATCCTTACCGGCAACTGGGCTGAGAAGGCCTACAAGGAAGCCAAGCTCGTGGGCGGCGAGAACGTCCGCGTGGGCGCCTCCACCAAGGATGAGAAATACGCCCGGCTGCCCAAGGCCGGCGAATATAAGATCGGCACCGATAGCTCCTTCGTGCACTTCACGTCCAACAACACGGTGGAAGGCACGCAGTTCAAGGCCTTCCCCAAGACTGACAAGCCCTACATCTGCGATATGTCCTCGGACATCATGTGGCGCCCCTTTGATGTCAGCAATTTCGGCATAATCTACGCCGGCGCCCAGAAGAACCTCGGACCCTCTGGCGTCACCCTAGTCATCATCCGCGATGACGTGCTGGAGATGTGCGAGGCCCAGGACCTGCCCAGCTATCTGCGTTTCAAACTCCACGCCGAGAAGAATAGCCTCTACAACACGCCTCCCTGCTTCGGCATCTACATCCTGCGCAACGTGCTGGCCTACAATAAGTCCATCGGCGGGCTCAAGGCCATCGAGGCCAACAACTTGAAGAAGGGTGAGCTGCTTTACGGCTGCATCGACAAGCATGCGGGCTTCTTCAAGCCCTTCGTCACCGAGAAGGCCGACCGCTCCATGATGAATGTGGACTTCTTCCTTCCCACGGAAGCACTCACAGACACCTTCGTGAAGGAAGCCAAGAAGAACAACATGGTGGGTCTCAAGGGCTACCGCGATGTCGGCGGCATCCGTGCCTCCACCTACAACGCGGTGACCGTGGACAACGTGAAGACCCTTGTGAGCTTCATGGAAGAGTTTGTAAAGAAGAACGGCTAGCTTTCACTGCACGATCACACTCAAGGAGGGGCGTCGATTGGCGCCCCTCCTTGCTATGCACACCCAATTGAACTTAGGCTCTAAGGTATTCTTTCAAGGCACAAGAAGCACAAGCAGTTGTGCATCGATTTCCCGATCTGAAGTCCCAGGAGCGTGCCATGAACGAAACCCTGAAGGTCATCGCGAACCGCAAATCGGTGCGGGCCTACGAGCCTCTGCCCTTGAGCCCAGAGCAACGCAAGGCCATCATGCACGCTGCCATGCGGGCGCCCACGGGGGGCAACATGATGCTGTATTCCATCCTCGACCTTGAGGACCAGGCCATTAAGGATCGCCTCGCGGTAACCTGCGACAACCAGCCCTTCATCGCGCAAGCGCCCATGGTGCTGCTGTTTCTGGCGGACTATCAGCGCTGGTTCGATTTCTTCCAACACTCCGGGGTCGAGGCACTCTGCCAAGCCAAGGGCATAGCGTTCCGCAGGCCGCAGGAAGGCGATCTGATGCTGGCCATCAGTGATGCCCTCATCGCGGCCCATACCGCCGTCATCGCCGCGGAATCCTTGGGGATCGGCTCCTGCTACATCGGCGACATCATGGAGAACTTCGAGGTCCATCGGGACCTGCTTCACCTCCCTGAATACACCTTCCCGATTGCCATGGTCTGTTTCGGATTCCCTACGGAGCAGCAGAAACGCCGGCCTCGTCCCGGGCGCTACCCGGAGGATCTGATCGTCTTCAAGAATGGCTATCGAAGGCTCACAGCCGTTGAACTGGACGTAATGGCAGCGTCGACCCAGGATTCTGGCGAAACGCTCAACGTCGGCCAGCAGATCTACCTCCGAAAGTTCGCTTCGGATTTCATGCTGGAGATGAACCGGTCGGTGCGGGCGGTGCTGAAGAACTGGCAATGACGCAGTGATTTGACCTACCGCAGTCCGTGTCTGGTCTTGAAGGTGGGCCAATCCTCCTTGAGTTTGAGGAAGGCTTCCACATCGGGGCACTGGAGGAAGGGGTTGAACTGCCGCTCCCAGGCCAGGGTGGAACTCGGTCGCGCGCCGTAGTCATGGCCGGGCCAGAGGGTGGTGTTTGCGGGCCAATCCCGCAGCAGGCGCTGAAGGCTCGCCCATTCGGTGCGCCCGTCGAGCTCGGAATACGTGCCCCCCACCTTCCCCACGAACAGCAGATCGCCCGTGATCCCTGCGGCCTGGCCTTCGACGAGGAAGGCGAGATGATCCGGGCTATGGCCTGGAACGTGCCAGACTCGTATGACATAGGCTCCGCACGCGATACGATCGCCATCGTGCAAGGTGAGGTCGAGCAGGTCTGGATGACCCGGCCCTCCGGCGACCTTGGCACCCGTCCTAGCCCTGGCTTCCCCGTTCCCGTTGGTATGATCAGAATGCCCATGGGTGTTGAGGATGTGGGTGATCTTCAGTCCCTGGACTGTCGCTCTTTCGACCACGGCTTCTGGCGTGTAGGAGGGATCGACGAGGACACCCGCGCCGGTCTCGCGATCCCCGATGAGGTAGCCGAAATTGCGGTCACCGCCCACTCGGATCTGTTCGAAGATGAAGCGCATGGTCAGGCCTTCGTCAGAAAATGACCTGGTCGTCTTGGCAGCGAGGAGGGCAGAAGGAGCCGTATCGAAATATCCAGGGTAGGATCGGCCATTCCGAAATGGCTCCTAACCATTCACGTGTTTGAGGGATGCCTCGGGATAGCGCAGGCCCGCGGCGGCACCGACGGGAGCGACCTCCTCGATGCTCCGGAGATCCTCCTGGGTGAGCACCACCTCCAGGGCGGCGAGGTTCTCCTCAAGGTGCTCGCGGCGGGTGGTACCCGGAATGGGAACGATGTGCTCGTCCTGGGCCAGGACCCAGGCCAGGGCCAACTGGGAGGGCTTCACACCCTTCCCGCGGGCGATCTCGGTGACCCGGTCCACCAACTCCAGATTCTTCTGGAAGTTCTCCCCCTGGAATCGCGGGGAGAACCGGCGGTAGTCCTTTTCGTCGAGGTCTTCGAACGTCCGCAAGCTGCCCGTCAGGAAGCCCCGACCCAAGGGACTATAGGCCACGAAGCCGATACCCAGCTCGCGCACGGTGGGCAGCACTTCATCCTCAGGATCCCGCGTCCAGAGGCTGTATTCCGTCTGCAGGGCGGTGATGGGATGGACCGCGTGGGCCCGACGGAGGGTGGCGGGAGAGGCTTCCGAAAGGCCAAGAAAGCGCACCTTCCCAGCTGTCACCAGCTCGGCCATGGCGCCTACGGTCTCCTCAATGGGAACCGTGCGATCCACGCGATGCTGATAGTAGAGGTCGATGTGGTCGACGCCTAGGCGCTTGAGGGACGCATCGCAGCAAGTGCGCACGTAGTCCGGCCTGCCGCAGACCCCCAAGAAACTGCCGTCCTCGCCGCGCATATTGCCGAACTTGGTGGCTAGGACGACCTCCTTCCGGCGATCCCGGATCGCACGGCCGACCAGTTGCTCGTTTTTGAAGGGGCCGTACATGTCCGCGGTATC
This sequence comes from Holophagaceae bacterium, assembly GCA_025361955.1. Classification (GTDB taxonomy): domain Bacteria; phylum Acidobacteriota; class Holophagae; order Holophagales; family Holophagaceae; genus UBA1801. Next base: position 14,323 of record JANYIU010000128.1, read on the forward strand.
GAGAAAGTTCAGGCCCAAATCCAGGGCCTTGTGGAGGGTAGCCACGGATTCCGGTTCCGTGGCACCGGCATAGAACTCGCTCATACCCATGCAGCCGAGTCCGAGGGCCGAGACTTCCAGAGCCGATTTTCCGAGCATGCGCTTCTTCATGGTTTCTCCCGCTGGATGAATCCAGGACCTGGAGGTTGCAACGAATTGAAAATCAGGTCAAGGGCGATCCCATCGTTTTCCTGGGAACGGTGCATCCCATCCACAATGGAGTGGGGAATTGCAATGAACCTGCCAGAGCAAGATGAGCCGAGGGAAGTTGCTTTGAACGAGCACCGGTGGACCTTGTTGGCGCTCACCTGTGTGGGCGCGTTCATGTCCCCCCTGGATGCTTCCATCGTGGCCGTGGCGCTCCCCAAGATGGGACCCGCCCTGAAGCTCAGCTTCGGGGCGTCCATGTGGGTCCAGGCCTCCTATCTGTTGACCATGGCGGTTCTGCTGATTCCCTTGGGACGTCTGGCGGATCAGCGGGGCCGGATGCGTTTCTATCTCGCAGGCATCGTGGTCTTCTCGGTGGGGTCACTGGCAGCAGCCCTGAGCCTTAACGGGGCCAGCTTGATCCTCAGCCGCATCCTGCAAGGTTTTGGTGGGGCCTTGCTGAGCGCGACCTCCGCTGCCATCGTGACCGCCGTTTTTCCGCCCTCCGAGCGCGGCAGGGCCCTGGGATTGAACGTGATGGCGGTTTACGCAGGACTGAGCGTGGGGCCGCCCTTGGGCGGGTTCTTGGTGGACAACTTCGGCTGGCCATGGATTTTTTTGGTCAATCTTCCGATCGGAGTTCTCGTGTTCGCCTGGGGTTGCTGGCTGCTGCCGCCCCGGGAGGCGCGCTCGCCCAGTGTCCAAGGAGATCCCCAGGGCACCCTGCTGCTGGGAACTTTCCTCATCTGCCTCCTGGTGCCACTCACCTTCGGTTCCCAGTGGGGTTGGTGGGCGCTACGCACGTGGTTGCTGCTGGCGTTGGCCGTCATGCTTGCCGGGGCCTTCCTGTTCACGGAGGCCCGGGTGAAGGCACCGCTGTTGGATCTGGCTCTCCTGCGGCGCAACCGACTCTTCGCCATGGCGAACCTGGCTGCCCTGCTGAACTACATGGCCCTTTACGGCATCGCTATTTTGACGGCGGTCCATCTGCAGTTGGTGCAGGGGCGTTCCGCCAAGACCGCAGGCTGGATCATGCTTTGCCAGCCGCTCATGCAGTCGAGCTTAAGTCCGCTAGCCGGACGACTCAGCGATTGGATGGGCTCTCGGGTGCTCGCCACCTCTGGCATGCTCATCACCGCCTTGGGGATGGGGCTGCTCGCAGTCATGGGGAGGCAGGTCGGCATTGTGCACGTGATGATCGCCTTGGCGATCGCGGGCATCGGCATGGCGGCCTTCAGTGCGCCGAACACCAGCGCCATCATGGGCAGCGTGGACCGGACCCAGCTCAGCATGGCGAGCGCCTTCCTCGGCACCATGCGCGTCGTGGGCCAGGCGCTCAGCGTCGCGATCCTGGGCGGCATCGCCTCTGGCCGTCTGGGAGTCGGAGGTTGGCAGCAGCTCCTGCAACCGGGGGGCTCCTCCTCGGCTGCGAACGCCTTCGTATGGGGCTACCGAGCCGCCATGCTGACGGGCGCCCTGTTGGCCGTTTTGGGGGCCTGGGCCTCCCTGACGAGGGGCGTTCAGGGGGATGGATGCTTGGTGGGGAAAGGGGAATAGCCTCTATCTTGCGGATGCATGGATAGCTGATTTTACGGGTACAGGAATTCAAAAACTCAAGTACACTCGGGGAATTATCGGCATGAAAGAAATGCCCATTTCGTAAAAAAATCGACCCGCCGTCAGCCAGGAGTACCCCATGCGCATCGCCGCCGCAGTCGCAGCCTTCACCATGATCGCGTCCGGTGCCTCCGCCCAGGAACCCAAGACCGAAGAGCAGAAGATCCTCTACGCCGTAGGGCTGAATGTGGCCCGGGAACTGAAGGTGTTCAACTTGACACCGACCGAACTTGAATTCGTGAAGCAGGGTTTGGGCGATGCGGTGACTGGCAAAAAGCTTGCGGTGGATGCCAATGCCTATGAATCCAAGGTCCAGCAGCTGGCTGCCGCCCGGCGCAAGGTCGCGGGGGAGAAGCAGGCGATCATCGGCAAGGCCTTCCTCAATAAGGCCGCTTCGGAAAAGGGAGCCGTAAAGACAGATTCCGGGCTAGTTTTCCTTTCGCTCAGGGAAGGGAGTGGCGCCAGCCCAGCGCCTACGGACACCGTTAAGGTCAATTATCGCGGCACGTTCATCGACGGTACGGAGTTTGACAGCTCCTATAAGCGCAACCAGCCTGCGGAGTTCGTGCTGAACCAGGTGGTCAAGGCCTGGACTGAGGGACTTCAGAAGATGAAGGTTGGCGGCAAGGCCAAGCTGGTCTGCCCTCCCTCCCTCGCCTATGGAGATCAGGGTGCAGGGGCCACGATCCCCCCGAATGCAACACTGGTATTCGAGGTCGAGTTATTGGAAATCAAGAAGTAGCGG
>JANYIU010000135.1 GCA_025361955.1 Holophagaceae bacterium
GTGATCTTCCAGATCGACCGCCAGGGCTTCTGGTCGTTCCTGAACCCGGCCTGGACCGAACTGTCCGGTTTTTCGGTGGAGGAATGCCTGGGGCAATCCTTCCTGGGGTTCCTGCACCCGGCCGACAACCCGCGCTACCTGAACATGCTGACCTATGCGGTGGACACGGGGCAGGCCGTCTTCGATGGTGAGTTCCGGATCCCGACCAAGACCGGTGATGTGAAGTGGGTGGAGGCGCATCAGCGCATCGCCTTCGATGCAGCCGGGGTGGTCCTGGGCGTGTCGGGCACGCTGAACGACATCACGGAGCGCAAGCACACGGAGATCGTCCTCCGCATTGCCACCAGCCGACTGCGGGCCCTCATCGAGAACATGCAGGCGGGCATCCTGGTGGAGACCGAGGGACGGAAGATCGCCCTGCTCAACGAGACCTTCTGCCGCATGTTCCAGGTGCCGGTGCCGGCCCACGTGCTGGTGGAGAGTGATACCCGGGACCTGCTGAAGGAGTGCCTGCCGCTGCTGGTGGACCGGGCGGGTTTCCTGGCCCGCCTCGAGGCCCTGGGTGTGGCCCGGGGCCCCTCGCAGGGCGATGAATTCGAGCTGAGGGATGGCCGCATCATGGCCATGGACTTCGTGCCCATCGCCGTCGGTGAGGAGTACCTGGGCCACCTCTGGCAGTTCCACGACATCACCGATCGTCGGCGGGCCGAGATCAAGCTGGAGGAAGCGGCCCGGGAGCTGGCGGTGGCGCGTGACCGGGCGCTGCAACTCTCCGGCCTCAAGAGCGAGTTCCTGGCCAACATGAGCCACGAGATCCGCACGCCCATGAATGGCATCATCGGCATGACGGGTCTGCTGCTGGATACGCCTCTGGGCGCCGAGCAGCGCCAGTACGCCGAGACTGTCCGCTCCTGCGGCGAAGCCCTGCTCACGCTCATCAACGACATCCTCGACTTCTCCAAGATCGAAGCAGGGAAACTGGCCTTTGAGACCCTGGATTTCGATCTGCTGGCCGTGATCGAGGATGTGCAGGCTGTCCTGGCGGTGAAGGCCGAATCAAAAGGGGTGGCCCTCGGGATATTCGTGGATCCCGCCACGCCGCTGGCCCTGGCAGGTGATCCGACGCGGGTGCGCCAGATCCTGACGAACCTGATGGACAATGCCCTGAAGTTCACGCACGAAGGCTCCGTCGAGGTCCACGTAAAGTCCGAGGCTCTGGACCGTGAATACGTCCTGATCCGGATGGAGATCCGGGACACGGGGATCGGCATGAAGCCGGAGGTGGTGGATCGGCTCTTCACCTCCTTCTTCCAGGGGGACACCTCGACCACGCGGAAGTATGGCGGCACGGGTCTGGGCCTGACCATCTGCAAGCGCCTGGCCGAACTCATGGGTGGGGACATCGGCGTCACCAGCACGCCGGGCGAGGGCAGCACCTTCTGGTTCACCCTTCGCCTCGGACTCCGGGGCCAAGGAGCCACGCTCGATCGGGTTCATCCCCCGATCCTGATGTTGGGCCTGCCTCCCGCGGTAAGCCGCCTGGTGGGGAAACAGCTCGAAGCCTGGGGTGTGCCCACCCAGATCGCCCCGCCCGAAATGGACCCCATGGCTTGGCTGCCGAGGGTTCGGGCACCTGGAACCCTGCTGCTGGTGGGCCCGGAAGCCCTTGATGGGGTGCTTTCAGATGTTGATCACAACACCATCGTGCATGTCAGTCCGCTCTATCGGCCCGAACTGCGCGAGGCCGCCGCCCGCCGTGGCATCCAGGCCTTCCTTACCCTGCCGGCGCGCCCCAGCCAGCTGCGGAGCCTCCTCGAGCCCGAGGGGCTTTCCGTGGGCAGGTCATCGGCCGACATCCCGGCGGCCTTCGTGGAAGGCACCGCCAAGGTGCGCATCCTGCTGGCCGAGGACAACCTCGTGAACCAGAAGGTGGCCGTGATCATGCTCCAGAAGTTCGGCCTGGAAGTGGATGTGGTGGCGACCGGTGTCGAAGCCCTGGATGCCCTCTTGGGCGTCGCCTACGACCTGATCCTCATGGACTGCCAGATGCCGGAGATGGACGGCTTTGAGGCCACCCGCCGCATTCGGGAACGGGAACGGGGCAGTCGGCGGATTCCGGTGGTGGCCATGACGGCCAACGCCATGGTCGGCGACCGCGAAAAGTGCCTTGAAGCCGGCATGGATGACTACATTCCAAAGCCTGTGCGCAGCGAGGCCCTGCACGGGGCGCTCTCCAGGTGGCTGCCCGTGGGCGCCTTGCCCTCCCGGTTCGGAGGGGCCTGACATGAGCCGCTCCTCCTCCCTCCTCGAAGATGGCACCGGCATCCGCATGGCCCTGCAGCGGCTGTGCGTGGCCGGGGCCCGGGTAGACGTGGCGTACAAATCCCAGCGTTCCGCCTACCCGATGCTCACTGAGGATGGGGATCGCTTCGCCTTCCGGATGCCCCATGAAGAGGTGGCCGCCTGGGGCCTGAAGCCTGGCGAAAACCTCGCCGTCAAGCTCAAGGACCGCGGCCTGGAGTATGAGTGCGTCGTGGGGTATACCGGCCAGGAGATTCTGGAGGGCGTGGAGGCCGGCCTGGCGACCATTCCGCGTTCGCTGCGCCGGTCCGACATGCACCGTCTGGCCGACTTCATCCCGGATCGGGCCCCCAGTCAGGCCCACGCCGCCACCTTCACCAACACCCGGAACGCCTTGATCGACGGCACGGTGCAGAGCTTCGGCGAGGAGGGGCTCGAACTGGTCCTGAGGAACACCAAGCAGGACATCCGCGAGTTGCTGCGAATGGGCGAAGAGTCCCTGCTGGATGTCCCCCTGGAGGGCGACCTTCGCTTGCGGGCAGCCACCACCGTGGCTTACTTCGGCGACAACCTCGTGGGTTTGCGCTTCACCAAGCAGGCCGATCCCAAGATGCTCGATCAGTACCGCACCTGGATCCAGGATCAGCAGGTCCTCCAGGCCCAGCAGGACAAGGAGGAGTTCGCGCCCCGGGGGTTCCAGGAGGCCACGGCCCGGGTCAATCGGGCCGCGGCACTGCCCACCTTGAAGGTCATCGTGGATCGGGATCCCCTGATCCTGCTGCTCTCGGAAAAGGATGAGTTCGCCCGACGGATCGGCGAAGCCCTCAGCCGGAAGTTCGGGCTCGCCGCGCTCGACCACATCAAGGGTCCCGTCAAAACCCAGTTGAAGGATATTGGCGCCGACGAGGGCGACTGGGGCCGGGTGCGCATGGTGCTCGTCCACAACCAGCTGCGCCTCGCCAGCCCGCTGGAGCTATGCCGCCAGCTCATCGAACAGGAAGGCTGCCCCGTCCCCGTGATCCTCCTGGGCACCGAGGAGGACGAGCTGAAGAAGCGTCATCACGCGGTGGCCGCAGGCGCGGTGGATTACGTGGTGGTGGAGCCGTTCAAGATCCTCGGCATCCTCCGTAGGCTCGACGAGACATTGCAGCTCTTCGAGGGGAGCTGAGGCTCTGGGAAAGCGCTGGTCACGGAAGTCGCGGAAGGTTCACAGAAGCCACGGAAGAAGAAGGGCACCCGTGTTGGATAGGCTCTGACTTCTTCCGCGTCTTCCGCGAGTTTCAGTGGCTTCTGCGACCAGCCAATTTCCGGCATTGGGGCCTAGCGAAGATGGACATCCCGGCCCCGCCAGTGGTTCACACCACGCAGGCGGTCCCACAGGGCCCAGGCTGTACCTGCAGCGAACACCAGCGTGTTCAGGGGCCACAGGGCCCAGAGCAGGTCCATGGGCCGCCCGCTCATGCGCTGATGCACATCTCCCGCGAGCGCTGGGACCAGCAACCAGAGCAGCACGCCAAGAGCAGGCTGCCCCGCGAAGGGCAGCCAGAGCGGTGCCAGACCGATCACCAACGCCAGCGGGAGCAGGGGTGGCAGCAACCACCAGAAGGGCATGGCTGCTGCGTTCTTCCGCATGGCCCGCACCAGCTCCAGGAGGCCGTGATACATCCGCAGGTGCAGGTCCGGCCCGCCCCGGGCCACGCGGTTGACGAAGCCCGCGGCCTTCACGCGCCGGGCCAGCATCATGTCGTCGATGGCCTCCAGGGGCGCGCCCGCGTGGCCGCCCACCGCATCGTAGGCAAGCCGGCGCACCAGCGTGAACCCGCCCACGCCGCAGAAGGCGGGATGGCGCGGATTGGGTACCTGGTGTGGCGGCACCGCCAGGAGGAAGCCGCAGGCGGCCATGGGGAGGATCAGCCGCTCCGCCGCTCCCACGGCGTCCACGGCGGGCACCAGGGCGAGGATGTCCGTGGGCTGGGCAAGGGTGAAGGCCATGGCCCGGCGCAGCAGGTTCGACGAAGCCTGCACGTCCCCGTCCGCGAAGAGCAGCCACTCCGCGCCCAGGGCCTCCGGCTGGCGCGAGGCGAGGTCCAGGGCGTGGTTCTTCCCCAGCCAGCCCGGTGGCAGGTGCTCATTGCGGAGCACCCGCAGGCGGTCCGGCCGGGCGGCGGCGAGCGCGGCCAGGAGCTCCGTGCTGCCGTCCGTGGAGCCGTCATCCACCACCAGGATCCGCAGGTTCGGATAGTCCTGCGCCAGCCATGAGGTCAGCGCCATGGGCAGCTCCAGGGCTTCATCCCGTACCGGTATGCAGAGACAGACGGAGGGAGGCACCGGTGGCAGCGGAGCATTGTCCGGCAGTGAAGGCAACCGGGCCCAGTGGCGGCGCAGGATGACCAGGGCGACCAAGGTCAGTCCCGCAGAACCCCAGGAGGCCAGACCCAGCACACTCATTCGTTGCGGGTGCTTTCGAAGGCGACCACCGTGGCCAGGAGGGCCGGGACGACCAGCGCGGCCTGCCCCGTGGTTTCCGCGAGGAAGACCACGGGCTCCATGCGTTCGAGGCCAGTCAGGGCCAAGGCTGCCACCAGCCCGATGCCTGCTCCCATGGGCAGGACCGCCAGGGCCATGCGCCGGGTCTGGGCCAGCATCCGCAGTCCACGCACTTTGGACGGGAGGGCGAGCGGTCCTCGTGCGGTCTTCGTTGCCTGCTCGGGCGCCTCAGCCATGGGACCAGTGTGCGCGGTGGCCTTCGAGGCTGTCCAGGCGCTGTCCCGGGCGGGCTGCTGCTTTAATGAGGGCATCACCATCGATCCGGGACTCCATGCCCTTCGCCTTGCTCATGCACGACCCCCTGGCCGGCACCTTGATGCTGCTGGCCCTGCTGTGGCTCTCGGCAAAGCTGGGCGGCGAACTGGCCGTGCGGATGCGGCTGCCCGCGGTGACCGGCGAACTGGCCGTGGGACTGGCGCTCACGGCCCTGCACCGGGCCTGGGCGCTGTTTCCGGACGTGGCGGCCTCGCCTGCGATGGAGCTGCTGGGGGGCCTCGGCGTGGTGGTGCTCATGTTCGCCGTGGGCCTGGAATCCACGGTGCCGCAGATGCTGAAGGTGGGCGCAGCGTCGCTCCGTGTGGCCCTCGTCGGGGTGGTGGTGCCCATGGCCGCGGGGCTGGCGGGGGCCTGGCTGCTGCTGCCCAAGGGCTCGCCCTTCGTGCTGGATCTCTTCATCGGCGCCTGCCTCTGCGCCACCAGCATCGGCATCTCCGCCCAGGTGCTGCGGGAAAAGGGCGCTTCCGACTCGATGGAGGGCCGCGTCATCGTGGGCGCGGCCGTCATCGACGACGTGCTGGGCCTGCTGGTCCTCGTGGCCGTGTCCGGCCTGGTGAGTGCAGCTTCGGGCGGCGCCCTGGGGCCTGAATTGGCCAAGACCCTCGGCCTGGCCCTGGGCTTCATCGCGCTGGCCCTCACCCTGGGCCGCCTGGCCACGCCCCGGCTCTTCCAGTTGGCCAGCCGCTTTCGTGGTGAACAGGTGCTGTTGCCCCTGGGCCTCGGCTTCGCCTTCCTGCTGGCCTGGCTGGGCAACCTGGCGGGCCTGGCCTCCATCGTCGGCGCCTACGCGGCGGGCCTCATCCTGGAACCCGCTCACATCATGGATCTGGAACACCGCGAGCAGCACACGCTGGAGGAGCTGGTCCATCCCCTGGTGACGGTGCTCTCGCCCCTCTTCTTCGTGCTCATGGGCGCCAAGGTGGATCCAGAGGCCCTCTTCCAGCCGGCCACCTTGGGCTTTGCGGTGGTGCTGGCCCTGCTGGGCGTCGTCGGGAAGTACGTCGCGGGCTACGGCGGCGGCCGGGGCGTCCGTGCCGCCGTGGTGGGCTGGGGCATGGTGCCCCGGGGCGAAGTGGGCCTCATCTTCGTGGCCGCCGGCGCCCAGCTGCACATGAACGGCGTACCCCTGCTGAGTGCCGAAGCGCAGGCCGGCATCATCGGCGCCCTGCTGCTCACCACCGTCGCCGGCCCCGTGGGGCTGGGGTGGGTGCTGCGATCACGAGGCTAGAGAGCTGGAACACAGAGGGCACAGAGAAAAAGCCAGTGCGTATTCAGCCGGTGATGAACGGAGATGGACAGTGATAGGGCAGGAGCGGCCCGTGTTTTGGTCACCCCCCGGCGGGCCCATGCTGGTGCTTCGGATTCACGGAATTGAATAAGGCCCGTGGTTGATCCTTTCATCGCCGTTCATCTCCGTGCATCACCGGTTCATTTCTTGGAGCCTGTGGGGCTGGCCAAAGCGCGGGATGGGCACGGCTCCGCTATGCTGGGTTCACTTCCCGGAGCCTTCGTGAACCAGCTCTTCTTCGGCGACAACCTGGATGTGCTGCGCGTGTCCATCAAGGATGAGAGCGTGGACCTGGTGTACCTCGATCCGCCCTTCAATTCAAAGCGTGACTACAACCTGCTGTTCAAGTCGCCCGAAGGCGGCGAAAGCCACGCGCAGATCACGGCCTTCGAGGACAGCTGGCACTGGGGCGAGCAGGCCGAGCGGGAGTACGGCGAGATCCTGCAGAGCGGCCATACCCGCATGGCCGATCTCATCAGCGCCTTCCGCGGCTTCCTGGGCGAGAACGACC
>JANYIU010000215.1 GCA_025361955.1 Holophagaceae bacterium
ATGGAATGTATCCTCCACAGAATGTTTTGCCACAAACTCTATGAAAGTACAATACTTCATACGTGTTTATTTGGGTCATACCGAATTTCAATGAAAAACGGTGGTTATAGATATTGGAATCATGATTTGTACATGCGTATGCCCTGAGTTCCAAACGAATGAATAATCCTTCAAGATTAAAGTCACTCTCTTGAATATCCTTACGTTCTAAAACAACATATTCAAGCCGAATTTTATTATTTGCTACCAGCCCATGTAAATCCAGATTGAGGGAAGCTACGTCATTATAAAGTTCATCTTCTGTCTCTTCAAACGACATGAAAATGCCTGGCTCATTGTAATTGCTCGCACCATTGATAAGAAAATCAATTCCCCAAAGGGTTTTCCCAGAGCCAGCACTTCCACAAAGCAAGGTGGTTCTGTTTTTTGGGAGTCCGCCTTCTGTGATTTGGTCAAAGCCCTTGATACCGGTAGGGCATTTGCATAGTTGATGATAATTTGAAGTAATTTTATTCTTAGGTGTTTTAGGCATACGATGCTCCGATCCCCCCCAAATGGGAGGCCATGGGAAATTGCTCCTGAAGCTTCCCTGAAAAAACCCGAAAACGATTCACCGAAAACTTCAACGATCAAAAGCGTAGTGATAGTCAATGGCAATGTCAAGTATTCCAGCCCAAAAACGCCGTCGAGGCCTGTTCCGAATTGTCTACCCGCTCTTAACGCGGGGGCAGTCCAAGGATGGGGCACACACCACCTTCAGCGGCCTTATCGCGGTAGTCCTCAAACCCAACCCACCGAACACAACCTTTCGAAAGGCCAAGGCCATGTCCACAAACACCATCCAACTTCACCGTGTGCTGCGCGCGACACCTGAACGAGTCTATCGGGCGTTCCTTGAGGCCGATGCGATGGCCAAATGACCCGAACTTACCCGGAGAAATGCAGACAACGGTGTCCTTGAAGCAGGTGTCCTGCGGAACCGAGTTGAACATCGTGCAAGAAGGAATACCCAAGGCCATTCCGGCCAAGGCCTGCTATCTCGGCTGGCAAGAATCGCTCAGTCTGCTTGCACAACTCATCGAGGCACAGATGCCAGAGTGAGTATGGAATGCTTGACCGTGCTTTCAACCAGCTTCTAGCTGACTCGGCGATAACGAAAGTCATCTCCGTTTCGCGAAAGTCGCTGAATATCTCAAAGGCAAAACTGACAGAGGTTCCGGTCTCCGACTTGGCGGAGTTACTGGCGATTGAATCGAAGCATCGCGGCGATCTCTATTTCTGTTGTCTCGGCATGACAATCAAGACGGCAGGCAGCAAAGAGAACTTCGAAAAGGTGGATCGCGCTGCAAAGTCATTCACGCTCGTTTCAGGCATGGGCGCGAACGTGAGCTCGCTGTTCTTTTTCAATCAGATCAAGGGCCGGACTGCAAAAGGTCTTGGATTTCGTTCCCTGATCATCTTCAGAGCCGCACTCTTGGTTGGTCTGCGCCAAGAATTCCGTGTGGCGGCAAGTATCGCGACTAATACCTTGGTTCCGCTTTCGAAGCGCCTCCCGACTCGATCTCAGAAGAGCCTCGTTACAAAAGCTGAATCTCCAGCAGCGCGCATGTTGGCTGAGGGGAAAGTCGCACTGGGGGGAGTTCACGTCATACCGACAAAAGACATCTAGTGTAGTCCGCCAGAAGAACATGAAACTATATTTCACCTAGTCGCACTTAATATTGAGGGGCGACATGGCACATGCGGGACGAATAGAACTCACGGAAAATCAAAGGACGCGCCTCGAAGAGATGGCGCGGAGCCGGACGCTTGCCGCACGAATGGTTCTGCGAGCGAAGATCGTCCTTCGCCGTGCGAATGGAGAGTCCTTTCGCGACATCGGGATGGCTCTTAGTTGCGATCACAGAACTGCCTGGAAATGGATCCATAGATGGGAGGCGGCGGGCTTTGAGGGAATCGAGAAAGAGCAAGCTGGCCGAGGTCGGAAATCGTGGGTGATTGCCGTGAAAGGGCAGGAGATCGTACAAAAGACGACTCAAGAAAAGCCCGCGAATGCAACGCATTGGAGTCGGGCAAAGATGGCGCTGGCTGCAGGCGTGAGCGAAAGCACGGTGGGGCGCATTTGGAAGCGAACGGGGCTCAAACCTCACCGGGTCGTGGGTTTCAAGATCAGCAACGATCCAAAGTTTGAAGAGAAGCTGTTGGATATCGTGGCCCTTTACCTGGATCCTCCCGAACACGCCATCGTTTTGAGCGTGGATGAAAAGAGTCAGATCCAGGCGCTGGACCGGACTCAGCCAGGACTTCCGATGAAGAAGGGCCGTTGTGGAACGATGACCCACGACTATAAGCGGAATGGAACGACCACGCTATTCGCAGCGCTCAACACGCTGGACGGAACAGTGATCTCCGAGACGATGCAGCGCCATCGACACAACGAGTGGCTGAAGTTCCTCAAACGCTTGCACCGTGAGACGCCAGGGGATCTGGACTTGCACATCATTTGCGATAACTACGCCACCCACAAACACCCTGCGGTGAAGAAGTGGCTGGAAGCACACACGCGCATCCACACCCACTTCACGCCAACAAGTTCATCGTGGCTGAACATGGTGGAACGATTTTTCCGAGACATCACGGAGAACCGAATCCGCAGAGGTGTTTTCAGATCGGTCCCTGAACTCGAGGCCGCCATCCAAACCTACATCACGAATCACAACGCAGCCCCAAAGCCCTTCATCTGGACAGCTTCTGCCAACGATATCCTCGC
>JANYIU010000224.1 GCA_025361955.1 Holophagaceae bacterium
CCAATACGAGGCCTTGCGCGGGCCGACCGGCGCATTGCTGGTCGGCGACGCGGAGCGGGTCGCGGAGAAGGTGATCCGGGTCCATGAGGTACTGGGGGGCATCGACCGGATGACCTTCCAGATGACCAGCCCAACAATCCCGCATGGGACGATGCTCCAAGCGATTGAGGTACTAGGCGGTAGGGTAGCGCCGATGGTGCGGAAAGAGCTGGGGTGATGGCCCTTCCCCGTTGCGTGCGGGTAGCCTGGGCCTGCTGGGGTTTCAAAACGGCTGGGCAGCATGGCTTGGCGGAATTCCTGCATCCCCCCATTGCCGCGACTAGCTTCTAGGGTAACAAGCAGCTTCACCAGGGCGCTTGGGCTTCTCCTCTACTCGGCCTATCTCATGGCCCGCCTACCGCGCTGCACAGGCCCCGAGCAGGGCGTCTAGCAGGCCCAGGTGCCTTGGGCACAGTCTGTGGATCCGGCTTCACCCTGCTGCTCGAGGCCCTGATGATGAGGGTGCTCAAGGCTATGCCCGTGGCCTCTGCCACCAAGCTGGTCGGCAATTACGACGACAGGGATCTAAGGTCAGACGACCCAAGATGATTTATCCCGGAAGGCATCCCCATGCGTCGCCCTCCGGATGCGCCTATGCTAGAATTCATGCTTTCAAAAACCAAACGTGCAAGGTAATCAGGTAACCCCGAGAGGACCCATGGTATGACCCGGCTTCCGCCCTGGTGCGGCTTCAAGATTATTCAGGTCAAGGTGAAGTTGAATCAAGGTGTCGGCAAGCTACGCCGCTTCGCCCTAGCCCGGATGAAGGAAGGATACATCGCGCAGATGCAGCATAGGCGTCTGGGGACGTGTCGCCGCTGCGGACTTTGTTGTCGGCTTCTTTTCAAATGTCCCTTCCTGAAAACGCTTACCGATGGGACCTGCCGCTGTATCATCCACGGCCAGCGCCCCGCTAGCTGCAAGCTCTTTCCGATTGATGAACGCGACCTGCGGGAGCGCGATTGGGTGGACGGAAAAATTCCCTGCGGGTACCGCTTTAAAGATTGTCGACCATCTCAGTAATTGCGTTTGCTTGAGAGTGCTCGGGATAATTCGCGGCACGCATGGAATAGTCGCGAACGAACAGACCCTCGCACTTGGGCGCAGACAGATGACGTTTCCGAAACTTTCACCTCTGTCCTTCATCCTTTCCTAATTCTTGTGCACTCGAGCCCCTTCGCGGGTAGGGTCGTGATCGATGTTCGGATGGGGATTGACACGTCTCTCGACGCTTGTCTTAGGCGATGTGGCTTGGCGCGCATCCTCCGTGCAGTGCTCACCAAACGGTTGGCTCAGCGAACCCTTTGGATCGGGTTCACCAGCCGCTGAGTGGTGATGGCGGGGGCAAGGTTGGTGGAGCAAAGCATCTGGATACCTGGTTCTGCTTTGCCGGGATTCATGGGAATGACCCTACTGGGAGCCATCTTCCTATAAGACCGTCAAGGACATCAGCGTCACCGCTGCCATCCTTGACGGCCATTCCGTTCTGAAAGGTCTTATTTAATCAGAAGCGCCACGCCGCACTCAACCAGAGTGCATCGGAGTTCTTGGCGTTTCTTATCTCAATGGTTTCGTATTCAGCACGCACGTGGAGATGCTCGAAGAAAGTCACACCAACGCCACCCCCATAAAGTAGGTCATTACGACGATGGCTTGATTCAATGCTCGTTCCAGGGCTGTCGAAAGTTAACCTCACCTTCGAGTCGTAGTAGTACTCGCCGATCTTGGCGAACAACTCGACTGGGCCTAATGGCAGACTGCCAATGACAGCGGGTGAGAAGCCGCTGATGTTGACTCGGTAATTGCCGTTAGAACCCGTCGCGGAAAAGCGGTCGCTGGGCCGACCAAGGTCGATGTAAGCAGCTTCAAGAGCCACGTATGGATTGAAGCGATAGCCCGTGAAAAGTTTCCACGCGTTGTCGTTCGAATGAGCAATGCTGCTGGCAGCACTTCCAGCATCGCTTAAGTTCTTGATGTTGAGATTGAAGCGCCCCCAGCCGGCGCCCACATAGGGTCCATCGGGATTGTCTGCCTGCGCCATCGCGGTCGAGGCGCATAGGGCTACCAATAATGCGGCAACTAAAGTTGACTGATTTTTCCTCGTGCCGTTTTTCAGGGTAGATAGGGAACTCAAAGCCATGGTTCGCCTCCTCAGGCTGGGTGCTCTTTACAATGAAGTGGGTAAGTACGTTTGTATGTAAAAGAAGTCATCAAGATAAGGTCTTGATTTCTTCTTCATTCAATATAGTCCTTGTCAAGCCATGAGCAATGTTTTTCTGAGGCAATCAATTAGACGACTGCGGTAGGTTAAAAAACGCAAGTATCGTAGGTCACGTCTGGATTTTTGCTTGTTCGCGAAATCCCCATCGCGCAAGGTGACCGGAGCCGCGAGGACCGGGATGAACGCCATGGCCTTGCCCTATGCCTGGGCTACTAGACCTTAGGCATAGGCATGGCTCTGAATCGGCAAAGCGATCCGGGCGTTCACGCGGGGCCGTCAACGGAATGGACCCTCCCCACGGGTCGATGACTTTCCGGATGTTCGGCATGACCCTCTGCGCGGCCTCGATGCCAGCCTGCATACAACCTTGCTTCTGCGGGCACCCGAATCCTATCGCCCACAAGAAACAGCAAAGAGTCCATTGATCCTGTACATCACCCAGGTTCGACTCCGCCTATTGTCGGTATGATGCTCAGGTGGTGCGACTACCACCACCACGGATCGGCTAGGTTCAGCTTCATGCGTTCGACTCCATTACGTTAGGCTAATCCCGGGTAACACATGACCCACCGTCCAGTATCTAAGCAAATCCTCGGCTTCTTTGGATGGCTTGCAGTTAGCATTGCCGCGGCTGCATTGGGTGGCTTTGCCTCTGCCTCCGCTGGCCCCTTTTACCAAGCACTTACCCAACCCGAATGGGCTCCCCCAGCCTGGCTCTTTGCTCCGGCCTGGACTGTTCTTTACTTCCTCATGGCCCTCTCAGCTTGGCTCGTCTGGCGATTGTATGGATTTCGCCACGCTCGCACTGCGCTGTCGCTTTTTTTGGTCCAGCTTGCATTCAACGCGCTTTGGAGTTGGCTCTTTTTTGTTTGGCATCAAGGGGCATTGGCGTTCTACGAGATCCTCGTTCTCTGGGGTTTGATTTTCGGAACAGCCTTCTCCTTCTGGCGCTTACATCGCATTGCAGCTGTTCTGCTTCTCCCTTACTTAGCTTGGGTTACCTATGCGGCCGCACTTGCCTTTACCGTATGGCAATACAATCCCAAGCTTCTGGCCTAGAATGCATACCGTTCATTTAGTACAAATGACACCCACGCGTTGTACCACTCGTTGATTACAGATGAGCTCCCGTGGCCTGAGATTTAACGACTCATCTTTCGTTTCACTCTGTGCGGGTTTGGACGGGAGCGACTGAAATTGGCGGGGGTGTCCAGGAGTTCCTGCAGAACGCCTTCGCGGATGCGCGTGCAGCCGAACAAAATAAAGTCCTAAATCCTGCTGCCACCCTCGAGCTTGACTTTTGTTCTGGCCAGCATCGCGCCCGCCCATGCAAGCAGGCGCACTATGGTGGCTATCAATATTTAAATGAACCGTATTGGGGCTAAATGGCTTGACCCTTGGATTGGGCTCCCCTCGGGAATCCCATCAGAACCGCATGGAGTTACCCACCGTGACCTGCCAGGCAGACTGGTGGGGCTCACGCGTCAGGGGCGCAGCCACGCTCACCAGGATCACGCGGCCCACGGAACTCTTGAGGTTGCCCAGACGGAGCCCGACGCCGATATCGGAGTAGGTCCGGGACCACCCCCGCCCATCCATCTGCCGAATGGACCCCAAGTCCACGAAGGCGCTGTAACCCAGCCTCACGATTCCCCACCAGCGCTGCTCTGTCAGGAGCCGGTAGTCAAGGGAAACGATCCAGCGGGCATCCCCGGGATGGACCTGGTTCGGGTATCCCCGCAGACCCTGGTCGCCCCCCAGGTAGTACCAGCGCTCGGGATCTGGACGCCGGGCCACGTCCACGGCCGCCAGGGCAGCGAGAACCTGGTGCGAGGTCAATTTCTGATAGTGCACGAGAGAGAACGCCGCTTGGCTGTCTTCCAAGCCGGTGGCAGGTCTCCGACCATCCCAGGAGACTGTCAGGAGGGTGAGGTCCTCGCTGGAAGAAGACCAGCCCCGGCCCGCTTGGAGCCGGAAAAAGGGGGCGGCAATGGAGGACCCCCAGGACCGGCTGTAGGTTCCAAGTTCCAGATCGCCAGTCCAGGCAAGATTATAGTCCTCCGGGACGTCCATGCCCTGGAGGTCCTCGAAGCTCTCGAAGGCATCCTTCTGGGTGGAAAGGGTGAGGGCTGGTCCTCGGAGGCGCCGGTTGGACAGGGTGGGCGGAGGCAGAGAACCCAGGGGGCCGGTCTGGGTGATGAGCCCGTAGTGGGTATCCTGACGCTTGAGCAGAAGCCCCCCCCGCCAAATCCTGCTCCCAGCCACATGAAGGGCCATGGCTCCTGTCAACCGGACCTCGTTCTGGATGAAAGGGGCCTTGAAGATCCGGACCCCCCGATCGTAGAGGGAGAGACTGGACCGGCTCTGCGACATGGCCACACCAGTGGACCAGGGGGTGTCCAGGGCGAAGAAGGGCCGTTCCAGGTGGAAGCTCCGCACCACACCGTCCGAGAGATACTGGCTGTGGGCTCCGAGAGTCCACCGGCTGCCCAGGAACTGGGGATCCTCATAGGAGAGGCCCCAGGTGCTGCGCTCGTGATCCTTGGAATAATCAAAGCCCACGTTCTTGCCCATACCCAGGAAGTTCTTCTCATCGACCTCGAAGAACTGGCTCCTCTGGCCTCCCACCTGCTGGTAGCCCGCATTCACCTGGGTCGTCCAGGCATCCCGGACCCGCACCAAGGCCACCACGCTCCCGTCCGGCTGGAGAACCGGATCGATGCGTGCGTTCTTCACGAAGGGCAGCGCGCGCAGGAGCCGTTCAGTCTCATAGATGCGCCGCTCCCGCACAGGATCCCCTTCCGCGAACAGGAGGACCCTGCGGATGACTGCTTCCCGCGTGGAGGCATGGAGGTGGTTAGCCACCCGGCCGATCCAGATGTTCTCATCAGGCTTGGAGAGATCGAAGACGTCCCCGATCTCCACCTCGATCTTCCCAATGGAGGCCTTTTGGGCCTCCAGATCGTTCCAAGGTTTGGCCGGGACAGTGGCCTGGAGGGGCAGAGCCCAAGCCATCAAGACGGTCAGGAGGGAGGAGCCCATACTTCGAATGCCGCACAAGAAAACTCCCGGGTTGTCGAAGACTTCATTCTGCTTATTTTGGATACGATACCAAGGGAACCCTCGTCGCATTCCAAATTCGCTATTTGGGGAGAGAACCCTCAAGGGATGAGCATTTTCCGAACCACAATTTAACTATTGCCTTATGTGAATTTATCATATCTCAAATGGTTCGATGCACCTGCATCCTCAATCAAAATGCAATGTTAAGCCCATCAATTCGAACCCTCCCACCCACCCCTTGCTCTGGGGAACACTTACCCAAAACGATGGCCAAGCGACCTCCATCGGTCGTGTTTTTACGGTATCCATCACTCCGTCCGGGTAGCTAAACCCCTGGTTGCCTAACTAGTCCCCAATTTTGCGAAAAGAAATACCCAATTAAGTGATTAAATTCATACCAGGCAAGTTTCTCTGTAAAGTGAGAGCATCGTCTGACAGCCTCCGGGACAATTCAAAGCAATCCGGAATCCTATCCGTATTTGTTCCGATGGGAATCACGAAGGGAGATTTATATGAGATGCAGATTCAGTTGGGCGTTTTGCTTGGTGGCTGCTGGCACCTCAGTCTTGGCCCAGCAGAACGAAAAGTGGGGGATGATCCACCTAGGCCAAACGATATTTGGTGACAAAGCTATTAAGAATGAGCTTCATTACGGCCTGAGTGGAGGTTGGTGGCTTACCGACCGATGGGGCGTTGAGCTGCGCGCTGTGCGCGGGGAGATGAGATCAAAAGGCATCACCCGTTTGGGGTTTGGGCCTGGAGCCAAGAGTTACCTGAACGTCGGCAGCGTGTCCCTTTTGTTCAACCTTGCGCCCGGTGAAGGCAAGTGGACGCCCTATCTGGCTCTGGGTGGAGGCGGAACGAGGGCCTTCATGTACCGTGAGAACTCGTATGCGTATTTTGGTCTGGCCCGTCCCGAACTCAATGCAGGGGCTGGTGTCCTGTACCGCTTCGGCGAGCGGGGTATTGCCTCGTTTGATTACCGCTTGGTGCATAGTGGGCTGAGAGGAACTACTTTCAATGACCAGCAAGCTACGTTGGGCATTGGTCTACGCTTCGGTGCAGCCCCTAAAACTGCCGTGCAGGAAGCAGAAACGTTGGTTCCGGCCCCGCCCCCACCACCTGTTGAGAGCCAGCCTGAGGCCGTAGTGGTCCAGCAAGTAGAGCCTCCACCCCCACCCCCACCACCACCCCCACCCAAAGTGGTTGTGGAAGCGCCCGTGGTGCATTTCGCAAATGATGAGTCGGTCTTGACTCCAGAGAGCAGTGAGACTCTGGTCAAGATGGCCGAGGATCTGAAATCCGTGCCGGCTCCCTACACGATTCTGGTTACAGGACATGCTTCAGCAGTGGGTCCCAAGGCTTACAACCAGAAGCTCAGCCAGCGCCGCGCAGAGACCGCCGCAAAGCAAATCCGCGACGTGTTGCCCGATACGTCGATCCAGGCTGAAGGACGAGGCATTGCGGAGCAGGTTGCGCCCAACGATACGCAGGAGAACCAAGCCAAGAACCGACGGGCTGAAGTTGTGATCAATTCCGATGCCGTGGATCTCAAGATCAAACAGGCCCCTCTGCAGATCAAGCATCTCCGCAAACACGCGGCCAAAAAGGCCCGCGCCGCCAAGAAGGCCGCCGCCTCCAAATAAGTGAAGTTGAGTTGCAGCCATTTCTGGGGGGCTAAATGCCCCCCTTTAATCTATGGCCCTTGACGGCCTGTCAGTGCACCATGGGCAAGCGGCTTTCCGTCCGGTGGACTCAAATGAAACCGCTATCAAAGGTAGAGTCGGCAAGCCGCAGTCTTCAGGAGCCACGAGAAGGCGGCTTCAGAAGGCAACATGTCTGGGGTATTGTTTCTATCCATCACCGGTCACATTCGAACATGTTGCTCTATCTTGTGTGCAGACCATTTAAGAGATGCAGCCCAAGAGGCCGAAGTGAGAAGGCTTTCAGGACTGCTTCCCATCTGCACCCATTGCAAGAGTCTTCGGGACAACGAACTTCCTTCCGAAGCTTCCTAAACTCCTGGCAAAGCTCTACTCTCCAGATCGCAGTCAAGCGCGGATAGATCATGCCGACCCAAACAACCTCACCCATCACTTACCTCGAGCGCCTCCCGCAGGTGCAGCGGGAGTTCCGGCTTTTTGGCGACCGCGTCGAGATCGACGCGCACTGGACTCTTGGGCGGAGTTTCCGGACCACGGTGAGGCTTGCGGATCTTTCACCCCAGGCCACGCGCTTCAATGTGAGGAACAAGTGGTTCAAGAAATCGGTCCTGATTGGATCCATCGCCATCGGGATGGCGCTACTCTTCTCGCGGGAAACCTTCTTCTCTCGGGTCAAGTGGATCTCTCTGCTCTGCTGGCCCGTGGCGGGTGTCGCTCTGGTCGTGGCCGTCCGGAGTTTCCAGAAACGCCAGTTC
Source organism: Holophagaceae bacterium (assembly GCA_025361955.1). Classification (GTDB taxonomy): domain Bacteria; phylum Acidobacteriota; class Holophagae; order Holophagales; family Holophagaceae; genus UBA1801. Next base: position 7,743 of record JANYIU010000224.1, read on the forward strand.
GCCCACTTCTCCCGTAAGGACGGAAAGCCTGGACTGGACATCTGCAAAACTGACCCAGAGCACTTCGAGACCTTCATGCGTGCGATCCAGGCAAGGATCCGAAAGGCCTGAAGGTCCAGGGGCTACTGAGCCCCGTTAAGCCCATGACAGTGGGATCGTCAGCCGGATGTACAATCCTGATCAGTCTGGTTGTTTTCCGGCGGGTGACAAAAACGTTGGGGCAGTCCACCTTTGCGTCGCAGTCCCCAGGACCTCGAAGGATAAAAAAACATGCAATTACTGATCGAGCAAATCCTGAATGGTCTGGCCATGGGTTCCATTTACGCCATTATAACCCTTGGGCTTGCTCTTGTTTATGGAGTCATGCGGATCCTGCATGTGGCCCATGCCAGCGTCTACACCTTCGGAGCCTACGCCGGTGTCTTCATCTTCCAGGCGACGGGAAGCCTCGCCCTGGCGTTCCTCGGCAGCATGCTGCTCTGCGCCATCCTTGGCGTGCTGATCGAACGCCTGGTCTACTTTCCGCTGCTCAAGTTTCCGCCTTACGTACCGCTGATCGCCAGCATTGCGGTGATGCTCACCATCGAGGAGCTCTGTCGGCTGATCGCCGGGCCCCAGATCCTGACCTTTTCGGCCAAGCTACCCTTCCCGGACCTCGATGTGGCCGGGGTGCATCTCTCCTCGACCCTCATCGCCATCTACGTCATCACCGCAGCCATCCTCCTGCTCCTGTGGTATCTCATCAACCGCACCGAACTTGGCTTGGCCATGCGGGCGACTTCCCAGGACATGGCCATCGCCGGCGCCCAGGGGATCAACAGCCACTATATCGTGAGCCTCACCTTCGTCATCGGCTCGGCCATCGCCGCCATCGGCGGCATCCTGGTGGGCATCTACTACAACCAGGTCTACCCGACCATGGGAGCGGTGCCGGCCTACAAGACCCTCGCTCTCATCGTCGTGGGGGGCATGGGCTCCGTGGCCGGCGCGGTGATCGCGGCCCTCATGCTGGGGCTGGCGGAGACCCTGCTCATCGGCTACCTGAATGTGCCCTTCCCTCGGGATGCCCTGGCCTTCGTCGCCATGATCGGCGTGTTGGTCTGGCGCTCCGAAGGGCTGCTGGGTTCCCGCTAGCAATGGCACAGCGCGCAAGTCTGTATGTGAGGTCGCTTCATGAGTAGTTACGCTATCACCATTCTGACGCTGATCGTCATCCAGGCGATTGTCGTCTGTGGTCTCAACGTGATCGTCGGCTATGCGGGCCAGATCTCCCTGGGCCATGCTGCCTTTTTCGGGATCGGAGCCTACAGCGCGGCCCTCCTGTCCACCCGCGGCGGGCTGAGCTTTTGGATCGCCTTGCCCCTGGTCCTCATCATCAGTGCCCTTACCGGACTGCTGTTGGGTCTGCCAAGCCTGAGGCTGAAACATGACTTCCTGGCCATCACCACCATCGGCATCAATTTCATCGTGCAAGCGATCTTTCTCTATGTCCCCTTCTTCGGCGGCGCCCTGGGGATCAGCGGCATCCCCCGGATCCAGGTCTTCGGGGAAGCCCTCAAGGGAGCCCATTTCCTGTATCTCTGCCTGTTCTTCCTTGGGGTGGTGATGGCCATCTGCTGGTTGTTCACCCGCGTCTTCGCCGGCCTTGCCTGCTTCGCCCTCCGCGAGGAGGAAGCGGCGGCGACCAGCATGGGCATCTCGCCGGTGCGATTCAAGCTGCTGGCGTTCATGCTGGGCACGGTCTTTGCCGGGCTGGGGGGCGCCCTCTATGCCCACTACATGCGGTTTGTGAGCGCCGACGACTTCTCCTTCCCTCTCTCGGTCTCCTTCCTGGCCATGCTGGTGCTGGGGGGCATGGGCTCGCTCCTGGGCCCCCTGGTTGGCGCGCTCATCCTCGGTGCCCTGCCGGAGCTGTTCAGGCCTCTGGCGGAATTCCGGATCCTCTTCTACGCCCTGATGCTGTTGCTCATGATCCGGTTTCAGCCTGGGGGGATCCTGGGGGAGAGCAGCCTGATCCGCAAGCGGCTCTTCCCCCTGTTCCTGCGGCGGCAGCCATGAACCCGGCGCTGCTGGAGGTCAAGGATCTCTCCATCCACTTCGGCGGACTGCGGGCCGTGGATGGGGTGAATTTCGCGGTCAACCGGGGGGAGATCCTGGGCCTGCTGGGTCCCAATGGTGCGGGCAAGACGGTCACCTTCAACCTCATTTCCGGCGTCTACAAACCCACCTCGGGCGAGATCTGGTTCGATGGCAAGCGCATCAACGGGCTCCCATCCTATGCGATTGCCGCCCTGGGTCTTGGCCGCACCTTCCAGATCGTGAAGCCCTTCTCAACCCTCACCGTCCTGGAGAATGTGCTGGTGGCCAGGGGCATCACCCGCTACCCGGCGCCGTCCTGCCTGTGGACCTCCTGGAAATCCAGGCAGGAAGCCCAGGCGGCCATGGCGCTGCTGGACCGGGTGGGCCTGGCTGACCTCGCCCAGCGCAAGGCGGGCCTGCTGCCCCTGGGCAACCTGCGCCGGCTGGAGATCGCCCGGGCCTTGGCGGTAGGGCACAAACTTCTGCTTCTGGACGAATCCTTCTCCGGGCTTCGCCACGAAGAGATCTCCCAGCTCGAGGCCCTGATCCGCACCATCCAGCAAGCCGGCATCACAGTCCTGTTGATCGAGCACAACATGAGGGTTTCAATGGCCCTTTGCGACCGGATCGTGGTCATGGAATACGGGAAAAAACTCGCCGAAGGCACCCCCGCGGTCATCCAACAGGACGAGCAGGTCATCGAAGCCTACTTGGGGCGCAAAGGAGAGTCCGATGCTTCTTGAAGTGGAAAACCTCACTGTGTCCTATGGGGATATCCTGGCGGTCAGAAACCTGAGCTTTGTCCTGGACCAGGGTGAACTGGTCTCCATCGTCGGCGCCAACGGCGCGGGCAAGACTTCCATCCTGAATGCGGTGATGGGAATCGAGCCCAGCAAAAGCGGGAAGATCCTCTTCAATGGCGAAGACATCACCCGCCTGCCGGTCCATGAGCGCGCCAGGCGGGGTATCCGGGTGGTCCCGGAACGTTCGCGGGTGTTCCCCCGGCTTTCAGTATATGAAAATATAATCACCGGCGTCTATCGCCTGGGCAAGAAAGTCGCGGTGCAGACACGGCTGGAATGGCTCTACGGCATCTTCCCCAGGTTGGAGGAGCGGAGTGGGCAACTGGCCAGCACCCTTTCGGGGGGCGAACAGCAGCAGTTGGCCATCGCCAGGGCGCTCATCTCAGATCCTCGGCTGCTCCTAGTGGATGAAGTCTCCATGGGTCTCATGCCCAAACTGGTGGACCAGGTGTTCGCCCTCCTGCGCCAGTTGAACAAGGAGTTCGGCCTCACGATCCTGCTGGTGGAGCAGAATGCCATGGCCTCGCTCAAGATCTCCGACCGAGGCTACGTCATGGAGGTCGGAACCTGCGCTTTTGAAGGGGCGGCGGCGGATTTGATCGAACACCCGAAGGTCAAAGAGGCTTACCTTGGATAGGACCCACGGGTCCCATTCGTGTCGTTCTTCAAGCACCTAGTTTCCAGCGAATGCCTTCCAGAAGAAGACTTGGCGACCGGCCAAGGCGACCGATCCCACTGACCTAAAGGAGAGTCAAACCATGAAACGCCTCGGAACGTTGTTAATCCCCATGGCCCTGGTGGCCGGCACTGCCCTCTCGGCTCAGACGGTGAAGATCGGGGCAATGGCCCCCCTCACTGGTTTCGCCGCCGCGGACGGCGCCAGCGTCAAGAATTCCCTCAAGTTGGCCGTGGACCACATCAATGCCAGCGGCGGCGTACTGGGTAAGAAAGTGGAAGTGGTGCTCTACGATGACCACGCCGATCCCAAGGAAGCCACGGCCTTGGCGCGGAAGCTTATCGAGCAGGACAACATCAAGGCCTTCGTGGCAGGGTCGTACAGCATGCCTTCCCGGGCCGTCGCGCCCTTGTTCAATGAAGAGAAGATCCCCATGGTGGCCGCCTACGCGGTCCATCCGGACGTCACCTCCGGGGGCACTTACAGCTACAGTTTCCGCAACGGGTTCCTGGGCACCGTCGAGGGCAAGGCGGCCGCCTACACCTGCGTGAAGCTGCTGAAGGGCAAGAACATCGCCGTGCTCACCAGCGATAACGATTTCGGCAAGACCTTGGCAGCAGGGTTCAAGACCTTCATGGAAAGCCCTGCCGGGCAAGGAGCCAAGGTCATTTCGTACCAGACCTACCCGATGTCCGAAAAGGACTACAAGCCCTACCTATCCAAGATCAAGAGCGCCAACCCGGACGTCATCTTCTCGGGCGGCTATTACTTCCAGAGCGGCCCCATGGTCAAGCAGGCGCGCGAAATGGGTATCACCGCCCAGTTCGTCGGCGAAGAGGGCGCCGATTCCCCCGAATTCGTCCAGATCGCCGGGCCGGCCTCGGAAGGGTTCGTCATCGTCACCAACCTCAACCGCGATGACTCCAGGCCCGTGGTCAAGACCTTCCTGAAGGAATACGCTGACCAGTTCAAGATCAGCCCCGATATGGTAGGCGCTTCCGCCTATGATGCGTTCATGATCATCTGCGACGGCATCAAGCGCGCCAACAGCCTTGACGGCTCCGCCATCCAGAAGGCCATCGCCAGTGTCCAGAACTACAACGGCCTCACCGGCATGATCAAGGGCTTCAACAAGGGGGAAGTGGTCAAGGATGTCCAGGTCCAGGTTGTCAAGAACGGCCAGTTCCACTACAAGGGTGTCGTCAACGATCCGTCGTTGATCACTCCGTGAACATCACACGAGTCCTGACCGTCGGTTCTTTGACCCGAGAAGTCTTGCTTGGGTCTCCATACCCAAACTCAATGGCCACCGTGAGCGACGAAGCGCTTTGTTCGGTTTACTTGCCGTTTTTACGCGAACAAGTCTATTGAACGAGGGTCAGGGTTTATTGTGTTCGTGTGGGCAAACCAAACCGCCATGAGAGCCCGGCATCCAGGACCTGGGTGCGCAGATTCCCCCGTGGCGCGATGCAGCGCCCTCCCATCACTTGAAGGCTCAAGCCATGGCCCAGCCCTTGCTCCAGCCCGAGCATCGGCTGCACCAGGAGGCCGCCCCCAGTATCCACGCCTCCGCCCCCGGCCGCACCCACCATGAACTGGACCAGGAAGCGCGGACCTGTGCCAAACAGCTCAGGGCTGCGCCAGCCCAGGCCCAGCAGACCCTCCGCAAACCCACCGGCATGGCCCGTAAGCCCGAAATTGCCTTGACCTGCCAGGTACCAGGCCGCAGCCAGCTCGTGAGTCAGCTGAACACTGGTCAGATCGATGGGATCGGCCTTGGCTCCACCCCTGCGTTGGGGTGAACTCAGACGTTGCCAGCCCGCCCGGATGGACCACCCACTGTAATCGATTGCGTCCGAGGGCTCCGCATTTCGAAGGCCGGGCGTGGCCAAGGCAAACCGCCGCCCCGCTTGGACTTGATAGACCATGCCCTGGAAAGTCCCGCCAGGGGTCGCGACATAGCCGGTGCTCAAACCTACCTGAAGATCCCTCTGGGTGGTGACCTGGACCCCCAACGTGCCCTTCCAGGCCATGCCACCCCCTACATCCAGGTTTCCCCCACCGGCAGGGCCGCCGGAGAATTCGCCCACCAAAGTCCAGTGTCCTGCTGGATCCAAGGGAACGGCATAGCCCAGGCCCAGCAGGATATCCATGTAGCCAGCAGCTTTTCCATGGGCAGCGGCAGACATATCCAACAGTGCGAAGAGCCCTCCTTCGAGTCCCAGGTGTGCCTCCAGTCCCACCAGGTCGACCGGGTCGGTGTCGGGAATGCCGCTCAGAGAGCGCACGGACCGAGTCGGTGTATAACGCTGTCCCGTGAAAGCCAGGGAGAACTCCCGCCACCCCAGCTCCGTGCCAAGGCTGCGTCCGAGCTCAGGCAGGGACGAACGCCCAGCACCGGGGCTGCCGACCAGCGTGCGGAAGGGAAAGGTGGCCGTCATGCCGACCTGGGATGAATTCAAACGGCCATTGGGGAACCGCACCCTGGAGGCCTCGAGGCCCAAACGGGCCCAGTCGAAGTCCCAGCTCAACCCGGCGTGGCCGCGCAGCATCAGGCCTCCCCCCACATCGGCCCTACCCACCCCGCCGCCGCCAACCCAGGCGCCCGTATCCAGGGCTAAACGCTCTGTTATAGGAAACCGCCAGCCCCCCGAAATCCCGATCGTGATGAAGCCCCCACGCTCCCCGCGCACACTCCCCCACCCCCCAAAGCCGGCATAGGCGCCGCTTCCCCAGGTGCGATGCACCTGGAGACCCAGCAGGTCCATGGTCTCGTTGGCAAAGGGCAGCTGCCATCGCTCCGCCGTCCACCGGGTTTCGGCATTCAGAAAGGAAACATCCTGCGCATGGAGAACCAGTGTGGTTGTCAGTGAGAGAAGAACAGAACGCCGCATGGCCAAGCTCCGTGGTGGTTCGGATCGAATGGGGAAGGCTCATTAGACCACGAGGAAATTGGAGCAGGCGTTGTCAGCGGCCAGTCCACAGGCAGGCAGGCTCGGATCCGCGCGCAGCAGGATCCCCGCTTCTGAACCAGGGTCCATGAGACCTATCTCCACCCAATCGGCGACGAAGGTCACCAGCTTGCGGATCCTCTCTGGGAAGACCCTGCGGTAATCCGTAAAATCCTGCAATTTGTTCCCGGAGGGCCTACCTCCATCTCTCATGCAGCAAAACTGCGCTACATGCTGTCATTGCTGATCTCCTTTTCGCACCGTCATGGCGCTAGATTGCACGATGCTTGGGGTACCCCCAGATTCGTGGGGGCCGTGCTCTGACCGCTTTA
>JANYIU010000266.1 GCA_025361955.1 Holophagaceae bacterium
GTTGACCTGTTTGGAAACGCTGGTGTAGTGGAGAATTAGAAGAAGAAACGCAACGCGTACCACGGACATCTCACTACCTTGAAGCGAAATGGCGGAGGCTGGTAAATGCTGAAAAAAGTCCAGATATTCAAGGCACTGGACATCGAGATCAAGAAACAAAAAGGACCTTCGGCTGTAAAAGGGTCCTACCGAGGACACCATTCCCTCAAGGAAGAGCTTAGCCAACCGGGGATTTCCATCATCGCGGAGGTATCTGGGGGGAACCCCTTGCGCGGCCAGGTCCGGGAAAGCTATCGCGCCTCGACCCATGCCAAGAGCCTCGTGGATAACGGCGCCCGCGCACTGTCCGTGGCCACGGACCGGTTCCTCTACTTTGGCGAGGATCGCCACCTGTCGGAAGTGCGAGCCACCGTGAAGATCCCGCTCATCCGTCAGGATTTCATCTTCGAGGAGTACCAGATCGAGGAGAGCAAGATCCTCGGAGCGGACGCGGTGTTCCTGATGGCCGCACTGCTGGAGACACCGCGCCTCCAGGCCCTCATTCTGCTGGCCACCGCCAAGGGCTTGGACGTGGTTGTCCAAGTCGCCAGCGAGGCCGATCTGAAACGCGCTCTCGAAGCCAACGCCGACATCATATGTGTACTAGGCAGGGATCTGGATACCTGGGAACCCTCCTGGGAGAAGGCTCTCGCCCTGATGAAGAAGGTCCCTGAAAGGAAATGCCTTCGGATGATCGAAGCAGGCATTTGCACGCTCCAGCAGATCCAGGAACTCGAAGCCTTGGGTGTCCACGGCGCTGTCATCGGCGACGCCCTCTTGGACGAGTTCTATCCTGGCAAGCGCCTAGCTCAGATCCTCTCCGGTGTGGAATCCACGAAGAAGGTTTCCAAGGCGAAGACCAAAACCGGACCTGTCGCAGCATCGAGTGCCAAGTCAACCGACGCGGGTCCTGCACCCAAGACCAAGAAGAGTTCGAGCAAGGAAAGCAGCATCAAAACCACTGGTGGCGCTGCGAAAGCCGCTACACTCCCGCCATCAACCCCTCTCTCTCACCCCGCCCGGAAGGGCAAAAAGGAGTTCCCCATGGAACATATCCAACTGCCTGACGAGATGAATCCCCTCGCCGAGAGCATAGGCGAAACCACTGTGCCTGCCCCCAAGAAGGCGCCCAGGAAGCCAGCGGTCAAGAAGGTTGCTGCCAAGAAGCCCGCGGCCAAGAAGCCGGCTGCGAAGAAGGTCGCTCCCAAGAAGCCAGCCGCCAAGAAGGCTGTCGCCAAGAAGCCGGTTGCCAAGAAGGCTGTGAAGAAGGCCGCTCCCAAGAAGGCCGTGAAGAAGGTTGTGAAGAAGGCCGCCCCCAAGAAGACCGTCAAGAAGGCTGTGAAGAAGGTTGTGAAGAAGGCCGCTCCCAAGAAGACCGTCAAGAAGGCCGTGAAGAAGGCTGTTGTCAGGAAGCCGGTCGCCAAGAAGGTCGTGAAGAAGGCCGCCGCCAAGAAGCCAGCCGCTAAGAAGGTCGTGAAGAAGGCCGCCCCCAAGAAGGTTGTGAAGAAGGCCGTTGCCAAGAAGCCGGCGGTCAAGAAGGCGGTCAAGAAAGCCGCGAAGAAGTAGTCTTAAGCATTCGTTCCGCCCCTTTGCGGGCGTCTTGGATCTCGCCATGAAATTGATCGAAAGCATCTCCGCTCTTGAAGTCCTGGACAGCCGCGGCAATCCCACGGTTCTGGCCAGGGTGCAGCTCAACGATGGCACTCTCGGCCAGGCCATGGTTCCCTCCGGGGCCTCCACTGGCAGCCGTGAAGCCCTTGAGCGCCGCGATGGCGATAAAAAACGCTATCTCGGGAAGGGGGTGCTGGGAGCTGTTCATGCGATCAACACTGAGATCCAGGACGCCCTGCAAGGGATGGATGCCTTCCAGCAGGCGGAGCTCGACGAGCTCCTGATCAGCCTGGATGGCACTGACAACAAATCCCAGCTGGGCGCCAACGCCATCCTTGGCGTGTCCATGGCCCTGGCGAACGCTGCTGCCAAGGCCTGTGGCCAGCCGCTCTACCGCTATCTCGGCGGAGCCTCCGCCAGGCTGCTGCCGGTCCCCATGCTGAATATCCTGAACGGCGGTGCCCACGCCGACAATAACGTCGATATCCAGGAGTTCATGATCCTGCCCGTAGGTGCCCCCAGTTTCACCGAGGCTCTGCGCTGGAGCGCGGAAATCTACCACGGGCTCAAGGGGGTCCTGAAGGGCAAGAAGCTGGCGACGGGCGTTGGCGATGAGGGCGGGTTCGCCCCGAACCTGGGTTCCAACGAAGAGGCCCTGGAGCTCATCACCGAGGCGATCAAGAAGGCCGGGTATAAGCCCGGCAAGGATGTCTTCCTCGGGGTCGACTGCGCTGCCAACGAGTTCTATAAGGATAAGGCCTACGAAATCGATGGCGGGAAGAAGACTGGATCCCAGCTCATCGAATACTATGCAGGTCTGGTGGAGCGCCATCCCATCCTTACTATTGAGGATGGTTGCGACGAAAGTGACTGGAAGCACTGGAAGAACCTCACGGCCAAGCTCTCGAAGAAGATCCAACTGGTGGGCGATGACGTCTTCGTCACCAACCCGGCCCTCATCGCCAAAGGCATTCAGGAAGGCGTCGCCAACGCGGTCCTCATCAAGCTCAACCAGATCGGTACGGTCACCGAGACCCTCCAGGCCGTGGACATGGCCCACAAGGCGGGCTATCGCGCGGTCATCAGCCACCGCAGCGGCGAGACCGAGGACACCTTCATCGCCGACCTGGCCGTGGCCACCGGTGCGGGCCAGATCAAGGCCGGAGCTCCCTGCCGCACGGACCGCGTCGCCAAGTACAACCGGCTGCTCCAGATCGAGTGGGAGCTGGGGGCCGCCGCCCGCTATGCGGGGCGAGAGGCCTTCGGTTCGCTGCTCTCCTAGAAGATGAATTCCGCCTGGCTCCTCAAATCCACCACGCTCTGGGGAGCTCTGGCGTTCTCGTGCGTCGCCACGACTTTCATGCTCCTGTTTTCGCCGGCGGGTCTTCCTAGCCTCCGGAAACGGCAAGCAGAACTGCGCGATTATCAGGTGGTGCTCCTGCAGAAGAGTTCGCGGAACCGTGAACTTGCCGAAGAGGTCCGCCGTCTGGCCACGAAAGATCCGGAGTTGCTGGAGGCCTTGGCGCGGCGCCAGGGATACGCGCGCCCCGGGGAGACCATCTACACGTTCCGAGAAGTCGGTGAAGGCCACTGATCTTCGCTCCTGACGATCGCCCTGCAGAGCGGACCCTCTCCTCGGCCTCGGGGAGGCCTTTGTCTATGACTGACGGGCATGATCCGGATTTCTGGGGGGTGCCGTCCCAATAATGACCATTATTTAGTCAGTTTTCCCGATCGAAGGCAAGATGCTGGACCCTTCCGTCCTGGAGACATGGCTTGCGCGATCCAGAAACGGGTCAGGGCGGTCGCCTGATTCGGCCGCCCGCCAACGGGGCTGTGGAACCTGCTAGACTTGCCATGTTCCACGCGAGGTCAAACCGTGCCTTTCCAATCCCCCAGCCCTCACGCAGTGCCGCGGAGACCGTAGCATGCACGCGAGGATCCTGGTGCTGGCCAATCAGAAGGGTGGCGTGGGCAAGACCACCTCGGCCATCAATCTGGCGGCGTCGCTGGCCATGATGGAGAAGATGGTGCTGCTGGTGGACTTCGATCCCCAGGGACACAGCACCACCGGTCTAGGGTTCCCCAAACCGGACCTGCGTGCCGGAGCCTTCGCACTGATGAAGGGAGCGCCGATCCAGGCGCTCATCCTCAGCACCGAAGTGCCGATGCTGCAGATGATCCCGACGGGCAAAGACCTTGCCCAGCTGGAATTCGAACTCTTTGAGCTGCCGGAACTGCAGGTGCTGCGCAGGGCGCTGGACCCGGTGATGGACCAGTACGATTTCATCATCATCGATCCCCCGCCGAGCCTTGGGATGATCACCCTCAACGCCCTCACGGCCGCTGACGAAGTGATCGTGCCGATGCCCTGTGAGTTTTTTGCTCTGGACGGCTTGGCTGAACTCATGGAGACCATCCGTCGGATTCAGGCGGGACCCAACCCGCGCCTGAAATTGGGCGGGATCCTGCTCACCATGGCGGAGGAGCGCACCAACCTGGGAGCGGCGGTGGCCAAGGAGGTGCGGGAGGCCTTTCCGGGCAAAGTGTTCCAGACCTTCATACCGCGCAATATCCGCCTGGCCGAGGCCCCGAGCCACGGCAAACCCGTGGCCTTCTATGATCTGAAGTCCAAGGGCGCCCAGTCCTACCTCTGTCTCGCTAAGGAGTGGCTCGGCATCCAGGAACCTGCCCGGGAGGAAGTGCGATGAGTGTGATTCCGAAGCGGCCTGCCCTGGGGCGCGGCCTCACCTCGCTCATGAATCAAATCGCGCCAGAAGACGCCTCCCAGCGCGAACTCCCCATCGGCTCTCTCCTGCCCAACCGCCATCAGCCGCGCTCCTACTTCGATGAAGACGCCCTGAACGATCTGGCCGCCAGCCTCAAGAACCACGGCATGGTGCAGCCCATCGTGGCGCGCAAGGTCGGCGACAAGTTCGAGATCATCGCCGGAGAGCGAAGGTGGCGCGCGGCCCGCAAGGCGGGTCTGGCCACGGTCCCAGTCGTCCTGAAGGAAATACCCGAGGACCGGCTCCTGGAGTTCGCCCTGGTGGAGAACATCCAGCGCCAGGAACTCAACGCCATTGAGGAAGCCAAGGCCTACTGGCAGCTGGGCGAGCATCTGCGCCTCACCCAGGAACAGGTGGCCGACCGCGTCGGCAAGTCCCGACCGCAGGTGGCCAACACCCTTCGCCTCCTCCGACTTCCCCTCGCCATTCAGGAACTGGTGGCCACTGGAAAGATCTCCACGGGCCACGCGAAGGTCCTGCTGGGACTCGAGGAAGCCCGCACCCAGGAAATGCTGGCCCTCGAAGTTGTGGACAAGCAGCTCTCGGTCCGGGCTCTGGAGGCCCGTCTCAAACACCTGGCCAAGGCCCGCAAGAGCCAGACCCGGCGCAAACATCCCCAGGCTCTTTTTCTCAAAGCCGCCGCCGAAGAACTGACCCATGCCTGGGGCACCCGGGTGGAGATCAAGGCTCGGGCCAAGGCGGGCACCCTCGTCCTGCACTACGCCAGCGAAGGCGAGCTGGACCGTCTGTTCGAGGCCCTGAAGTCTGGGCCGCGAAAGGCGTAGGCAAGGAGATTCTGCATGTCCTGGTTCATCAAGAAACGCCAACAAAAAATCGCCGTCGAGGAAAGGACCGTCCACGTACCCGAGGGACTCTGGGTCAAGTGCGAGGCCTGCAAGGAGTTGATCTACCGCGCCGAGTTGGTGAACACCCGCAATGTCTGCCCCAAGTGCGGCTACCACTTCCGCATCGGCGTGGAGGAGCGACTGAAAGACCTCATGGATCCTGGCTTCGCGGAACTTTTTGGTGAGCTGCACAGTACCGACCCGCTGAAGTTCGTCGCCGCGAAACCCTATGCGGACCAGCTCAAGAAATTCCGGGATTCTGGCTACGACCACGATGCCATCCTCATGGTCGAGGGAACGCTCAAGGGTCACCCGGTGGTGCTCGGCGTCATGAACTTTGACTACCTCGCCGCCAGCATGGGCAGCGTCGTGGGCGAAAAGATCCGCCTGGGTGCGGAACAGGCTCTGGCGAAACACTGTGGTCTGATCCTCGTCAGTTGCTCGGGTGGCGCACGCATGCAGGAAGGCACGCTCTCTCTGATGCAGATGGCCAAGACCGCCGCCGCCCTGGCCCGGCTGGACGACGCTGGTCTGCCCTTCCTCTCGGTCCTCACGGATCCCACCACCGGGGGTGTGAGCGCCAGTTTCGCCATGCTGGGGGATCTCAATATCGCCGAGCCCAAGGCGCTCATCTGCTTCGCCGGACCTCGGGTCATCGAACAGACCATTAAGCAGACCCTGCCGGACGGCTTCCAGCGCTCCGAGTTTCTGCAGCAGCACGGGATGGTGGACAAGGTCGTGACCCGGGACCACCTGCGGGATTTCCTGGCGCTCTGCCTGGACTGGATGAGCGGATCTTCCTCTGATGCCAGTCAACATTGAACGGCTGGAAGGTCGCGGCCACTGGGGCATCAAGTGCGGTCTCGACAATCCCCGCGCCCTGCTCCAGGATCTGGATCATCCCGAGCATGCTTATCCGTCCATCGAAATCGTCGGCACCAATGGCAAGGGCTCCACGGGAGCCTTCCTGGCCAATGCGCTCCGTGCGGCCGGATTCGCGGTGGGCTGGACCACCTCGCCCCACCTGATCTCGCCGACCGAGCGCATCTGGGTGAACGGCGCCTGCATTGACGAAACAACCCTGGATCGATTGCTGGGTGAGGCCTTTGCCTCCGAGGCCCGGTCTGGTATCCAGGCCACCTACTTCGAACTCATGATCACCGCGGCCCTGCTGGCCTTCCGGGAGCGGGGCGTGGAAATCGCCATCGTCGAGGCCGGGCTGGGTGGGCGCTGGGACGCCACCAATGCCCTGGATCCCCTCGTGACGGTGCTCACCAATATCGGGATCGACCACGAGAAGTACTTGGGCCATACCCGGGAAGCCATTGCCCGGGAAAAGCTCTGCACGGCTCGGAGCGGACGGCCCCTGGTGCTCGGGCCGGGTCTGGATCCTGCGTGGATCCGGCCCCTGCTGGAATGCGATCCGCTACTCTTTCCGGCGCCATCTTTGGAGGCCGACCTCATCGCCTGGGATTACAGCCTCGTTCAGGGTCATCGCATCGGATTGGCTGGGGCGCACCAGCTCCAGAATCTGGCCACCGCCCTGGAAACCCTGCAGCGGCTCCGGGATCTGGGCTTCGCTCTCCCCGAGGAGCAGGTCTGGGAAGGTCTCGGACGCACCCGTTGGCCGGGCCGCATGTGGCCGCTTCCCGGCCTGGACCGGGTCTGGGCGGATGGCGCCCACAACCTCGACGGAGCCGAGGCGGCGGCCCAGCACATTCGGGCCTGCGGTGTGCATCCCCATCTTTTCTTCGGGGTCATGGCGGACAAGGATATCCAGGGCATGGCTGCCGAGCTCCGGACCACCCAGCCGCGGTCGATCACCCTGGTCAAGGGCGGGAATGAGCGCTATGCAAACGCAGAAGCCCTGCACGCGGCCTGGGGGAACGACCTGCCGGTGATCGATCTTGAAGAGGCCAGCCTCCGATTGCGGAAGTCCGCCGAGGGGGCTCGGCTGATTACCGGTTCGCTGTTCTTCATCGGCGACCTGCTCCGAACCCTGGGGATCACGCCTCAGATTTAAGTGCGCCCGCGCCGAAGAGAAGGGTATGAAAGGATTTCTCCTCCTCCTGGTTGGCTGCTTTGTCTGGGCCGCACCCCCCCTGCTGGTGGTTTCGGTGGGACGTGTGGGGCTGCCGCCCTATGAAGGCACTGAGCGCATCTACCGGCTGGAGGGCGGTGGGTGCCAGACCCTCCGGGTAGGCGAGCTCCTGGTCCTTCAGCGGCCGGGGGAACGCCGCGGCCTGGGCCGCCTGGAGATTCTTTCCGTGCATCCCGACCATGCCCAGTCCCGGTTGTCCGTGCCCGGCGACACCTTCCCGCTCAAGGGCGACGAAGCCATCCGTGCGGAGTTGCTTGGGACCCTTCCGGAGCTGCCGGTCGCCGTCCCGGCCCCCATTCCCGCAATGGCCACCCTTCGGCCTCAAACGATCACGCGGGCCTTGCCCCGATCCTTCGAACCAGGCGCGACCTACCGGGAACCCATCTACTTCCTCAAGGGGGATGCGAGCCTCTCTCCAGGCGCCCAGACCAAACTCCGGGCATGGGTGGAATCCTGGGGAGCGAAGGGCCAGTGGTCCCTGGAATGCCCGCCAGCCCCCGACACCCTCTCGACCCTGCGCAGCTTGGCGCTTCGTTCAGAACTCCAGCGGCTGGGCATTCCCAGTCTCGAGATCCTGCCTCTTCCCGAGGAGCCCACGGAGCGGTACGATGCGATCTACGTCAAGAAAGCTCCCTGGTAGGCGCCTTCCGGCAGCTCCTGGAGGAAGGCTGGACCGCCGTGTGCGCTGGGGCAGGCGTGGCGCTGGAAGTCTCCCGCAGACTCAGGCCGAAGATGCAAGCAAACCTGGTTCTTTACGAAACCACAGCCAACAGCCAAGGATAGCTGGCTGCGGAATCAGGTCGGATAGCGACGGTAGCCCGGAAGGCGGATGCCGGAATCGCTAAGCCAAGCCTGGCATAAACGCTGAACAGTAGATCTCCCGTCTTGACCGGATCGCCTACGTTCCGGTGCACGCGGATGCCCGCCCCCAGATCCAATGATTCCTCCCGGGATTTGCGTCCGGCGCCAAGTTCCATGGCGAGGATTCCCAGGTTGCGCCCGTCCATACTATGGATGTAACCCTCCTGCTCCGCACGGATCTCCGTGCTTGCGGCCGCCTGGGGCATGCGGTCGAAATCGTCGATGGCCCGGGCGTCCCCGCCGTTCAGGGCTACGAATTCGTGCAGGACGCGCAGGGCGGAGCCATCCTTCACCGCCTGCTCCACGCGCTTCATCGCGGCTTCCAGAGTCTCTGCCGCCCTCCCGAGCATCAGCATCTCTGCGGCCAGGCGGAAGCTCAGCTGGGCAAGGACTCCGTTCGCATGCCTGCCCCGGAGGATCTCCACGGACTCCATCACCTCCAGGGTGTTGCCGATGGCCCAGCCCAGGGGCTCCTCCATCCGTGTGATGAGGGCCTTGATGCGCATACCATGGGCCTTGCCCACCTCCACCATGCTGCGGGCCAGGGCCCGACCTTCGTCCAAGGTCTTCATGAACGCACCGGAACCGCACTTCACATCCAGCACTAGGGCATCCGCGCCCCCTGCCAACTTCTTGGACATGATGCTGGCCGTGATGAGGGGAATGGATTCCACCGTGGCTGTCACGTCCCGCAAAGCGTAGAGCTTCCGGTCGGCGGGGCAGATGTCGCCGGTCTGCGCGGAATTGGCGAAGCCCGTGCGGCGCAGGCTTTCCCGGAACTGCTCGGCGCTGAGTTCCACGTTCAGACCAGGGATCGCCGAAAACTTGTCAATCGTGCCGCCGGTATGGCCCAGACCGCGGCCACTGAACATCGCGCACGGAACCCCGCAGGCCGCGACGATGGGCCCCAGGATCAGGGTCGTCTTGTCGCCCACGCCGCCGGTGCTGTGCTTGTCCGCCTTGAGGCCGGGCACCGAGGAAAGATCCATCCGGGCACCGGAGTCGCGCATGTCCAAGGTCAGCGCCAGCGTCTCCACCGTGGTCATACCCCGCCAGCAGATGGCCATGAGCAGCGCCGAGCTCTGCTCGTCCGGGATCGTGCCGTCCGTGACGCCATTGATCCAGAACGCGATTTGCTCCGGCGCAAGCGCAGCGCCGCTTTTTTTCGTGTAGATGAGGTCGTACATGCGCATCAGGATCTCCCGCAGCGAGGCTATCCGTACTCGCTCATATCCCGATGAGGATGCTTTCCATACCGCGGATATCCGCTTGTTCTCGGAACCGCTGCTTGTATTCGGCATAGTCCTTCAAGGCCTGTTCCCGCTCCCCCTGGAGTGTCCGCGCAGCCAACAGCGTTTTCCAGAAGAGATCCCCCCAAGCCTCACTGGGCCCCGCCCCGGACCGCAACGGCGTCAAGGTTCCCAGGGCCTCCTGGCCCTGCCCCAGCGCGATCTGCCGCTGAGCCAGACGCAGGCGCGACCATGGATCTTCGGCCTTGGGGGCGATCCCGCCCTTGCCATCCAGCTCGAGGCGCCACGTGGCCAGCAGCCCTTCCGTCGTCGCTCTCCGCGAAGCCGGGGCGCTCTTGGCAAGTACCTCCAGTTTCGGCAGGTTCTCGCGCATGCGCTTCTCGATATCCGCAGGCTGGGCAGGTATTTTCGGATCCCCCTGCACCGCGAGCATCAATTCGGCCAGCGCAGTCTCGTGCTTTTCCACGGATCCGGATGCCCAGCTCCGATAGCCGAAGAACCCGATCGAGCCCATGAACACCACCACCGCCGCGATGAGCGCAGGCTTGATGATGCTCATTTGCGAGCCGTTGCCCGTCGCTAGCCCCTTCTGGAAGGCCTGAAGGCTCTGGGCCGGTTTCTGAACCTGGATTTCCTTGCTCTTGATAGGGGATGCCATCGTTTGAAGCTCCGAACCTTCAAGGATGCCGCATCCAGCCCGACTTCGCACTTGAAAATGTGCCATTTCCAGCTACTCTAAAACCTTCCAGCCTGGGTAGCTCAGTTGGTAGAGCAATGGACTGAAAATCCATGTGTCGGCGGTTCAATTCCGTCTCCAGGCACCAATAGAACCAAGCACTTAGGCCCCGATGAGTTCGGGGCCTGTCGTTTTATTACTCTGAGGTTACTCTGGCAGACACCATAATTTGATTTCTCAGCCCAGAGGCAGCACCACCCGGGGTGGTGGGCAGGAAGGTGGGCATGAAGAGCAAGCAGCCATGAGGATCCAGAGCTCTTGGCACTGAAAAAGGATCAGGGGCATACCGTGATAGTATCGCTGCCCTCTCTA
>JANYIU010000268.1 GCA_025361955.1 Holophagaceae bacterium
AGCGATGACCCTCGGTCAATGCCCCAGACCGTTAACCGAGACCTTCCCATCCCCCCTTGCGATTGACTGACCCGAAGGAAGCATGCCCCTCCTCCTCGCCATCACCGACTTCTCCACGGGGGAAGGCGTCTACACCGCCGAGCAGTTGGCGCGACTCGTCCCGCGCCTGGGCTATGGGCATGTGGTGATCTGGGACCGAGGGCTGCACGGTTATCCGAAGCTGCGGGAGGAACTGGAATTCGCTCGGGCTCCGGTGCGGCTGCACCTGGGCTGCCGTTTCTCCTGGCGCGGTCAGGCTTTCGGCGCCCTGCCCCATTCGGATGCAGGTTACGGAGCCCTGAACCAGCTGCTGACAGTGCAGGCCCACGGGGAAGGCGAGGGTGAACCGCCCCGGGACTGCGTGCTGCTGGCGGAACGGCTGGAAGGTCTGGAACTCCTGGCCCGGGAGGGGTTCAAGGCTACACTCCTGGGCCATCCCCGGCGCCAGCAGGAGGCGGCGGAGGCCCTGCGCCGGGGGCTGCCCGTGGTGGGGCCGCAGGTGTTGCGCTTTCGCACTCCGGCGGGTTTGGAGCTGCACCGGCTGAAGCGTGCCATCCACACCCAAAGCACGGTGCCCCGCACGGAACCGCTGTGGGATCTCCAGGATGCCGCCGTGGACCGGCGCACCTGGGAGGCCCGCTTTCCCTGGGCGGAGCCCCGCATCGCAGGAGCCACGGAGGCGGTGCTGGAGCGTGTCTCGGGCTGGGAGATGCACTGGGGCGCCTGGGTAAACGCTGAACCTCTGGGCCTGGAAGGCTCGGACCTGGACGCGGAGCTGCGGGAACGAGTCCGGACGGGCATCCTGAAGCGCTACGGTTCCATGAACGGCGAGCGGGAGAGCCGCATGGAGCACGAGCTGCACCTCATCCGGCGCAAGGGTTTCGCCGCCTACTTTCTGTTGGTGAAGGACCTGATCTCTCATGCCGCCGTCGCCCGCACCTGCGGCCGGGGGAGCGGCGCCGCCAGCCTCGTGAGCTACTGTCTGGAACTCACCAACGTGGACCCCATCGACACGCACCTGGTCTTCGAGCGTTTCCTCACGGAGGCTCGGAAGGACCCGCCGGACTTGGACATTGACTTCGCCTGGGATGAACGGGATGCAGTGATCCAGTCCGTCTTTGAACGCTACGGGCGCACCCGGGTGGCCATGGTGGCCAACCACTGCTTCTTCAAGCCGAAAGGAGCGCTGCGGGCCGTGGCCCTGGCCCATGGGCGACCTGAAATCGAACTGAAATCCCTGGCCAAGTTCATCCGCGGCTGGGATGGGGGCATCGAAAGGGCCCAGGAGAATCCCCACTGGGCGCCCATCCTGGCGCAGGCGGACGCCCTGCTGGGGCACTTCCTCCAGCTTTCCGTGCATCCGGGCGGCACCGTGGTCACGCCGGGACCGATGTGGGAGCACGTGGCCTTCGAGCCCGCGCCCGCCAAGGTGGGCGTCTCCATCACCTGCTGGGACAAGGAGGGGGTGGAGGACTACGGGCTGGTGAAGATCGACCTGCTGGGGAACCGCAGCCTGGCGGTGATCCGCGACGCCCAGCGGGTGCTGGGGGAGCGTGTCCCCACCAATATCGGTCACGTCTCCCGGCACGATCCAGCCACCCAGGCCCTCTTGGCCGAAGGCGACAGCATCGGGGTCTTCTACGTGGAGAGTCCTGCCACGCGCCAGCTCCAGAAGCGCGTGAGCAAGGGTGACTTCGAGACCCTGGTGATCCACTCCAGCCTCATCCGCCCCGCGGCCTACCACTGGGTGGACACCTATGTGAAGCGCGCGCGGGGCGAGGAGGCCTTCGTCCCAAGCCACCCCGTCTTCGCCAACCTGCTCTCGGACAGCTACGGGGTGCTCATCTACCAGGAGGACGTGGTGCGGGTGGCCATGGACCTGGCGGGCTGGGACCACGACGAGGCGGACGCCCTGCGCAAGCTCCTGGGCAAACCCGACTGCTCCCGGCGGCTGCCGGACTTCGAGGCGCGCTTCCGGGCAGGCTGCGCCGCCCAGGCCATCCCAGAAGCCGTGGTGGACGAGGCCTGGGGCATGATCCGCACCTTCCGGGGCTACTCCTTCTGCAAGCCCCACTCCGCCAGCTACGCCCAGGTGAGCTTCGAGAGCGCCTGGTTGAAGGCCCACCATCCGGCGGTCTTCTTCGCGTCCGTCATCACGAATCAGGGCGGCTTCTACCCGGCCATCGCCTACCTAGGGGACGCCCGACGCCACCGCATCGTGGTGCGCGGACCCGACGCGAACCTCTCGCACTGGCCGTTCACGGCAGAGGGCGAGCAGGGCCTGCGGGTGGGCCTCATGCAGGTGAAGGGCGCGCGGGAGGACGAAGTCCGCGCCCTGCTCGAAGAACGGGAACGGAACGGCGTCTATGCGGACTTGGACGAACTCCTGGACCGCGTGAACCTCTCCATCCCCACGGTGGAGGCACTCGTCAGTGGTGGCGCCTGCGATCGCTGGGCGCCTGACGGCGACCGCACACGCCTGCTGTGGGCGCGCCTAGGGGGCGTCCCTGGCGGTGTGCGGCCTCGACCCACGGATCCCTTTGACCGCGCCGAATTGGAAATGGAGACCCTGGAACTGACTTTGGAGATCCACCCCGCAGCCCTCGCCCGGGCCCGCCACGGCGGAGCTTCCCATCGGGCTACCGACGTTACCTCAGCTTCCGGCCAACGCCTGCGTGGGGCAGGGAAGAAGACCAGCCCTTCGCTCCGCTTCTGGGCTTTGGTGGTGGCCGAGAAGACCGTCCTCACCGAGCAGGACGAACTCATGCAATTCATCACCTTCGAGGACGAGACGGCCCTCTGCGAGGCCGTGGCCTTCCCGGATTCCTTCAAGCGGCGCAAGCGTCCCTACCGGGTGGGCGACGTGGTACCCGTGGCTGGGCAAAGCGTCCATCAGGACGGACTGGCCATGCTGGAGGTGCGGTGATGATGCTTGTGAGTGCCTACTTGCCAGGCGTCATCCGCGCCATCTTGTTCAGGAGTTCCTTCAGGGAGAAGGGTTTCGGGAGAACCTCCACATGCGGTTGCTTGAAGCCGTCCCATTCCTCGATTCCGGGTTGTCCGGAAACGATGAGCACCGGCAGGTCTGGGTGCATGGCCCGGATCCGTTGCAAGGTTTCCGTTCCGTCCATCCCGGGCATGTTCGGGTCCAGCAGGACGATGTCGGGGGTGGTGCCTGAAGCAAGGCTGTCCAGGGCTTCCTGGCCTCCCCTCACAGCCGCCGCCAAGCATCCTACGGTTTCCAGCATATCCACCGTGGCCTGCCGGACGAGTTCATCGTCATCCACCAGCAGTACCTGGAGCGGCCCAGGGGACAGGGCTTGCACAGGGTGGGTTTCCGCATGGACAGGCGCGGAAATCCTGGGGATCCGGATCTTCACGAGGGTGCCTTGGCCAGGTTGGCTGGAGATATCCAAGGTCCCGCCGTGGGCCGTGATCACCCCATACGTCACGCTCAGACCCAGGCCCGTTCCTTCACCCAAAGGTTTGGTGGTAAAAAAGGGTTCCAGGGCGTGCGCCAGAATTTCTGAAGTCATACCCTCCCCGGTGTCCTCCACCCATACTTCAACCAAGTCTCCGCCCATGGCCGCGGTACGAAGCGTGAGTACCCCGCCGTTTGGCATGGCGCCGATGGCGTTGACGCAAAGATTCATCAGGGCATGACTGATGCTCCCGGCGTCCCCCAGGATCCACACGGGCTCCTTCGAGAAGGTTTCGATGACCGAGACGCGCATCCGAGTGGTTTGAACCAGGATGCAGCGAAGCTCGCTCAGCATGTCATTGAGTTCCAGCGGCGCCATGGTCACCAACTGGGGGCGAGCGAAACGCAACAGGGAGTAAAGAACTTCGCGCCCCCGTTCACAGGCCCTGCAGATCACCCGGAAGGCCTCCAGATCCTTCGCTTCGGTCGCGACCGTTTCCCGCGCGGAGGCCAGGCCCAGAATGGCCGCCAGGACATTGTTCAAGTTGTGGGAAATCCCCGCTGCCAGGAACCCGAGGGCCTCAAGCCTCTGGATCTGGTTCATCCGTTCCTCAAGCTTGCGCCGCTCCGCCTCTTCCTGCCTTCGTTCCAGTTCGCCACTGGCCCTAGTGGCCACCAGTTTCAGCAGGGTTTCAGCCAGCCTGGGATTGGCCAGGAAGCGACGGCTGATGACGGCGATCGTACCGATGGATTGCCCCTGGGAACTCCAGAGTGTGGTTCCAACATAGCTCTCCGCGGCGATCTCCTGCCGCAAACGATCTTCCGGAAACAACTGGCGCACATCAAGCGAGAAACAGTACACCGACTTCCCCTGCGCGTCATTACCAGGGGGGTCCTGCAACACGCGCGAGCTGTTCGGTTCGAAAGCTCCCTCATGGAAAACCGCCAAAGTCTCAGCCGCGAGGCCATCCTCGGACCAGCGGCTGATACATACATGATCCCCCTGCAGGCTCTCGGCGAGGTAGCGCGCCAGCGACAGGAAGAAATCTTCGCCTGTACTCAGCTGACCGCACTTCAGCAGGAACGCCTGCGCGTCTTCGACTGCCTTGCGCTCGCTGATATCCACATCGATGCAGAAAAACTCGGAGGGGTGTCCTGGGATCTGAACGACGGCATGACTTGAAATGACGGACACCTGCGACCCATCCTTGTGCATGAGCGAGAGCTCCGCTGTCGGGATGGGCTGCCCTGTTGCGGCCATCTGACGAATGGCTTCTCCCACCAGCACTCCCATCTCGGGGGGGATGATGAG
>JANYIU010000303.1 GCA_025361955.1 Holophagaceae bacterium
ACGTCACCGGCCAGTACGCCACCCTGGACGGAGGCGCCCACAGCCACTACCTCGTCGGGGTTCACACTCTTGTTGGGCTCCTTGCCGAAAATCTGCTTGACCAGTTCCTGCACCTTGGGAATGCGCGTGGAACCGCCCACCAGCACCACTTCCTGAAGTTCGTGGTGGCTCAGCTTGGCGTCCTTCACCGC
Organism: Holophagaceae bacterium; assembly: GCA_025361955.1. Classification (GTDB taxonomy): domain Bacteria; phylum Acidobacteriota; class Holophagae; order Holophagales; family Holophagaceae; genus UBA1801. Next base: position 192 of record JANYIU010000303.1, read on the forward strand.
ATTCTCGCAGGGCACCTTCAGCTTCTGCAGGATGGGCTCGATCATGGCCTCGAAACGGGCGCGGGTGAGGGTCTGGGTGAGGTGCTTGGGACCGCTGGCGTCAGCGGTGATGTACGGCAGGCTGATATCTGTCTGGGTGGTGGTGGAGAGTTCGCACTTGGCCTTCTCAGCAGCCTCCTTGAGGCGCTGCATGGCTTCCGGCTGCTTGTGCAGGTCGATGCTTTCGGCCTTCTGGAACTCCTCGATGAGCCAGTCGATGATGACCTGGTCCACGTTGTCGCCGCCCAGATGGGTGTCACCGTTGGTGGACTTCACCTCCACGACGCCCTCGCTCACTTCCAGGATCGAGATGTCGAAGGTGCCGCCGCCGAAGTCAAAGACCGCGATGGTGCCGTCCTTCTTCTTGTCGAGACCATAAGCCAGCGCAGCCGCCGTGGGCTCGTTGATGATGCGCATGACCTCGAGGCCAGCGATGGCGCCTGCGTCCTTGGTGGCCTGGCGTTGGGCATCATTGAAGTAGGCGGGCACCGTGATGACGGCCTTGGTGACCTTCTCGCCGAGGTAGGCTTCCGCAGTGTCCTTCATCTTGGTGAGGATCATGGCGCTGAGCTCTTCGGGACTCAGGTGCTTGCCCGCGATGTTCACCGCGCAGCTGCCCTTATCCGTTCGCTCCACGACATAGTTGACGAGCTTCTGTTCCTTGTCCGAGTCGGCGAAGGGCAGGCCCATGAAACGCTTGATGGAATAGACCGTGTTCTTGGGCTGGGCCACCGCCTGGCGCTTGGCTGCGGCACCCACGAGCCGTTCACCGGTCTTGGGGTTGAAGCCGATGACGGAGGGTGTGGTGTCGGTGCCTTCCGCATTGGGAATGACCTTCGGTACGCCGCCTTCCATCACGGCTACACAGCTATTGGTCGTTCCAAGATCGATGCCAATGATTTTCGACATAATTTCCTCCCTTTTCTGAACCGTTCGAGGGCCCAAGGGGCCGCCTGGAATCCAGTTTAGGCCACGCAATCCGTCTGTCAACAGGATCTTCAAAATATGACTAAGGTTTTTTAATGTGTTTTAGATCATATTTACAAACTCCCTCCACAAACCAACCGGCCAGGCGGGAAATTCCACGAGTCCGCTATGATCCAGACTATGGTCGTACGCCCCTGCCCGATTTGCCGGAAACCAGTCTCCTGGGAGACCAACCCCTCCAGGCCTTTCTGCTCGGACCGGTGCAGAATCTTGGATCTGGGGGCTTGGGCCTCCGGAGCCTACCAACTCCCTGCCGATCCTTCTGAGGACGGCAATGGGTCTTCAGAGGAAGCTCCCTCGCCCGATAAACTGGATTCGTGAAACTCCTTCGCGTCAGCTTCCGTCCTGGCCGCCAGGTGCGGGCAAGCACCCGCAGCATCAAGCGCATCCAAACTTCCCTTGCACCTGCCTGGGTGGCCTTCAAGCGCTCTCTCCCTCCACTCGAGCTGATCCAGGTCAAGGAAAACCAGCGCCCCTTCTTTACGGCGCTCCATGACCTTCTGGATCAGGAATCTGAGATCACGCTCGGGGGTTTGGTGGATTGCGCCGGGGAGCAGACCTGCGGCCTCCTGGTCCTGCTGATGGCCCTTCCCAGCCTGGTGCCGGGCATCAGCCTCGGGGCGGCTCCCGTGGGCGGCCTGGGGATCATGGCGACGGGGCTCCAGATGGCTTGGGGAACCACGCTGCCTTGGATCCCAGACCGTGTCCGCCGACAGCCGATCCACAAAGGTAGAATGAAGGGCGCGCTGGCAAAGCTCGAAGGCTATTTGACCCGGTTCGGCGGAAGCGGGAGAATCGCCGCGCCCTGAGCTACCGGTGGATGGGTCTCGTGGTGACCTGGGCCGGCTTCCTCCTCTTCCTGCCCGTGCCTTTGCCTTTCGGCAACCAGCTCCCCGCCATCACGCTCATCGTACTGGGGGC
>JANYIU010000317.1 GCA_025361955.1 Holophagaceae bacterium
CAGACCCACCTCGTGGGCGGCGTCCATAACCTCCACCCAGGAGCCCACCGCGCCCTTCCTGGGGGAAATCTTCTTGCGCACACGATCCACCAGGATCTCGGCACCTCCACCCGGCAGACTCCCCAGACCAGCCTCGCGGAGAGCTTGCAGGGTCTTCACCAGCCCTAGCCCATTGAGTCTAGTCATCATCTGGATTTCCACCGGCGAGAAGCCATGCACCCACAGCCCGAGCTCATGGTGGAGGAAGGCTACCAAGTCTAAATAATAATGCCAGGGAAGTTCGGGATTCACGCCCCCTTGGAGGAGAAACCCAGTACCACCCACCGCTTTTGTCTCTAGAGCTTTTGCTCTTAATTCTTCCTTTGTTAGAATATAGGCATCCAAATCACCAGAACGGCGATAGAAGGCGCAGAAGTTGCAGTGGATATTGCAAATATTGGTGTAATTGACATTCCGATCCACGACAAAACTGACTTTCCCTGGATCATTAAGGCGATTCCTGACGGCTTGGGCCGCTAGGCCGAGATCTGGGAGTTCTGCATGCTTGAATAAATGCAGCGTTTCGGCTTCGGAAATGCGCTTCCCTGCCAGCACTTGGTCGAGGATATCCGCGGTTCGCATGGACAGTGTAGATTCGATCATTAAGTGACTCCGACTCTGTTAGGTTATCCCAGAGGCGGTTTGGGTATAGCAAACAGGCCCAAAAGTGGGCCTGTTTGAGTTGAGCCTGGGAATGAGTTCTATTCGGCTGGCGACAGAACAACTTTCTCCTTGTCGATGCCTTTATTGGCAGCCTGCTGTTTGCCGGCATGTTTGTGGGCCTGTGCTTCAAGTTTATCCAACGCCTGGGACAGGCTTGCATACATGTCATCCGTCTCGGCGCTGGCCAGGAAGTCGCTGCTTCGGGTCTTGACCGAAACTTCAGCTTGATGCCTGTGTTTCTCCACGCCAAGAATGACGTGAATATCGATGATGTCGTCCAAGTAGGGGGTCATTTTCTCCAGGCGCTCCTGGGCGAACCCTTTTAGAGCGTCTGAAACCTCTACGTGGCGGCCGGTGAAGATGACCTTCATCACGGACTCCTTCAAAAAAGGGCCTGATGGCCCAGGGAAAGGCTTTCACTGCAGATCAGGTGCATCCAATCCCAACCATGTTCCACAGTTCATCGGCGGCGACGGCGGGATGCTGGAGGAATTTTCAGTTCTTCCCTGTATTTGTTGACGGTTCGCCTAGCCACCCTGATGCCATCCCGTTCGAGCAAACGGGCGATGGTCTCGTCAGAGAGGGGCTTGGCGGGATCCTCGGCCTGGACCAGGGCTTTGATCTTGTGCTTGACCACGGTGGCGGAGACATCATCTCCACTGGAAGACCCCAGACTCGCGCTGAAGAAGTAATTCAGATCGAAGAGTCCTTGGGGGGTATGGATTGTCTTGGCTTTCACGACCCTGGAAATGGTGGATTCGTGGAATCCAGTGGCCTCAGCGACATCACGCAGGACCATTGGCCGCAATCGCTCGATGCCTTGGTCCAGGAATTCTCGCTGGAGATCCACGATGGATGCCGCTACCCGGAGCACGGTCCGATTCCGGTCCTCCACCCCCCGGATGAAATCACGTGCGGAACGGTAGCGTTCGCGAATGAAAGTCTTGTCCGTTTTGGCTTCTGACGAAGCCAGGAAGGATCGGTACTCTCTGCTGACCTTCAGGCGAGGCACTCCTTCATCATTCAGGTAAACTCGCCAGTTGCCATCATCCCCTTTCAGTACCACGACATCCGGCTTGACCACCCGTTCGCCCTCGGGATCGAAGGCCCGGCCGGGAGCAGGGTGCAAGTGCCGCAGGAGATTCAAGGCTTCCGTCAGTGCCTCTTCACTGCACCCCAGCACCTTGCGCAGTTTGGGATTGTCTCGGAGACTCAAGAGTTCGGAATGATCCTGGATGATGCAGACCGCTAAATCGTCTGGCTCCGCGCCGGCATGGTGGAGTTGCAGCAGCAAGCTCTCCTTGACCGTGAAGCAGCCAACCCCGCTGGGGTCAAAATCCTGCAGCATCTCCAGCATTTCCTTTAGCTGATCTTCCCCGATGCCTAGCTCTACGGCCAGTTCTGCAGGATTGGACTCGGCGGACTGGTCCGGATCGAGTCTCAGGAATCCCTTCGGATCCACATGATCGATGATCCGCTCCAGGACGGCGGCCCGGGGGTCATCCATCTCGAGTGTCTGGTAAAGCTGTCCCAATAGATGTTCCTGGAGGGTCTCCACGACGGTCAGGCGGTCTTCCCAGCTGGATCGCTCATCGTCTGGCAGATTGCTGGTCCTGGGGATGTCTGTATCCCAGGAGTTTTCTGCCCCCATGTCGGTCTCTTGAACTTGGGAGACGCCTTCCTCCGTGAATGCCTCGAGGTTTTCGGGGTTCATCTCGGCCGCGGCATCCAGCAGTGGGCCCAGGTCGACGGTATCGCTGCCCTCTGGCAACTCAAGACCTTCCTGGGCCGGGGTCTCGTTGGACTCCATGACTTCGGAATCCCGTCCTTCTTCGATGGCCTCCAGGCTGGGCACTTCGTCCCCATCCTCCACCAGTTCCAGGAGTGGATTTTCTTCCAGTTCTCGCTCAATGGTCTGGCTTAGCTCCAGCAAATTCATTTGCCATAGCTTCAGCTTGAGCTGCATGGCCGGCGTCAGCGCCAGTGTCTGACTCTGGGTCAGCCGTTGTGAGAGGTTAGGTCCGAGATTCGCCATTAGTCCAGTCTGAATCGATCGCCGAGATATATCCGGCGGATATCGGGGTCTTCTGCGATTTCGTTGGGGAGCCCGTGCTTCATGATCATGCCATCCGCCAAGATATAGGCCCTATCCGCAATCTGCAAGGTCTCACGCACATTGTGGTCGGTGATGAGTACGCCAATCCCTCGAACCCGCAGATCCGCGATAAGCCCTTGGATTTCAATGACCGACTTGGGGTCAACCCCCGCAAAGGGTTCATCCAGCAGCATGATCTTGGGTTGGGTCACCAAGGCGCGAGCCATTTCGCACCGCCGGCGTTCACCCCCAGAGAGACTCATTCCCAGAGTGGTGCGAACCTTCTGAAGGTGGAACTCCGACATTAATTTTTCACATCGATGGAGCTGCTCTTCCCGGGGGATGGGCTGAAGTTCTGCGAGGGCCATGAGGTTTTCCCAGACCGTGAGCCCCCGGAAGACGCTGGACTCCTGAGGCAGGTAGCCAATGCCCTTCCGTGCCCGCCGATGCATGGGCATGGTCGTGATGTTGCGGCCGCACCAACGAATGTGGCCCTGATCCGGAGCCTCCACCCCTACCACCATGTAAAAGGTGGTGGTCTTGCCTGCCCCATTCGGTCCAAGCAGACCCACCACTTCACCGGGTGCGACCTCCAGCGAAACGCCCCGCACGACGGTGCGATCTCCGTAACGCTTGTGCAGGTCCCTTGCTTCCAGGCGAAGATCTTCAGGCATCGTCAAGGTTTTACCTCCGCTGATCCCTGCACTCGCCCCTGCCATCGCGCCACTCTGTTCATCAGATCCAGCTCCAGATATTCGCCTCTGCCTTCCCCTATCTTGCCGTGGAGCGAGACCATGCCTTTGGCGATGATAGTCTTGACTTGATTGTCGGGTCCCAGCAGAACCGTCATCCGGTCGGCTTGCAGGTGCCAATCCTGCGCTTGACAATCCACCCGTCCCAGCAGAGTTGTCACAGCTGCCTTCTTGTCCCCTCGATCCGCCCGAATCACCACATCTCCCCCAGGGGCAGAGAACGATCCGCCGACGCCGTCAGGGAATTGAATCACATCTGCATGCTGGACCAACTTTGGACCGGAGAGGCGCTCTCTCAAGCCATTCCAGGTGGCTGGACGTCCAATCAGGGTCCAGGTCGCTTCTTCCCAGATCAGCCGATCCCCCCGCAGATTGCCCCCGGACGTGATATTGGCCCGGATCGGCCCCTCGAATTCCCAGTGTGCAGGGTTCCCCTGGCCGGCACCGGCGCTAAAGGTGCCTTGTTCGCTCCGCCCCAAAGCAGGCGCCTGGATCCGCCAGCTGCGTTCGACCCTGCGGACATCCATGCGGGGACTGCTTAGGGTCCGTTTACCCCAGGCCAGGACGGCAACGCCCTCGGCTCGGGCTTCACCCATCGGGAGATCCACCGGTAGATCGTCCCCGGCAGCCTCCCGGATCAGAACCCGAGGGGCTCGAAGGGAGAGAGGTTCTCCATCCCTGGGCTGCTCCCAGCGCACATCGCCTTCGGCCCTGATGCCTGCGGGGGTCCACCGAGCTCCTTCCGACTGGATTGTTTCCACGCCTTCAGGCACGGCCCTATGAGCTTTGAATGCCTTCAGATCAATCTTGTCCAGCGATCCACCATCGGTGGCAGTGCGCGGGGCCAGCCCGGACTGGGCTTCTCCGAGCCAGCCATCGTCACGCTGAAAGTGGATCGGGCCCATCCAGCGAAGGAATTCGGGGTCCATAGCCGCAGCCTGGGCTTGAATGCGGCCTCCTTCAAGTTTGGCCTGCACTTGCTCCATGCGACCCTCCTTGAAACCTAGGGTCGCCCAAAGACTCTGGGCTACGAGGGACCGCATAGCCCCCTCACCGGTGGCTTCCCAGTGCACGGGTGTGTTTTCCACCACAAACCGGCCATCCAGTTCACGGCGCCAACCAGGGGGCAGGGTCCAGCGCCCCCTGCCCTTGCCCTGAAGATCCTCCCAGACCAGAGTGGACATCCCGGTCCAGATGCCGTGATCCCATTTCAGCCCAACTTCGGGCTTCTCGATCCTGCCTTTGCCCATTACGGTCTGCTGGCTGGGCTCTCGAGCCTCGATGTCCATGGGCCCATCAAGAGACCATAAACCGCCTGCCTTGCGAGCGCTCGGAGACGTCATCATCCAGAGCGTTGCCGGCTCTTCCAGGCGTCCGTGCACCCCTCGGAGCTGCAGGGCAGTTTCCTCCCCAATAATGGAATCGTACGCAAGCAAGAATCGGCTTGGTCCGAGTTGCTCGGTATAGGTCCCAATCTTTCCTATAATGCCACCCTCGAAACTGCCGCCCTGAGCTTTTGGCTCGAGGGGCTTGGGCCCCAGATAGATGAAAATACCGGTCCCGACCAGCGCAAAGGTCAAGAGTCCATAGCCCATTCCGCGCCAAACGAAATGTCGGGCACTGATGAGACTCCAGACTCTCATGGGGACACCCCCCCCGGATCCGCCATGGAGTTCAAGGCGGCTTGCACCTGCCAGGAACGGCCCCAACGAGGGTGATCCTGGGGTGAAGCGGCCACCCGGAGGAAGTCCCCGGTGGCAAGCCCAGAAACGGCCTCCTCGCTGTTGAACCAGACCAGGTCGAAAGCGTGCCCGTTGAGCCTGAATTTTCGGTGACCCTGCCCGAAGGCCTGCATCTGGGCCTTGAGCAATCCCTCGATGCCTACGACCGGTTCCGGAAAGCCCTGCCCAAAGGGTTCCAGGACCCGGAGATCCGCGGCGGACGGAATCAAATCAACGGTCTCCCCATCCAGTTCCAGCGCTGGGGGAACCATTCCCCTGGCCTGCTGGGCGGCGCCCCGCGTCATCGACTCCCGCACGAAAGACAGCCTGGATAGTTCAAAGCTTATGCCAGCCGCCAATTTATGCCCTCCCCCGGAGCACAGGAAGGGGCGGGCTAATTCCAGCAAGGCCCCCAAATCGTAGCCCTCCGGCGCTCGCAGGGAACCATGGGCGATTTGATCAAGGAGGGTGCATACAGCAGTCGGGACTCCGTTCTCCCGCATCCGACGACCGGCCACGATGCCGATGACCCCCCTATGGGCCTCAGGATCCAGCACGAGATCAAAGGCAGAACCGTCATAGGGGGGCAGACGGCGCAGCAAGTCCTGCTGAATCGCTCGCCGTTCGAGGTTCAATAGCTCCACCCGCTCCGCCAGGACAGTGGCTTCCCGCACATCCCTGGTGAGTAATAGTCGGACCGCTTCCTCGGCCCCCCCCATGCGGCCGACGGCATTAAGCCGTGGCACGACGCCGAAGATGATTTGCTGGGCGCCAGGCTCCCCTTCGATCCGGGCGGCCTTGAAGAGGCAGGTCAATCCGGGGCCATTGGCCCCAGCCAGGGCTTTCAGTCCGCGTTTCACCAGAAGGGCGTTCTCTCCCTTCAAGGGGACCATGTCCGCCAGTGTCCCGATGGCCACCAGCTTCAAGAGTCCATCCAGGAAGACTGCGTCACTCCCCCTGGGAACCGGTACCGCGTCGAGTAGGGCTTGCGCCAATTTGAACGCAACCCCAACCCCCGCAAGCTGCTGGTTTGGATAGTCCCCCAGCGCCGGGTGGATCACGGCGCTGGCCTGCGGCAGAGCGGTACCCAACGCGTGATGATCCGTGATCACCCACTCCGTCCCCCATGCCTGGCTGGCGGCCACCTCCACCACCGAGCGGACCCCACAATCCACGGAGATCATCAGGGTATGCGACGCTGCAAGTTCCCGGATGCATTCCAGGTGCAAGCCATAACCATCGCTGAACCTGTTCGGAATAAAGAAACGAGTCTTTGCTCCCAATCGTTCCAGCACCCTGAAGAGCAGCGCGGTGGCCGTCACCCCGTCGACATCGTAATCGCCATAGATGCAGATGGATTCTTGTCCTTCTATGGCGCGACGGATCCTCGCCACAGCTGCATTCATTCCTGCAAGGAGGCCTGGATCCCCGGTGCGTTCCCAGGATGGATCCAGGCGCCAAACCAAGTCTTCAGGTGTGTCGATCCCTCTGAGCCAAGCGAGCCTGGCACTGGCAGTGGGCAGATCCCAGGCGAGTTCAAGACCGCGCCAAGGGGACCTGCCTACTGGAAGGACGCGCCTTGAGCGCCAGGGTTGCAGCTTCATGAGTTGAATTGCCCCATGCGAGCATATTTCTGGTAGCGC
>JANYIU010000011.1 GCA_025361955.1 Holophagaceae bacterium
GTCGTAAGTCCACTTTTCCGAGGTCCCCATGCGTTCTATGACTGCCTTTGCCGAAGTGAACCAGCCCCTGGTGCAGGGGCAGTTGCACCTGACCCTGCGCAGCGTGAACCACAAGTCCATGGAACTGGCGGTGCGCATGCACCCGGCGCTCTATCCGCTGGAGAACGCTATCCGTGCGGCGGTGCGGGAGGCGGCGCAGCGAGGCAAGCTGGACCTGTTCATCGAGGTGCAGGACGAACCCAGCCTTGAGCCCAAGCTCAACCGGGCCCTGCTGCGGAGCGTTGCCAAGACCTGGAAAGAGGACGCCGAATGGCTAGAACTTCCGCCCCTTTCGGCGGAGGCCTTCTTCCGTTTGCCGGGGGCCTGGGTACCTCCGGCCTCGGATCTGGCGGAACGTTTGGAAGAGTCAGTCCTGAAGGCTCTCACGGAGCTGCTGAAGACCTGGAATGAGGGTCGGAAGAGGGAGGCGGAGCGGTTGGATCCCTTCTTCCGGTCAGCCCTGGCGCGCTTGCGAGCCCTGAAGGATGCCATTCAGGCCGAAGCGGAACTGCAGGCGGCCGACCTCCCGGAACAATACCGCCAGCGCCTTGAGCAGATCCTGAAGGACGCTCAGCTTGCCGGACAGTTGCCTGCGGAACGTTTGGTGGCCGAGGCCGGCGCGCTGGCGGAGCGCCAGGACGTCCGGGAGGAGTTGGTGAGGCTCTCCGCCCACCTGGATGATTTTGAGGAACGGCTCAAGAAGGACACCTTGGCTGGCAAGGGCCTGGATATTTGGAGTCAGGAAGTGCTCCGAGAATTAAATACTTGTGGATCAAAGTGCAAACGCCTTGCCATGACCCGGGCCGTCATGGAAGCCAAGGGTGTGTTGGACCAGGTGAGGGAGCAAGGCGCGAATCTGGAGTAGGCCCCAGCCTCGGACTTGCTGGTTTCTTCATCCTGGCAGAGCCGCATGGTCCAGAATGAGGACATGCTCAGCCGCAAATCCTCACCTTTCCTCGGGTCCGTCTGGGCGGGCGTCCTGCTTCTGATCGGCCTAGGCTGTGGCGGCGGTGGCGATGGCGCGGGGACCAGTGCTCCTCCGCCCACAGATGGCGTCTGCATCTCAGCGGACCTGGGCCCCGGGGCCGATCTGAAAGGGTCCCTCCTGTTCCCCTCGGACAATCCCTGGAATCAGGACATCAGCGCTCTTGCCGTGGCTTCCAACAGCGATAGCATCATCACCTTCATCGGGGCTACCGCTGGCTTGAAGGGCGACTTCGGAGCGGGGCTGTGGAATGGGGGGCCCATCGGCATTCCCTATGTGGTCGTCGCCGGTGCCCAAGCCATGGTGCCCATCTTGTATACGGCATACGGGGCCGAGAGCGACCCGGGCTCCATGCCCATCCCCGCCAACGCGCCCATCGAAGGGGGCCTCACAGCAACCGGTGACCGGCACGTCCTGGTACTGGACCGCGACAACTGCCTGCTCTACGAACTTGGCAATGCTGTCCTGCAATCAGGTGGCAGCTGGCAAGCGAGTGGGGGAACGGTCTGGGACCTGCGGTCGAATGCCTTGCGCCCCTGGGGCTGGACCAGCGCCGATGCCGCAGGATTACCGATCTTCCCAGGTCTGGTGAGATATGACGAAGTGGCCAGCGGGGTGATCCGCCACGCCCTTCGCTTTACGGTTCCCACCAGCCGGAAGGCCTATGTCGCGCCGGCCAGCCATTGGGCTTCGAACACTACCAGCGCCAGCGCGCCGCCCATGGGCATGCGCGTGCGCCTGAAGGCGAGCGTGAGCATCACTGGCTTCACTCCGAGGATGCAGGTGATCCTGCAGGCCCTGAAAACCTATGGCATGATCCTCGCGGACAATGGTTCCGCCTGGTACCTCAGTGGAGCCCCCGATGAGCGCTGGGACAACGGTTCGATCCAGACCCTGGGGAACATCAAGGGCTCGGACCTGGAAGTGGTGGACACCGGAACGGTCTACACCTCCAATCCCCCCGGCACCGCACCCAGCATTTCCTCTCTGACAGCCTCCCCCGGTTCCGTGTCCGCGGGCGGTTCATCCACGCTCACCTGGACCACCAGCAACGCCACGCGGTTCTTCGTGACCCCAAGCTCTGGACTGGTGCGTGGGAACAGCGTCTCGGTGCGGCCTTCCAGCACGACCTTATACACGCTCACGGCCCAAGGGCCTTATGGCAGCGCGACTCGGCCCGTGACGGTAACGGTGCACTAGGCTAGCGCGTTGATGTCCCGGGTCTCGAGCACAGGCTGGTCGTAGCCCTTTGCCGCGACCTGGATCATGGCGCGCCCGAGTTGTTCCGTCGTCGTCATGTAGTTGGGCAGGAAGCGCTTCAGAAGCGGCAGGAATGGGCCGGTCATGGCATATAAGGCGCGATAGAGCTTCGTCTTGGACCTGATCCCGTGCAGGGGTTGGATGCCCGCAGGACGGAACATATAGGCAGCCTTGAAGGGCAGGCGGAGGAGGGCATTCTCGGTCTGCCCTTTCACCCTTGCCCACATGGTGCGGCCTTTTTCACTGCTGTCCGTGCCCATGCCTGAGATGTAGAGGAAGGTCATGCCGGGATTGCGCCGCGCCAGGACCTCCGCAGCCGCCAGGGTGAAACCGTAGGTCACGCGCCGGTAGGCTTCCTCTGGCATACCTGCTGAAGAGACGCCGAGGCAGAAGAAACAGACGTCATAGCCCGACAACTCGGATTCCAGAGTAGAGAAATCCAGGAAGTTCCCATGCTGGAGCACCCGGAGTTTCTCATGCGACTGCCCCAGGTCGCCGCGTCCGACGGCAAGCACACGCTCCACGCGAGCGTCCAGGAGGCATTCCCGCAGGACACCTTGCCCCACCATGCCTGTGGCTCCGAACAGAATGGCTTGCATGACTTTGATCTCCTTCTGTTCTGGAGCAGGGCTGGTCGGGCTGGAACAGGCTCATAAATTGTAGACGCAGCCGGTTAGCCGCTCTGCTACATTCCACAGACGTTTCTGGACTTCACTGCAAATCGGAACCATGCAGGAAGCAGGGCAGGCCTGCCGCAACGGAGGGGTCACAGCAGGTCCGCCAGGGCCGCTTCCGGCTCCCCAAAACGGAACTGGAAGCCAAGCCCCAGCGCCTTCTTCGGGTAGACGTAGGCGCCCTGGAGCAGCATGGGCTCGGCCATTTCGCCCAGGAGCCATTTCAATGAAAGGCGGGTAAGGGCCGGGGGCAGGGGCCATAGGGGTCGGTGCAGGTGTCTGGCCAGGATGCCCATGAAAACCCTCTGGGAGATGGGTGTGGGCGAGGTGGCGTTGATGGCCCCTGCGTAGTTGGGATTCTGGGCGGCCTCCAGGCACAGGCGGATCAGATCCTCGAGGTGGATCCAACTGAATCCCTGCTGCCCACTGCCCAAGGTGCAGCCCAGGAAAAGTTTCACCGGGCGGGCCATCTTCGGCAGGGCGCCGCCTTCTTTCGCCAGCACCACGCCGAGCCGCAGCTTGACCAGGCGGATGCCTTTGACCATGACCGCCTCCGCCTCCTGCTCCCAGGCTTGGCAGACCTTGGCCAGAAAGCCTTCCCCAGGGCCCGCCGCTTCGTCCAGCAGGGTGAGGCCATGGGCGCCATAGAAGCCTGTGGCGCTGGCATTCACCAGGACGGAGGGCTTCTTGGAGACCCACTGCAGGGCTTCCACGATCCGCCGGGTGCTTTCGATCCGGCTGAGCAGGATGGCGGCCTTCCGTTCGGGAGACCAGCGCTGGTCCGCGATGCCCTCGCCCGCGAGGTTGAAAATGGCGTCTGCCCCCTCGAGGAGGGCAGGCAGTTCCATCCAGGGATAAGCTTCGGCGCCTTTGGGCAGGGTCGCCCGTTCTGGGTTCCGGCTCACCACAGCCACCTGGGCTCCCTGGTCAGCAAGGACCTGCACCAAGCGGCGCCCCACCAAGCCTGTTCCTCCAGTTACCACGATCTTGTTCAGCCTCGACCGCCCCATTGATCACTCCGGTGATGACCCGAGACACCCCCTAAGCTCGGTATTCGACGAACCGTTCCCGGAGCCTAAGGATGCACTTGGTTGCACGGCGGGCAAGGACTTTAAATTGAGAGGATCCGTGGATGATTCCCTTACACTGATGCATGTCTTGCTTACACAGAACGAAAGCAAAGGAGCTCCCGGGGCCAAGGAGTCAGCACGGGTATAGACTTCACAACCTGCTCAGAGGTTGGATCCGATCGCTGCTATTGCATGAATATATTGCGATTGGGAAGGTTATGGCCAAGCCGAGAATCCTAAGGTCTATGCCATTGCGATCACCGACCGCGGGATGAGATTGTCGCACTAGGCAAGACGATGAAGGGCGTCACGAGGAAGGGGCGCGACCATGACTGAACAAAAGGTGAGATCGGATAGCTCCAGCAACCTGCGCCAACAGGCGGAGGAAATGGCCAAGGCAAGGGCCATCCGGGTTCCGCAAAACCTGGAGGCTACGTCCGTGGCTGAAATCAGGCACTTGTTGCACGAATTGCAAGTGCATCAGATTGAGCTGGAGATGCAAAACGAGGCGCTTCGCCAGGTACAGGTGGAGCTGATGGCTTCCCGTGAGCGCTACTTCGATCTGTACAACTTGGCGCCCATGGGGTATTTCACGCTCAATGATCTCGGGTTGATCACGGCGGCCAATGCCACCGCTGGCCAAATGCTGGGCGCACCCACAAATGCTTTACTCAAAGCGCCGTTCTCAAATTTCCTGCACCCGGAAGATCAGGATCTTTACTACCTTCGCCGCAACCAACTGGCTGAATCCGGTGTGGCCCAGGTTTTCGAATTGCGAATGCAATAAAAGGGCGATCTGCCCTTC
>JANYIU010000032.1 GCA_025361955.1 Holophagaceae bacterium
AGCAGGGGCTGGATGACTGGGATGTGCCGTCTCAAAAAATGCCGCTCATAGAGAATGCGCTCGTGGGCCGCGTGCTGATCGATGATCCAGAGCTCCGCCGCACCCTCCCTCCGCACTTCCGCCAAAAGGTAGGTTGCATCAAAGGAACCCAGGTAGTGCGCCTCCACAGCGCGTTCAGCAGCGCGGGAATCCAAGGGCCGCGCATCGTAGGTCCGATCCAGGTTCTGCCCCAGCGCCTCCACCAACACGGGCAGCACGGAATCGGCCCCGCTGGACCAGAGCTGGGGATGGGCGGCGGCTTGGGGCCGAAGCGGCCCCTCGTATTCCAGCTCCGCAGGTTTCGGCGGCAGTTCCAGCACGGAGGCGAGCCCTCCCCTTAGCTGGTTCCAAGCCTCCCGCACCGCCCGGCTCACCCAGGGGAAGATCCGGTGGGGTTCCCGGAAGCGCACCTCGGCCTTGGTGGGATGGACGTTCACATCCACGGCTTCCGCAGGCAGCTCCAGAAAGAGCACGGCCGCAGGGTAGGCCCCCTTCGGGAAGAAGCCCTCCCAGCCGTCCGCCAGAGCGGCCAGCAGCAGGCGGTCCCGCACGGCCCGGCCGTTCACGAACAGGTAGAGATGATTGCGATCCCGAAAACTGAGTTCTGGAGGTGACAGATACCCGCGCAATACCCAAGGCGGCTCCCCGTCCCGGAAGCCGCGCATGGCCTGGAACTTTTCCCCCAGCAGGGGCGCCAACCGGGCCCCAGGATCCGCCACGGGAGGCAGGGACAGGTCCCCATTGCGGTCCGAGCGAAGCACCCAGTGGACGGCCGGCGTTGCCAGCGCCAGGCGGGTTACCACTCCCCACAGGTGGGCATGCTCGGTCTCCGTGGATTTCAGGAAGCGCTTCCGGGCCGGCAGTTGGGCAAAGAGATCCCGCACGGTGACCGTGGTCCCCCGGGCGCGCGGGCAGGGCTGGACCTCCTTGATGACCCCGAATTCGCAGCGGAGCCGGTGACCCTCCCCGTCCTCCTCGGCACTGGCCAGCTCGAACCGGCTCACCGAGGCGATGGAAGGCAGGGCCTCGCCGCGGAAGCCGAAACTGACCAGATGCGCCAGGTCGTCCGCGGTGCGCACCTTGCTGGTGGCGTGCCGCTCCAGGGCCAGGTAGAGATCGTCCCGGCCCATGCCGCAGGCATCATCCGCCACTTCCAGCAGGCGCTTGCCGCCGTCTTCCCAGCGGATCTCCAGCCGCGTGGCTCCCGCATCCAGGGCGTTCTCGGCCAGCTCCTTTAGCACAGAGGCGGGCCGCTCCACCACCTCGCCGGCCGCGATCTGGTTGGCCACGTGATCGGGAAGAACACGGATCTTGGGCATATCAGAATTCTAGGCTGGAAACAGGACCGAGAAGAGCGCCATGTAGAGGGGCAGCACCGCGAGGCTCGCCAGGTTGGTGGCGCTGATCATGACCGTGGCGTAGCGGTAGTCGGCCTCGCAGGTCTTGGCCATGAGGGCCGCCTGGGTGATGGCGGGCATGGCGGCCTGGATCATGAAGACCTTCACCATCAGGATCGGCACCGGCATCAGGCGGTACATTCCGTAGACCAGACCCGGGGCCAGCAGGAACCGCCCCAGGAACAGCACGATCATGTCCCGGGTGGGCCTGAGCTCTGCCAGGGCGATGCCCGAGAAGGTGATGCCCATGAACAGGAGGGAAAGGGGGGTCGTCATCGCCCCCAGCTGTTTCAAGGTCGAGGCCAGGAAGACCGGCAGACGAATCCCCGCGAACACCAGGGTGATACCCACCAGGAAGGCCAGAAAGGGCGGCACGAGGATCCGCTTGAGGTGATCCCAGGAGAACAGGGGCAGGCGGCGACCGGCATCGGCTTCGATGCCGTGGACGCCCCAAGTCCAGAAATAGGTAGAATTCACCGCATAGGCCAGCAGGACGAAGGGCACACTAGCCGGCCCGAAGAGAGCGAGGTTCACCGGCATCCCGATGAAAATGGTGTTGGAAGCCACGAACATCGCTGTGAAGGTGCCCCGGCGCCCCGGTTTCACACCCCCCAGCCACGCCGCCAGGGGCGCCAACAGAGCGCAACCGACATAGGCCAGCATCTGCAGCAAGAGCCCGCGTCCGCCTTGGATCAGCTCGCCGCGCGTGAAGCCGGCGGTGAGTTCGTAGACCATCATCGCCGGGAGCGAGACATTCACGACCGTGCGGGCAAAGAGTTCGCCCGCGACAGGGCTGAAGAACTCCCGGCGGGCCAGAAAGAAGCCCACGCCGATGATGAGGAAGATGGTCAGGACGCTGAGAACGGCTGCCAGCATCAGGACTTCAGTGCCCGGACGAAGGTGCGCACCAGGGCTTCGAAGCGCTGCCCGGCCTCCGCCCCGGCCGCCAACACCTCCTGGTGAGTCAGGGCCTGGGGCAGGATCCCCGCAGCCAGGTTGCACAGGCAGGAAATCCCGGCCACCTTCATACCCTCGTGCCTGGCCACCAGGACCTCAGGCACCGTGCTCATGCCCACGGCATCAGCGCCAAGGGTCCGGAAGGCCCGGATCTCGGCGGGGCTCTCGAAACTCGGTCCGGTGACGGCCAGATACACCCCTTCGCGCAGGCTTTGCCCGCTGGCTGCGGCTGCGGCAAAGAGCTGGCGGCGCAGATCCCTATCGTAGGCCTCGGTCATGTCGATGAACCGAAGCCCCGGTTCCACATTGGGGCCGATCAGGGGGTTCGTCCCCTGGAGATTGATGTGATCGGAAAGGACCATGAGCTCGCCCACAGCGAAGCCCGCGTTGACGGCCCCGGCTGCGTTGGTGTGGACCACCATCGGCACGCCCAACCGCCCGTAGAGCCGCATGGAAGCTGTGACCAGGGCCATGGGATGACCCTCATAGTAGTGGAAGCGACCGGCCTGGAGTAGCACCTTCCGGCCCTCCAGTTCGCAAAAGATGATCCGGCCGCTGTGCCCCAGCACGGTCTGGTTCGGGAACCCGGGCAGCTCCGTGAAGGGCAAGGAGACGCTCGCCATTGCTTCCGGGCAATGGGCCAACTGGCCCAGACCGGACCCGAGCACGATGGCCAGCTCGGGCACAAAAGGTGCGCGAGCGCGGAGAATCTCAAGGGCAGGCTGCAGATCCATGGGCAAACCTCTGGGACGTGAATTCCCAGAATACCGACAACCCCTGCATCTGGTTCAGGGTCACTTCCTGGAAGACTCAGCCTTCGGGCTGGTGCGGATCGATTCCCCTCCCGGAGTCCAGGGGATCTCGGCGGGGCGATAGTAGTCCGCAATCTGCGTCTGGAAGTCTTCCCTGGACAGTTTTTCCACCAACAGCCGCGCTCCCTCTTCCGGGTCAGGTTCCACGGGGATGCCCAAGGACCACCCCTTCGTGCCTTTGTCCTGGCGCGTGGAATGGATCCTGAGACCTTTCAGAGAGCCATCCTCCAACAGGACGACCTCCAGAACGAGTCCCAGACCGCTGGCCCCCTTGAGATTGAAGGCACCATAGGTGGCGAAATTTCCGAGGCTGTATGCGATCAGGTGGTTCCGGTAAACCTCCATGCCACGGGGGACGTGGGGGCCGTGGCCGATCACCAGGTCCGCCCCGGCGTCGACCACCGCGTGGGCAAAGGCATACACATCGCCGCGATCAGCGCCCAGAAAGATCTCCTTGGTCTTCGGTACATGCAGGGCCTTTTCGCCCTCGGCGCCCGCGTGCATGGAGACGATGACGAGAGCGCAGCCTTCGGTCTCTTTGAGTTCCTTCACGCGCTGGCCCACCAGCTGAGCGTCCAGCGGGAAACAGTTCAGGTGCGGGGCCGTGCCGATGATGCCGATTTTCAAGTCCTGGACGAAAACCACCGTGCTGGGCTGCTCCAGGCTCCCCACATGGGCGAGTCCGGCTGCGTACATCCCCGCCAGGGTCGCTTCCCGGGCAGGCAGGCCGGCGTCCATGGCGTGATTGTTGGCGATGTTGAGGATGTTGAACCCGGCTTCCTTGTAGATTGCCAGGCTCTCCAACGGCATCAGGAAGCGGTAAGCATTCGCGCTCAGGGCTCGTACCGCCGAGCTGTCCGAAGCCACGGTGCCTTCGAAGTTCCCAATGACGATGTCGGCGCCCTGCCAAAGCTGTTTGACCCGTTCGAAGACTCTACGGCCATCCTCAGGGGGCATGGCGGCCCTAGTCGGAAAGACCGAGCCGACCATCGTATCTCCCACCGCCGCGAGGGTGAGGGTGCGCAGGGGTATGGGAACCTCCTGCGCATTCAAGAAAGGCAGTCCGAGCAGAACCAGCACGGATCGGAGCAGCTTCATCTCGCACTCCAGCGCATGGGGCTAAGTCGCTTTCATTTTATATCCTCGTCGTCCCGGTGGCGAGAGCGGCATAAGGAGCCGTAACGAAACAATTACAAAAGTATTGGTTATTCCGCAACGGCGCCTAACGTTCCGTATCCTTCCCCAGAAGGAGCTGTTCAAGGACCTCCGTGGTCCCCATGGGCTGCGTGAGCACCCGGCGGGCGGAAATCAGTCGATTGGCATAGTAGCTGCTGTCCAGCTCGCCGATCTTCACGCCCCGCTTGCCCGGTCCGCCCCAGGAACCCGCGTGGATGAACTGGCCCTGACCAAGGTAGATGCCTACATGACTGACGCGATTCTGGTTCCCCCGGGTCTTGAAGAACAGGAGATCTCCCGGCTGGATCTGCTTCAGATCGACCGGATCCCCCTGGTTGGCTTGGGAGTATGAGGAACGGTCTAGCCCGAAACCGAAGGCCCCATAGACGAAGCGGACGAAGCCAGAGCAGTCGAAACCCTTCGGGGTGGTTCCCCCATAATGGTAGGGAACCCCCAGGTAGGTTTTTGCCTTGTCCAACAGAGAGGCTACGAGACCCGGACTCTGCAGCTCCGGCGTCGCTTGCGGATCCTGAGCCTGGCTGGGCAGCATGACCCCAAGCAATGCCGATAGGGCAATCAATCGAAACAGGCGCTTCATTGCTGGGGGCCCTTGAGCATTTCGTTGAAGGCCATCATCCCGGCGGCAATCTCCTCCACGTCATTGAGTGCAGGCAGCGGATTCCGGGCTTCCCCGCCAAGCCGGAGCTCGAAATGGAGGTGTGGACCGGTGGAGTGCCCCGTGGTGCCCACTTCGGCAATCTTCTGGCCCCGCTGCACAAGGTCACCCTCATGAACAAAGTTGAGCCGGTGGTGTGCGTAGCGGGTCTCGATCCCGTTGCCGTGGTCGATGAAGACGCAGTTCCCGTAGCCCTGGTCCTTCCCGGAAAACACCACGCGACCATCCAGGGCAGCATAGACATCGGCTCCCATGGGCGCCGTCAAGTCCACGCCCTTATGGCTCCCCTGATACTTCACCCGTACTCTTCGCAACTTTCTGGCCTTCACCATTCGGACCGTCTTGATGCGCATCCTGGGACCCCAGGCAGAACTAATGCTCCGGGTCCCCACCGGCCAGAGGAGATCCAGCTTATTCGGATCCGCCGGTTCAAAGCCCAGGTCGGCGACTGTTGCAGATTCGTATTCCAAGCCAGTGTTCGCAGGAATTACCGGTACGAGGTCCTGGGAGGTCATTGGCGGGACCCCATGGACGGGCTTTTTCGCCGATACCTTGGACAACCCCTCCATGTTGGTGGGGAGCAAGCGCTCCAAGTGGACCAGGACGGCGGGTCCGTTGGCTCGGATGGCCGGGATCGGAGTCACCGGCAGCACGAGACCCAACTCTGGCTGAGGAAGCGCTGTCTTGGCACGCACTGCCTGGACGACGGGCACTGCCTGGGCGACCCGGGTCACCGGCTTTCCTTTCACCCGCAAAGGGGTGCCCACTGACAGCTTCGAAAGGTTCACCTTCGGATTCAGGTCTCCCAACTGATCCAGGGAGAGTCCATGATCCCGGGCTACTTTCGCCGCCGTCTCGCCGCGTCGGACTTTGTAGACCACGCCACTGGCATGAGTCACCCTCCGGGCCGGCCTGGCAGCCTCAAGATTCCCTGGAATTCCTAATAGGACGATGGACAGGACAAACGGGGCAAGTCGCATGGAACTCCTCAGGCGAAGCTGGGGGGGGTGTTGGCTTTAGAAGCCTCCTTGGGGGCTACTGGAAGAGAAACCTGATGCTAACGGATCGCAACAAGGATGTCAAAAAAGAGCTGGTTCCCTTATTTATTCCTGCCAGGGGCACTCCGGCCATGGCCATTGAATGACCCCTCGACGACCCCCGGACTTGTGCAAAAGCCGTACCGGCCCAAGCTCCATCTCGTGCCCCGCCGCTTTCAGCATGTCATAGAGGGCCAAGAGTCCCACGGTCACCCCGGCCATGGCCTCCATTTCCACGCCGGTGCGCCCCTCCATGGACACCTCCACCCGCAACCAGGCCTTCCTCGTCGAAGGGTCCCACCGGTGGTCCACGTTCACCGCATCGATCGTCAGGGGATGGGCCAAGGGAATCAGATCCGAGGTCCGTTTGACCCCACCCACCGCCGCGATGCGGACTACGGACCAGGGATCCCCTTTGGGACCCCCCCCCTGCTCCAGAGCGGCAGCGCAAGTGACGCCCAACGTCATGCAGCCCCCTGCTGTGGCTCGGCGCCGAGTAGGAGTCTTTGCGGAGACATCCACCATGCGAGGGCGGCCTTCGGGGTCCAGATGGGTCAGGATCATGGCGTCACCATGGCAAAAAGAATAGTCCGGAGAGCGGGCACATCCGGAGCATAGGCCTGCGGCGCATATTCGAGGAGCGCCTCCTGGCCGTAAAACCCGTGGCCCACAGCCACGCTCGGGACCCCTGCCCGCTGGGCCATCTCCAGATCGAAGGGGGTATCGCCGATCATCAGGGCTTCGTCAGGTTCCAACCCGTGGACCCTCAGGCAGATCTCCAGGCTCTCGGGATGAGGTTTGCCGAGGCGGACATCATCCGGAGTCACCAGCGGATCGAAGCAGGCCGCCCAGCCCAAGGTCGTCACCTGGCGCTTGAGGGGCACCGTGCGCTTGGAGGACGCGATGGCCATCTTCACCCCCCGGCCATGGAGTTCATGCACCAGTTCGGACATGCCCGGGAAGGGTTGCAGCAGGCGCTCGTTGGCCATCCAGTCAAAGCTTCGGTAAACCTTCAGCACCTCGGCCGGGTCCACCTCCAAGCCTGCGAAGGTTCGCTTCAGTCCCTCCTCCACGGGCAACCCCACCTGGCGCAGCCAGGCCTCCCGGATCCCGGGAAGATCCTGCAGCCTAAGACCCTTCAGGGCGTGTTCCATCCCCGCCACGATCAGGGGACGGCTATCCGCCAGGGTGCCGTCAAAGTCCCAGACAATAAGTTTCAAGAGTGCCTCCCAGCATCCATCATCTCATTCCCAGAGCATCCGATGGGATGAACGGTAGACTGTTGCAATGCCGAATACCCCCTTCCGAACCACCACCGAGACTGGCACCGAGATCCTCATCGAGCCCCTGCCCCATGTGCGCAGTTGCTCAGTGGGGTTCTGGGTGAAACGGGGTTCCTGCCATGAGGACCCCGGCGAGGAAGGCTTGGCCCATTTCATCGAGCACACCGTCTTCAAGGGCACCCAGCGCTACGCGAATCCGGAAGTCATGGCGGCGGCCACGGATCGGCTGGGGGGGAACGTGGATGCCTTCACCGGCAAGGAGACGGCCTGCTTTTACGGCAAGGTATTGCGCGACCAGCTGCCCGATCTGGTGGACCTCCTGGGGGAATTGGTCACCACACCCAACTTCGACAAGGAAGAACTAATCCGGGAGCGCAGTGTAATCCTGGAGGAGATCGCCCAAAGCGAAGACCAGCCCGATGATTGGGTAAGCGAGCTCTTCTATGAGCATTTCTGGCCTAGTTCCCCCCTGGCCCACTCCATCCTGGGCCGCCGGGAGCAGGTCTCAGGCTATGGCCCCGAGGAGGCCAAGACCTTTTTCAGGAAAACCTATCGAGCTCCCCATCTCCTCATTGCCGCCACGGGCGATGTCGAGGTGGAACCCCTCCTCGCCCTTCTGCAACCCATCCTGGACCGCCTGCCGGGTGGCTCGCCGAGTCCTAAGGTCTCTTTGAAGGCCTCGGCCCCGTTTCTGCTCAACCGAGCCAGGAAAGACCTGCAGCAGGCCAGTCTGGTCCTGGGCTTCCCCATCTGCGGGCACCAGCATCCTGATCGTGTGGCCGTCAACCTGTTGAGTCATGTTCTGGGGGGAGGCATGTCCAGTCGCCTCTTCATGGAGCTGCGGGAGAAGCACGCCCTTTGCTACCAGGTGGGCAGCTACGTTTCGCACTACGAGGAGACCGGAGCCCTGCAGATCATGGCCAGCTGTGCCCCGGATAAGGCCCGGGAACTGGTGCGCCGTTCAGCCGGGGAGTGTCGCCGCCTTCTGGAGGATGGCATCAGGCCCGAGGAACTGGAGCGGGCCAAGCTGCAAGCCCGCACCAACCTGGTCTTCAGCCAGGAATCCACCAGTGCCCGCATGTTCAGCCTGGCCCATCAAGCCATCCACATGAGTTGCATGCTGGATCTGGATGGCCAGATCGCCGAAATTGAAGCGGTCACTCTGGATCAGCTCCATCGGATCGCCCGGGAGGTATTGCGGCCAGAGGCCATGGCGATCTCTGCTTTGGGCACGCGCAAGGGCTCGGAGATCCGCAAGCAGGATCTCTCACTCTGATGTCTGCAACTCGCAACCCCTGGGACAGCCCAGCTCCCGAGCGGGCAGGGAAACCCGAGGCCTGTGCCTTGCTCCCAGACGATTTCGAAGACCTCGGAGCCCCGGGCCGGGGGGAGCACATCTTCTCCCAGATCCATCATCCCTGGGCCTGGGTGGAGGGGCGGCCAAGGGTCTCCCGGGCGATTCGCGAGTGGCTAGACCAGTCCTTGGATTTTTGCCTCCCTCAAGTCCTCGAGCAACACGCCTCCGGGGATGGAAGTACCAAGCTGATACTGGGGCTGGCGGACGGCGAGCGCATCGAGGTGGTGCACATGCCCCGGGCGGTGCGCAACCCGAGGGTGACGCTCTGCCTTTCCAGCCAAGTGGGTTGTGCCATGGGTTGTACCTTTTGCGCCACCGGGTCCATGGGCATCCATCGCAATTTGACGGCGGGGGAGATCGTCGGCCAGGTGCTGGTGGTGCTCCGGGCTCTGGGCCCCGAGCAGCCCCACGCCATCACCCTGGTCTTCATGGGCATGGGCGAACCCCTCCACAACCTGGATCACGTCCACCGCGCCGTGCGAATCTTCAACCACGAGCGAGGCCTGAACATCTCCACGCGGCGGATCACTGTCTCCACCTCCGGTCTGGTGCCGGGGATCGAACGCTTAGCCCACATGAAACCTCGGCCTTGGCTGGCTCTCAGCCTTAACGCCACCACCGACGAGGCCCGCTCCCGGATCATGCCGGTGAACCGGGCCTGGAACTTGGCGCGACTCCGGCAGGCCATCGAGGCCTGGCCCCTGGCGGAGCGAGAGAAACTCACCCTTGAATACGTGCTGATGGGCGACCGCAACGATAGCCTGGAAGACGCGACTCGCCTGGCCGAGTGGATGGGTGATCTGCGCAAGAGCCACAACCTGAATCTGATCCGGATGAACGCGCATGCCGCCAGTGACATCAAAGAACCAGAGGAAGCCCGAGTTACAGCTTTCGTTCAAAGATTGAAGGAGCTGGGATGTTTCGTAACCGTGCGCAAGAGTCGAGGCCGGGATGTCCAAGCAGCCTGTGGGCAGCTGGTGAAGCGTTCCTAGGGCATTTGGACCGGAAATTGCTCCCTTTGCCACGTGTCATGGAGGTGACCCTTGGTTAGCTACCGGGAAGGTGTTCCGGAATTCGTGCCTTGGACCGAGCAACCCCTCAAGGGTCCAGCTCTGGATCCGCCCCAGGATCCCTATTTCGAGGATCCTTACAATCCCGATCCTTACAGATAGCGGGTGTTATCGGACCCGGTTCTGATAGACTCGCATTCATTCAATCCAAGCCTTCCGTTAGGCTTCTGTGCCCAAGGGTGCATTGAGAGGGTCTGAATGATTGGCGATCACCCCGCTGGTACCCAAATGCCTGGTTGGCCCCATGCTCTCGAACCAGTCCGAGCAAACACGGAACCCTATTTGCGGTGGAACCCCTACGAGGACGACCCCTACCATCCGGATCCCTACGCGCCCCGATAGTTCGCCCAGAATTCCCCCAAGCCGGGAGCGACCCATCAGAATCTCGCCATGATCTCCCTCACCCATGTCGGAAAACAGTACGGTCGGGTCCATACAGCGCTCTCCGATGTGAACTTCCACATTGAGCCCGGCGAGTTCGTCTTTCTGACAGGTCCCAGCGGGGCTGGCAAATCCACCTTGCTGAAGCTCCTCTTTCGCCAGCAGTTACCCACCAGCGGGGAGATTCGCCTAGCCGGTCACCGCCTGGCCAGCATGTCCGCCAAGGAGATCCCTGCCCTGCGCCGTAAGTTGGGTGTGGTATTCCAGGACTTCAAGCTGATCCACTCCATGACCGTCTTCGAGAATGTGGCCTTCGTGCTCAAGATCATGGGCGTGTGCTACGCCGAACAGAAGCAGCGGGCCTTCCGGTCCCTGAAGATGGTGGGCCTCCAGCATAAGCTCAGCAGCTACCCCCTCCAGCTCTCGGGCGGCGAGCAACAGCGAGTGGCCATTGCCCGGGCTCTGGTGAACGACCCCCTGGTGCTCCTCGCGGACGAACCCACCGGGAACCTGGATCCAGATCTGGCCCAGGAGATCATGTCTCTCTTCGAGCGCATCAACGGCTCGGGCACCACCGTGATGGTGGCCACCCATGACCGCAACCTCATCCAGCGCATGCGGAAACGCGTGCTGGGCCTGGATCACGGGCGGATGGGCTTCGACCTGCCGGCCCCCGCGAGCATGGTGGTGTCACAGGAAAAGCCTGGAAACCGCGAATGACGCCAATGCCCGCGAAGAAGAACGGAACGGGATGTTCGCGAATAGACAGCAGGACAAGAAGGAAAAGGCCTGTTATATCCGCGAGATCCGGAAATCAAGACCTTTTTTGATACTTATCAGTGTCGAAACAGGTTAATCATAAAATAATTATCTTTAAATGCTTTATCAGTTAAGTTCATGTTTTCGTGTCGCAACAGGCTGTCTGGTCTGGCCTGCAAGCAAGGAAATGGCATTTGGCCGGGGCTGCGCGGTGATGCTTCAAGTGCCCATTGCCACAGCTTCAAGGCGTCCTAACCTTGCTCGCTACGCGAGGCGCAACGACAAGAAAGGTTGGACAGCTCAGGGCGCCTCCCTGGAATCGCACGGATCGAGCTTAGACTGTCTGGATGGCTCAACCGCTCCATGACACCCGTTTTGTAACTTCCGCCGCGAATGTCCAGCAGCTCGGCACCTGCCATGCAGAGGTGGCCTTCGTGGGCCGCTCCAACGTCGGCAAAAGCTCCCTGCTGAATGCTCTGGCCAACCAGAACCAGCTGGCAAGAGTCTCCAAGAGCCCGGGACGCACCCGGCTCATCAATGTCTTCCTCACAGGCCCGGATCGCTGGATCGTGGACCTGCCCGGATATGGGTACGCCGGTGGCCCCAAGGACGAAACCAGGACCTGGCAGGCCATGGTCGAGGGTTATCTCCTGAACCGGAAGTCCCTGCGCATGATTTTCGTGCTCGTCGATGCGGAGGTGGGTCCCACGAAACTGGACCACCAGATGGTGGGTTGGCTCCAGTCCACCGAGCTGCCCTACCGCATCGTGGCCACCAAGGCAGACCAGGTGAAGCCCTCCCGCCGGTTGGCCCAACGCCAGGACATCGCCGCCGAGTTTGGCCTGGAAGCTGCCGATATCGTCTGGGCCAGCAGTCAGAAGGGCACGGGTATCCAGGACTTGCGCAAGGAAGTGGCCGCCTGTTTGGATCTACTATAGGCGCGGAGCCTGCCGGACTGGAGCAGCTGACGGACCCTGCGTGATTCTGCTTTCGAGATCAGGGCAGGAACCCCTTCCACGCACGGGCAGTCATGACCCAGAGGGACAAGGTGGAGTGCCAGGAGAACGGCAACATGGAGCGTGTCTGCGCACGGCCTGGAAGCTCGAGCGGGTCGATAGCGTAGGCCCCAGGGGAGATCGGCAGCCCTCGGCTGCGTGTACGGGTTTCCCCTTACAGACACGCTGAGATCCCCCTGTGACCCTACCTACTGGTCCGGTTTCAGTCTCTGCATCCAAAGGCGGCGATGCACACACCGGCGAGAAGGATATCCCTTTCTTTACTGGAATCGCCTGCAGGCCATGGCTTTATCGGGTGGAAGCGGCAGGCCATTGATTAAATTAACATTATTACTTGTTATCCAATATTATTATTATAAATAGGACGTTTTTTATTAATTCCAACAATAACATTGAGGTTTGCAATGTTTAGAATGATAGCTATTGCCCTAGCATGGGTCGTTTCCATGGGCCTGTACGCAGCGCCTCCCGTGACCGCAGTCAAGGCAACTCCCGCCGCACCCCAGACGCTTCCACCACAACCGGCGGCCCCCAATGTGAACGGCATCACCCGGGTGGCGGTCCAGGCGGGGGTGCTGTCCTCGGTGAGCCGCATCAACCAAGTCATGACCTACCTCACTGCGAACGGCCAGACCGGGGCCTATCCATTCCTCCCCAAGGTCCTGCCGGACCAGAGCCTTTTTTCCGTCTCCATGGAAATCCAGAATCCGAAGGCCACACCCATTTCTGCCAGTGCCAGCTTCGCCCCGCTCACCAGCGGCCAGTCAGCCGCAGTGTATGACGCGGTCCAGTATGTGGCGCAATCTTGCGATTACATGGAAAAGAACGTCTTCAAGGGTCTGAAGCGGATGGGAATTCTGAAAAAGGATGTCGTCATGCTGGACGGTGGCACCGTCAAGATTTTTTTAATGCCGGCCGGAACTGGCTGCGTTGTGATCAAGAAGGAAATAGTTCAGTAACCCAAATAGTTTAGGCCTAAGGAGCCAAGCATGACAAAAACCATTGCAAAATCGGCATCTCATCGTTTCTCCCGGATGATGATGACCCTGGTGATCGGCGGAACGTTTGCGAGCCAGGCAGGAGCTCAAACTATTACTGCTCAATCTTTCACTACTAATGGAAGCGCAACGGGGGTTAGTATCACTGGCCTCCTGAGCGCCAGCGGCATCGCCATGGGGGGAGCCCTTACCGGTGCGACGACCATCAACGCCAGCGGCACCGTCACCGGCGGGAACCTCGCGACCGGCGGTACGCTGGATGTTACCGCCAGTGCCACCGTGGGCGGCACTCTGGGTGTCACCGGACTCACGAGCCTTACCACGCTGGGAACCAGTGGCCTCGCCACTCTGAACTCAGCCAGCATCACGACCAATGCCACCGTGGGCGGCAACCTGGGTGTCACCGGACTCGCGAGCCTGAACGGCGGTCTCACCATGGATCTGTTTACAGTCGCTGACGGAACCGGCAACACGGTTATCGGCGGCACCCTGGGTGTCACTGGTCTGATCACCGGCACCGGCGGCGCAACGATCACCGGGGCCACCAATTCGATCAACGGGTCCACTGCAACCACGCTGATCGGCGGATCCAGCAGTGCGACGCTGAGCAACTCCGGTATGGCCATCAGCGGCGCCACGAGTGTCACCGGCAGCCTGAGTTCCACTGGGAACACGAACCTCGGGACCGATCCTGGTTCGAACAATTCGATCGGCAACGCAGGTTCCTCGGTCAACACCATCACCGGGACCACCAATGCGATCACGAGCTCTGCGGCGAATACCCTCACTGCCGGTAGTAACAATATCCTGAGCGCCGCGCAACAGAACCAGTTGACAGGCGGAACCGGCAATACGATCACAGCCACGGGCGGCAGCAACGTGATTGCCGCCAACACCACGGGCCAAGCCAACACCCTGTTGGCCACCGGTACCAACGGCACGAATAACTTGACAGCCAATGCCACCACCGGCGCCAACAACCTCGAAGCACGCTACAACAACATGGGCGTCACCACGGCGGGCTCCGTGAATGCGATCGGTAACAGCAACGCTGCGACGACCGTCGGATTCACTGGCGGCAATGCCACGGCCTCCATCGCAAACAATGCTGCCAGCATGAGTGTAGCCGGTGGCGGCTCCTTCTCGGCTGCGCCCACGACCGCGATCATGCGCGCAGGCGGCACGGGTCTCCTCGCCACTAACGGCATCTCAGGCACTTCAGCGACCGTTGGTTCCGGAGCAGTGACCACGTACAATTCGGTTCAGACGATCGGCAAAAGCACGACGATCAACAATCATCTTGATGGGAAACAATACCAGACTGAAGTCAATGGCAACATGTACGTGGATGGCAATGTCTATATCAATGGAACTCTGGATTATGTCTCCAGCAACTCCGCTGCGACAACCGTTTTTGGCACCAGCGGCACCAGTGTTCTTTCCGGTGCAACCCAAGGCACCGCCGGTGGCACGAAGATCGTCATGAAGGGCACCGACAACGCCAATGAGTCCATGGCCGCCTTGACCTTGACCAACGGGATCGGCAACGCCCACGGCGTTGAGGTCTACGAGGATCGTACGGTCCTCAGCGGTGGCACCCATTCCACGACCATGACCTTGGACGATAGCGGAGCCACCTTCCACAACAACAGCACCAATGGACCGGCTCGGGTGAAGGGGGTTGCCGACGGCCACACCGAATTCGACGCGGTCAACTATCGGCAGATGTCCCGCGGCGTGGCCATGGCTGCGGGCTTGGCCGCCATTCCCCAAGTCGAGCCCGGCAAAAGGTTCGCCATGGGTGCTGGCACTGGCCTCTACCACGGGGAGTCCTCCCTTGCGGTCGGAGCCAGCGCCAGGATAGGGAAAAACACCATCATCAAGGGTGGCCTCTCCTTCTCCCTGACCAACAACGATGATCCTGCGGCAAACGCCGGGGTATCCTACAGCTGGTAAATACCGGCACTTACTGAACGTAAATCAGACCGCTCCCACCTGGGAGCGGTCTTTTCGCTATAGAAACCTTGGCGGTCTGCGTCGGCTTAAGGATAGGCCCTGTATGCCCCGGGTCAAAAAGGGGTCGGTGCTGGCCGGTGAAAAACCATCCGAATGATGGCTATTCTTCGATCCGAGTCTAAACTTTAAACATCATGGCCTCCGTGATCTCCCTCAATCCGGGTGCTGCAAGTCCGCTTTACCTGCAGCTGCAGCGCACCCTCCGGTCCTTGATTCAGCAAGGGGAGTGGCCTTTGGGCATTCGAATCCCGGCGGTGCATGAGCTGGCGGAGCGCTTTCAGGTCCAGGGCCTTGGCCGGAGCTCAGACCGGTTTGGGTTTGGCCCTGGAACTCCTGAAAACCGCCATTTCCCAAGGCTACGGCTTCGCCCCGGGTCCCCATTTCTTTACCGATGGCCGAGGCACCAACTGTCTCCGTTTGATTTTTCCACCCATGAGCCTGGCGTCATCCGCGAGGCCATTGCCAGGTTGGGCCGCCTGCTCCAGGTTAAGCCTGCCGCTTCCCTTTGAAAGGAGATGCCGTGACTGCCACGTCCACCCTCACGAACTTCGATGTCGAGCTCGCCAATCCCCGTATCAGCCTCGAAGAGCGCCAGAAGCGCATGCTGAATCTCGGCTTCGGCAAGGTCTTCTCCGAGCATATGATCGTGATCCCCTATACTGCCGAACTGGGCTGGGGGCGCGGGACACTGAAGCCCTACGGCCCCCTCGTCCTGGATCCCGCAGCCTCAGTGCTGCACTACGGCCAAGCCATCTTCGAGGGCTTCAAGGCCTACCGCCAGCGCGATGGCCACATCCGGACCTTCCGGCCCGAGGCCAACGCTCACCGCTTCAACCAGTCGGCTCGCCGCTTGGCCATGCCCGAGCTCCCCGAAGCCCTCTTCCTGGAGGCCGCGGACCTGCTCATCCGCACGGAACAGGACTGGGTGCCTAAGGCCATCGGCGAAAGCCTCTACCTCCGCCCGTTCATGATCGCTACGGAAGCGGCTCTGGGCATCAAGCCCGCCAGCGAGTACGTCTTCGTCATCCTGGCCTCCCCTGCCGGAGCCTACTTCCCCCAAGGCGTGAAGCCCGTGACGGTGTGGATCTCCGATGACTACGTCCGGGCCGCTCCAGGGGGCACCGGCGCCGCCAAGTGCGCCGGTAACTATGCCGCGAGCCTGGTGGCCCAGGCCCAGGCCAAGGGCGAAGGCTGCGACCAGGTGGTGTGGCTGGACGCCGTGCACCGCCGATACATCGAGGAGATGGGCGGGATGAACATCATGTTCGTCTATCAGGAGCAGGGCGAGACTGTCATCGTGACGCCCGAACTCACGGGTACCCTGCTCCCGGGCATCACCCGCCTGAGCCTCCTGCAACTGGCCAAGCAGTTGGGCTTCAAATCGGAAGAGCGCCGCGTCACGGTCGAGGAGTGGGAAGCCGCCCTCCTCGAGGGCCGCATGACCGAGGCTTTCGCCTGCGGCACCGCTGCGGTCATCACCCCCATCGGCGCGGTCAAATCCCGAAAAGGCGAATGGATCATCAACCGCCGGGAGACCGGCCCCGTTGCTGCCAAAATGCGCGAAGCCCTACTGAACCTGCAGCACGGCATCACCCCCGACAGCTATGGCTGGATGCACACTGTCTGCTGATC
This sequence comes from Holophagaceae bacterium, assembly GCA_025361955.1. Classification (GTDB taxonomy): domain Bacteria; phylum Acidobacteriota; class Holophagae; order Holophagales; family Holophagaceae; genus UBA1801. The sequence continues at coordinate 16,607 of JANYIU010000032.1, forward strand.
CACAGCATCATGATGCGACAAGGCCCGGGGGTTCCCGGGCCTTGTCCATGTTTGCTCAGGGCTGTGGCGGCGGCAGTGGATCGCTAGGCATCAATACGACCATCTTCTTGACGATTTTCTTCTTCGGAGGAGGCTTTCCCGGATCAGGGGGTGTCTGAGCTATAGCCGGCGCGATCAGCGCGGCGACCACGAAAAGAGATGCAAGTCTTGTCATG
>JANYIU010000047.1 GCA_025361955.1 Holophagaceae bacterium
TGAGGTCCTCTCACGAGCAATGAACGCAATCTGAGCCTATTACTACTCCTCTTCAACTTTGTCTTTTCCTGCGCGGATGTGTCGCTGAAATCTTGGTTACCTGCTGCAGTGTTGGGCGTTTGGTCTTGCGGGAAAAAGCTCAACGCAAGGCCCGGAGAAAGTACAAGGATCGCGGAGAAAAAAATATTCCTCGGTAATTCTCTACTTTTCTCCGCGCCTCTGTGTTGGTCTTTTCCAGGCCCATGGGGAATGGGAGCAACGATGATGTCAGTCGATAAGGCGTCATGGCTCTTTCAGGTAAAGGGTCGCTAATAGTCAGGAAAGTTAATTCAGGGCTTCGCCCCCCTGCTCCGGATCCTCATCCAAGCCTTCTTCCAGGTGAACTCATCCAGGATGTCGAAGAAGACGGGGACGACCACAAGGGTCAGCACCGTGGAGGTGATCAGGCCGCCCACCACCGCGCGAGCCATGGGTGCGCGCATTTCCGCGCCAGCTCCGAGGGCCAGGAAAAGCGGCAGCATGCCGCCGATCATGGCGAAGCTGGTCATGAGGATGGGGCGCAAGCGAGTCGTGCCTGCCTCAATGAGAGCTTCTTTCCTGGGCATGCCTTGTTCTCGCATGTTCTGGAGCGCGCGGTCGACGAGCAGGATGGCGTTCTTGGTCACCAGACCCATGAGCAGGATCAGGCCGATGCTGGTCATCATGCTCATGGGATCGCCGGTCACCAGCAACATGGCCACCATGCCCACCATGGAAAGGGGCAGGGACAGCATGATGGTGATGGGGAGCTTGAAGCTCTCAAACTGGCTGGCCAGGACCAGGTAAATGAAGCTGATGGCCAGGAGCAGGGCGGTAGCCATGTAGCCTGCGGTTTCCTTGTTGTCCTTGGCGTTGCCCACGAAGGTGGCCTGGACGCCCGCAGGCAGGCTGCCGTTCTTCTGCAGATCGGCAACCCGTTTGCCTACTTCTCCCGAAACTTCATTCAAGGTGCGACCTTCCTTCTGGGCGGAAACCATGAGCTGCGCCTGCAGCTGCCGGCGCTGGAGTTTGGAGGCAGAGACCGTTTCCTCGAAATGGGCCACGTTGCTGAGTTTCACCATTTCGTAGTTGCCTGCCTTGTCCTTCTTGGTCGAAGTGATGGTCATGTTCGCAAGCTGGTCGGCGCGAGAACGATCCACATCCGAGAGGCGCACGGTGACGTCGTACTGTTCGCCCGATACATCCTCGAATTTGGCCACATCGACCCCATCCACGAGGGGGCGGATCACGTTGGCCACGGCATTGGGAGAGACCCCGAGGTCGGAGGCGCGTTTCCGGTCCACGGTGAGCCGCAGTTCGGGTTTGCCGCGGTCCCGGCTGCTGGAGATATCCACCGCGCCCGGCGTGGCCTTGAAAATTGCCATTAGCTGGGGCTCGGCCTGTTCCACGGCCTTGCGGTCGGGGGACAGCAGGGCCACGTTCACGGGTTTCTGGTCACCGAAGTCGGCCACGGGACCCACGGCGGTCTCGACACCCGCCACGGCGCGGAGGTGATCGCGAAGCTCCCGGCGAACGGGAATCGCATGCCGACGCCTACCGCTCTTGAGCTTCACGTAAATGGAGCCATCGGTGATGGCACCATTGATGCCGGTGCCGATGGTGGTGAACTGGTGCTCCACTTCGGGAGTTTTCGCGATGATCGCCTCAATCTCTTCGGCTTTCCGCCGAGTGGCTTCCAAGTTACTGCCGGCTTCGGTCTTGAAGTTCACCTGCATGTCGCCACGGTCATAGTCAGGCATGAAGTCGCCGCCCAGCAGCCCGATGAGGCCCATGGCCAGCAGGAAGCTGCCAAAGCCGATGGCCATGACGGTCTTGCGGTGCTGCAGGGCCCAGGTGATTCCCATCCGGTAGAACTGTTCCCAGGTGTCGAGTTGATCGCTGAACCAGTCCACGCTCTTCATGATGAACTTGCGGTGGCCATGGTGAGATGTCTGGAAGCCCTTTTCATGCTCTGGGTCGGGCCAGACGGCGGACAGCATGGGGTCGAGCGTGAAGGAGACGAACAGGGAAACCAGCACGGCGAAGGCCACGACGATGGCGAAGGGATAGAAGAACCGACCCACGATGCCGCCCATGAAAGCCACGGGGATGAACACGGCGAGAATACAGAGGGTGGTGGAAACAACGGCGGGGCCGATCTCGGCCGTGCCCTCCCGGGCCGCCGTGATATGGTCCTTGCCCATCTCGGCATGGCGGGTGATGTTCTCCCGCACCACGATGGCGTCATCGATGAGGATGCCGATGGCCAGACTGATGGCCATGAGCGTCAGCATGTTCAGGGTGAAATCCAACGCCTTCATGACGATGTAGGTGCTGATGACCGATACGGGCAAGGTGAGGCTGGTGATGATGGTGGACCGCCAACTCTTCAGGAAGTAGAAGACGATGAGCACCGTCAAGGCGCCGCCCAGGAGGATGGAGACGGTGACGTCATCCACGGCCTGAACGATGAACTTGGAATTGTCTTTGGGGGCCACGACCAGGACACCCAGTTTGTCGAGTTCCGGCTCCATACCCTTCAGCGCCTTGTTCACGGCGTCCACCATGGCGACGGTGTTTCCGCCGATCTGGCGCTGGATCTCGAGGGCGACGGCATTCTCTCCGTTCAACCGGGCGAGGGTGCGACGCTCCTTGATGCCATCGATGATGGTGGCAACTTCGCGCAACTCGATGGGCCGTCCCTTGGGATTGCCCACGATGACGTTTTCGAAGTCCTTCACTTGTTTTGCCTTCGCGTCCACCCGGAGGCTGATCTCCCGGGTGTCCTGGAGCAGGTTGCCGCTGGGGATGGCGCGCGTGTCGCTGCTCAGGGCGCTCATGACCTGCTGCAGCGATAGACCCATGGCCTCAAGTTTTCCCGGATCCACCTGTACCAGGATCTGGCGGTTGGCGCCGCCCACCAGCGTCACGCTGCCCACGCCGGGGATGTTCTCGATGCGCCGCTTGAGGAATTCGTCGGCGATGCGAGTGAGTTCCCGGTCATCCACGGCCTGCCGACCGGGAATCGAACGCAGCACCAGGGACAGCACGGGCGTCTGGGCGGGGTCCATCTTCTGGACGATGGGCTCCTTGATGGTGTCCGGCAGGTTTTTGCGGATCTGGCCCAGTTTGGACCGGACATCCTCCTGGGCCTTGTCCACGTCCCGTGCCAGGTCGAACTGCACGACGACTGTGCCAACGCCATCCATGCTGGTGGAGCTGATCTCCGAAACTTTTTCGAGGGGGTTCAGCGCCTCCTCGACCTTCTTCACCACATCCTGTTCCACGGCGTCGGGGCTGGCGCCGGGATAGGGGATGGTCACGATGACGACCGGGAAGTCAACCTTGGGGAACTGGTCGATGCCCAGGCCTTTGAGGGAGAAGAGGCCCAGCACCACCAGGGCCAGCATGATGCAGGTGGTGAGGACGGGCCTCTTGATGGCTAGATCAGACAGGAACATGGATCACTTCCCTTCGGCGTTCACGGCTGGCGCCACGACTTTGACGTGGGTCCCGTCCGCGACCAGATCGCGTCCTTGGGCCACGATTTGCGCGCCAGCTTTGAGGCCGTCCACGGGACGCCAGCCGTCCTGGTCCGCACCCACGGTGATCTTTTTGCGGAAGGCGGTGCCGTTCTCAACAACGAAGATCTCGGCATTCCTGCCGACAGCGGTCAGCACGGAAGCCGGGAGGGCAGGCTTCTTGCTTTCGGAGTTCGCCACGATCTCGCCTTCCGCGAAGAGACCGCCCTTCAGCTTGTTGTCGGCATTGGGCACCTCGAGCCGGACCCGCAGAGTGCGACCATCAGCCTGCACGGAAGGACTGATCTGGGTGAGGGTGGCCTCGAAGGGGGTGTCGAAGCCAGCGACCCGGAAAGAGGCTTTCATGCCGACTTTAACGGTGGCCAGGGCCTCCGTGGGGAGTTCGGCCTGGATTTCCAATTTGCGGTTGTCCACCACGGTGAACGCGGATTGGCCGGGGCTCAGAACTTCGCCAGGCTGCACCAGCCGCTGGGCCACCTGGCCTGCGAAGGGAGCCACGATGCGGGATTTCCGGATTCGGCTCTTGGCGAGCCCCAGGTTGCTCTGCGCCGCGCGGACGTTGGCCATGCTGGCGTTGAAGTTCGTCTCGGCCAACTGGGCGGCCTGTTTGGTGACGCTGCGTTTGGCGAGCAGCATCTGGGCGCGGTCATTGTCCCGGTTGGCCTGGTCCGCCTGGGCCTGGGCCATGGCCAACTGAGCGTCGGCGGCCTGCTTGCCAAGCTGAAGGTCGTCCTCATCTTGGGCGGACAGGACAGTACCCGCTTTGACCTCGTCGCCTTCCTGCACATTGACGTGGGTAACCCGGCCGGATACCTCCGCCCGCAGTTCGGCACGGTTGACTGCGAGCAGGTTGCCGGTGAAGGAGATGGCGCCCCGGAAGCCGCGTTCCTCGACCGTGGCGAGGGTGACAGGAACACTTGCTGCCTCCTTGACGACTCGCTGCTTGCTGAGTTCCTGATTCTTCTGCACGAGATGGTAGGAGGTGGCCCCGACGATGAAAAGCAGGGGAAGACCTGAGTAGAGGAAAAGTTGGGGGCGATTCATGGATTCACCTGGATCAAAGAGGAGGAAGGCCAATGGATCTTCGGTATTCAAACAGGGCGCTCCAGACGCCCAGTTCGGCACGGCGCCGTTGGCTCTCCAACTGGCGTTCGGTGCGTTCCGCTTGGAGCAGGTCCAGCGAGGTGATGAGACCCTGCTCGAAGGACTCACGGCTCATGCGCAAGGCCTCAAGACCCGCATCATGGGCTTTCTCGGCCGCCTCATGGAAAGCGATGGACTTTTGGACTTCACGCGCCGCGGTGCTTTTCTCCACGGCGATGGAACGTTCCTTGTCGATGCGAAGCTGATGCACCTGTTCCAGTTGGGCTCTGTTTTGAGCTCGCTTGCCGGAGCTGCGTAGCCCATCGAAGATTGGGAAACGCATGGTGACATTAACCTTCCAAGTATCGAAGGGTTCCTGGAACAAATCGCGGCTGCGGCCTGCCTGGTAACCGTAGGAGGCGCCGAAATCAAACTTGGGCCTCAGGTCCGATTTGATGATTTTATCGTTGGCCCGAAAAATTTCCTCTTGCTGTTTGAACTGGGCGACCTCGCTGCGTTCGACCGCTGTGGGTGTCTGGTTCAGGTTGGGCTGTCCCAGGTCCTGCAGTCGCAGGGGCGTCTTGGGATCCAAGCCCAGTTGGCCATTCAGCACTTCCTGAGAGCGCTGGAAATTCGCTTCCGCCTGGAGGCTCTCGGGGACCACCGCCAGGTATTCGCTCTCGGCCCGCAATCGATCGAGCTCCGTGGCAGTCTGGGCTTCCAGTTTGGATTTCACGTCTTCCAGGAATTGCTCCGCGGTCTTTTGTCTGGTCGCGACCACTTCCAGCTCGGCCTGCGCGGAGAGCACCGCGATATAGGCACTGGCGACGCCGTGCAGCGTTTCCAACTCCGCAGTGGTGAAGGCGAAGGACGCTTCCTTCTCGCCCATCTTCGCGATGTCAATGGCAGTTCCGATCTTGCCCCAATAGTAGATGGGCTGGTTCAGAGTGGCCTGGGTGGTGTAGAAAGTGTATGGGCTGACGCTTTTGGCTTGACCGGTGACGAGTGCGCTAACGTCCTTTGACCGGGTGACATCCCCGATCACCGCGAGCTGCGGCAAGGCGTCTGCCCGGGTGGCGGTGATGAGGCCGCGCCGCTCCTCGACGCGGGCCTTGGCTGCTCGGAGCAGGGGATTTTCGGTCTTAGCCCTTTCCAGGGCTGCCATCAGATCCAGAGTCAGGGCGCCTTGCTCTTTATCCGGACTGGAAGCTGCCTCCGGAATTGAGTGAGACGGAGGCGGGGCTTCCTGTATTTGCGCGGGTGGAAAAAACAGCATGGTCATGCTCCTTGCGGTGCCAGGGCTTCCGGAATGCCAAGCCCCCTGAGGCTGAACTGGATGAAGTGCTCGGCGAGGGAATCCAAGTCCTCGAGACCGTAGGCCTTCCCGCGCAGCAGGTGGGTCAAGCCCACATGGTTGTGCATCCAGATCACTTGGGCGTGGATGCTCATGCCCATGCGGAAGAGGCCTTCTTGGTCCAAGTCGGGACGGAGGATCAGCAGGCAGGCGTTCAGGTAGTTCGTGAAGGGCTGAAGGGACTGGACGATGAACGCCTCGATGCTCGGCCTTGGATATTGCATCTCCCGGCTCCAGAGGATATGGGCGGCCCGGTCTACTTCCACCGGGAGATACTTGCCGGTGCAATGGCACTCCATGAACTCCTGGAGGAAGCAGCTGATGTAGTCCCTAAACCGTGCCAAGGCCTTCGGTCGGGCATCCGGTTCGCCGATTTCAGGCGCAGGCGGGAGCAGGTGGATCCACTTGGGTCCTTGCTCGAAGGCGAAACGGAGGGCCTCCTGGTAGAGACCTTCCTTGCCGCCAAAGTGATACTGGACCATGGCGCTGTTGGCCTTGGCCCGTTCCGCGATTTCGCGGATGCCGGCGCCGTCGAAGCCCTTGTCGGCAAAGATGACGAGTGCGGCTTCCAGCAAGCGTCTGTGCGTGTCCTGGGTGGAATCGGAAAGCGGTTGGTGCATCGCTCTGCCCCTGGTGGTCAATCAATCGTTTGATTGATAGAACCTTTTTAGGTTAATCAATCGATTGATTAAGTCAAGGGGTAAAATCTGGCTGGACAAAAGCGACGTCTTCAACAACCACGGTTATTTCAACGTTGGACCGTAAGACACCCCGGTTCGCATCCGGAAACATATGAAATAAAGTTGGTTACTTCTTTGGGGCGGAGAAACTGAGGGTGCTGGACAGATAGGTTCCGGCCTCATTGGTGACCGTTAGCGCCAGGACAGAACCTGCCTTCA
>JANYIU010000090.1 GCA_025361955.1 Holophagaceae bacterium
CTGGTCCTGTAACCCGCCCCCGGGGGGCCTTCCCCCATCTCCCATGCAGCAAGGCTGCTACTCAGGTTGTCCTTGATGACCTCCTTTTCGCGCCGTCATGGCGCAACCGCGTCGAGCTTTTTCCCTCCAGACCAAACGCCCAACACTTCAGCAGATAACCAAGATTTCAGCGTAACTTCCGCGCAGAAAAACACGAAGTTGAAGTTGAGCAATACAGGTGCACACAGATGCCTTGCAGGTGATCAAGTCCAAGCTCTACCACCCGTGGAGCTGCCGCAGGGCTTCGTAGAGGACTACAGCAGCGGCCTGGGCCTGGTTAAGGCTCCGGTGGAAGTCACCAGGCATGGGGATCTTCACGAGGCTTTCGCGATACTGTTCGATGATTTCGGCGGGCAGTCCTTTGGTTTCGCAGCCCAGGACCAGCCCGTCTCCGTCCTCATAGCGAACCTGGGTATGCAGCCGCTGGCCCTTGGTGCTCAGGAACCACAGGCGGTGAGCTGGATTCCGGGCCAGGAAGTCGTCCCAGTCCGGGTAGTGGGTTGGGGCCAGCTTCTCCCAGTAATCCAGACCCGCCCTTCTCAGGTAGTAGTCGGAGGTGTCGAAACCCAGGGGGTGAATCAGATGCAAGGCGCAGTTGGTGGATACGCAGAGGCGTCCGATGCTTCCGGTGTTTTGCGGAATCTCTGGTTGATGCAAGATGATGTGGAACAAGGAGTGCCCCCATGACGGATCCGAATTGCCTCTTCTGCAAGATCATCTCGAAGCAGATCCCTGCGAACATTATCTACGAGGACGATCAGGTCGTGGTGTTCAAGGACATTTCCCCACAAGTGCCTGTCCATGTCCTGATCGTGCCCCGGGTCCATATTCCCAGCCTGAACGAGCTCACCTTGGCCCAATCGACGGTGCTCGGTCACATTGCCCTGGTGGCCAAAGAACTAGCCAGGGCGGCCGGGATTGATGCAAGTGGCTGGAGACTGGTGACTAACTGCGGGCCTCACGCGGGGCAGACCGTACTCCATCTTCATGTCCACCTGTTGGGCGGGGCGCCCATGGCGGGCAAGATGGTTTGAGTCCGGCATGAGCGAGATAGAACTGGCTGCCCATGTTTGGACTGCACTCGAGTACCTCGAATCCATCTCGGGACCTGGCGCGATCGTGGAGATGGTGGTGGATTTTGCGCACGATGCTCCCAGCCGTCTGGCCCGAATGAAGGCCGCGCTCGAAACCGGCAGCTGGCAGGCGCTCAGTCGCCTGGCCCACGACCTGAAGTCCAATAGCGCGACGCTAGGGGTGCTTCAACTCTCGGTGCTCGCAGCGAAGATCGAGCTCACCGCCCAGGCTGGCTTGGCAGCGGATCTGGCTCCCATGCTCGAGGCAGCCGAGTCGATGTTGCCGCAGGTGCTGACTGCCTTGGAGGAGCGGGCCAAGCTCTACCCTACCTAGCCATTCGACTTCTCCTTCGGCACCGAGCCCGATAGCCTAGTCAGGGACATTCCCTTCGCGGACGTGACCATCATGATTCCTCTCCTGACCGCTGCTGAAATGCAAGCCATCGAGGCCAAGGCCATCGACGGTTGGGGCATTCCCTCCATCTTGCTCCAGGAGCATGCCGCCCTTGGGGCCCTGAAGCTGATCCCGGAAGGATGTCCCATCTACGTTCTGGCAGGGCCCGGGAATAACGGCGGGGATGCCTTGGCCCTGGCCCGCCTGGCCCGGCTGAGGGGAGAACGGGTGGAGGTCTGGACCCTGGCCGCCAGCCCCGTCTGGCGGGGCGACGCGGCGCTGCAGGCCAAGCTCTGGGAAGGGCTGGGCGGAACCTACCGGCATACCCTGCAGCCGAGGGAAGCGGTCACCACCTTCGCTGGCTGGGTCGTGGATGGTCTGTTCGGCCTTGGAACCCGACTCCCTCTGCAGGATCTTGCCGAGGCGTGGGTCACGGTGCTGCATGATGCTGTGCAGCGTGGGGCGGCCTTCCAGGTGCTGGCCTTGGATCTGCCCTCAGGGCTGGACCCGAGTTCCACCGATGTCGCAGGTCCCGCCATTCAGGCCAACCATACCGCCTGTTTCGGGCACCTGAAGGTGTGCCACGGCCTGCGGCCCGCGCGCAGTCTGTGTGGGGCAATCACGGTCATTCCCATTCCATTGCTGGGGCAACCGGTCGCCTCCATCCATCTCATTGAGCGCCCCGAAAAACCTTTCTTGGGGCCCTGGGACTCCCACAAACGGGATCTCGGCCATGTGGCCATCCGAGCGGGCACTCTGGGTATGAGTGGCGCCGCGGTGCTGGCTGCCCTGGGCGCTTTGCGCATGGGCGCCGGCCTGGTCACGGTGCTGCCAGATGAATGCGTGCGGAGTGAAGTGGCCGTTCAGATTCCGGAGGCGATGGTCCGGACCTGGGAGGGGCGTGTCCCTGAGGGGATTGATGTGCTGCTGGTCGGGCCCGGTGGAGTCAGCGAAATTCCGGACTGGAATGGCCCCCTGGTGCTGGACGCCTCCGCCCTGAAACCCGGTGAGGGAAAACGCTGGATGGAGCGGCCTGAAACGGTGATCACGCCTCACCCTGGCGAGTTCGCAAGACTCTTCGAGCATGAGCAACCCCTCTCTCACCAAACCTCGGAGCGGCTGCTCCGGGTCCGCCAGGTGGCGAATGGCCCGGGGATCCTTGCCCTGAAAGGGGCCCAGAGCGTCGTGGCGGGGGGCAACCTTACCTCACTCCTGGTGAACACCACCGGACATCGCGGCCTTTCCACCGGGGGGACCGGGGATTTCCTGGCGGGTATGATCGCCGCCAAGGTCGGCCTCTGGAAAAAGGAGCGAGGCCAGGGGGCCCAGCCCGATCTGGAGCGCCTGCGCCGGGGGGTGGCTGAGGCCGTGTGGCTGCACGGAGCCGCAGCGGATCAGCTGGGACCTGGACCCTTGTTGGTGCGGGAGCTGGGCGTGAGCCTCACCGAGGTCCTGAGGGAACTGAATGCCGGGATCCAGCATGGCTAGCCGTTTTCTGGCGGATGAGACGGCGATGGAGGCGCTCGGCAGCGAACTGGCTCAGGGGACCCCTCCTGGGGGGACTTGGTTGCTCCGGGGGGAACTGGGGGCAGGCAAGACCACCTGGGCTCGGGGCTTTGTGGCAGGTCTCGGCGGGGATCCGGAGCAGGTAGCCTCCCCGACCTACGCAGTGCTGCACCGCTATGAGACCCCCAGGGGGCGTGTCTTCCACCTGGATCTCTACCGTTTGGGCGAGGCCGGCGGTTGGTCCTTGGGGCTGGAGGACACGGTGACGAGTTCGGACTATCTGGTGGTGGAATGGGCCGGTCGCTCGGGTCCATGGCCCACCGAGTGGGTGGCTGAGCTCATTCTGGAACCCGAAGCAGCGGGTCGCCGCGCCCGTTGGCAGGAACCCTCTGGGCGATCGGCCTGATTCCATTCATGATGGAAGGGAGGATCCTTCGAGGGAGCGAGCATGCCGCCTCATTTGGACAGGCATTCCGGTTCAGCGGTCATCGCCGTGGACCGGAATTATGTCCCGATGATGGAAATTGCGCGGCGCAAGGCCATCCGGGCGGTGGCGACGGGTCGCGCTTTCGTGCTCGACCCGGCCACCTTGGAACGGCACGGGGATTTCCGGGCCGCCATGAGTCTCATCATCTATCCCCATGCCCAGGCATTGGCGGAATCAAAGTTGCTCATGGGCCGAGTTGAACGCCGGGTCATGAAGCGCGATCACCATACCTGCCAGTACGAGGGCTGCGGTAACCGGGCCACCACCGTGGATCACGTCATCCCTATCTGCCAGGGGGGGCGAACCACTTGGCAAAATCTAGTGGCTGCCTGCCTGTCCTGCAACCAGTCGAAGGGCGGCAGGACGCCGGAGCAGGCGAGCATGCGGTTGAAGCGCATTCCCAGAGGACCGCGGGCCCACCTGTTTGAGCGTTTTGAAGCCATACTGAAAGAGGCCTCGGCGGCTTAAGCCTAGGCATCCCTGCCGCAGTGATCGCCCTGAGCAGCTCAGAAAGTTCTAATTGAAGCCAGAGTGATTGGTTCGCTTTTTGATCATTTATATACGGCCTCTGGATGACGCATAACACACGAAAAAACGCATTTCCGCAATCGGCCAGTGCTATCATCCAGGTTCCACGGAGGATATCCAATGCCGAACATCGATATCAGTTCCCAATCGGGGAAGGACTTCTCGGGCGATGTGCTCATTGTACCTGTGTTTTCCGGGAGAGAACGGCATCGCTTGCCTCTGGCCATCAGCAAGGTGGCCCGACAAGTCATGGACGAAAGCGATTTCAAGGCGGATTATCTTGAAATTGTGCCTCTCCACCACCCCAATGGCGTGAAGGACTGCCGCTGGATGCTACTGGTAGGACTGGGCGCGGAAGAAGTTGTCACCCACAACAAGCTGAGGAAGGCCGTGGGCGCCGCAGCCCGCCACAGCTTGAAGAAAGGCTGGAAGAAGGTTGGAGTGATCTCGCCTTCCACTTCTCTGCTGGATCACGATGAAGTGCAGGTGGCTGTGCTGGAAGGAGCACTTCTCGCGAATTACGACTTTGTGACCTTCAAGGGAAAACCCGAGCCAAAGCGTTTTGAAATGCTGGAAGTGTTCACGAACGGAGATGACACTCGGAAGGCCCGCCGCCGCCTGCCCCAGATCGAAGCCGGCATTGTCGCCTGTCATCGTGTGCGGGACTTGTCCAATACCCCGGCGGGGGATCTCTACCCAGAAGCCTTCGCGGAAATCGCCCAGAAGCTTGCCAAGCAGCACAAGATCGGCTTCGAAGTCATGGCTCCCGATGAACTCCAGAAGGGGGGCTTCAACGCCCTTCTGGCCGTCGGTCAGGGGTCGGTGAAAACTCCGCGGATGGTCAAGCTGGAGTACAAGCCCAAGGAAAAGGCGAAAAAGCACATCGTGCTCGTGGGTAAGGGCGTCTGCTTCGATTCCGGTGGACTTTCCCTGAAAGATGCCTCCAGCATGGAAACCATGAAGCATGATATGACCGGTGCGGCCATCGTGCTGGCGACCTTGGTGGCATGCGCTGAGGCGGGAGCGCCGGTGCAGGTGACCGGGATCATGGGACTGGTGGAAAACATGCCTTCGGGTTCCAGCTGTAAACCTGGCGATGTGCTGAGGAGTCGCAGCGGCAAGACCATCGAAGTGCTCAACACCGATGCGGAGGGTCGATTGGTGTTGGCGGATCTGTTGCACTACGCCTCAGGTATGGACGCTGACCACGTCGTGGATCTGGCGACGCTGACGGGTGCCTGCGTGATCGCGTTGGGGGACGGTGTCTCGGCGATCTTTGGGACCGACCAGAAGCTGGTGGAGCGGCTCTTGGATGCGGGTGCCGCCACCGGTGAGCACCTCTGGCAGTTGCCCCTGGTGGAGGAATATCAGGATTCCCTCAAGAGCCAGGTGGCTGATATCAAGAACATCACTGGCCATCGCAGGGGTGGGGCCATCACCGCCGCGCTGTTCCTGAAGGACTTTGTCAGCCACGCTTCCTGGGCCCATGTGGATCTGGGCGGAAGCTGGTCCACCACTGAGCGGGACTACCGCCCCCAGGGCGCCACCGGGGAAGGTCCGCGCTGGCTTCTGGATTGGCTCATGGCCTGATTCTTGTCATCAGGTCAAGAAAAGGGGCCTGCGGGCCTCTTTTTATTGAAAAGCCGAGTCTTCCCCTCTTGACCTGGGCCGGGAGAAAGGGATCATATTAGAGCAACATCGACAGCCAGGAGCAAAACCATGGATACGGTGGAAACCCTCACGAAGGCCGATCTGTCCAAGCACCTCATGGAACAGCTCGAATTCGGGAAGAAGGATGCGGATCTGTTGGTGAACACCTTCCTGGACTGCGTCATCAAGGCCTTGCATCAGGGCGAGGGCGTGGAATTGCGCGGCTTCGGAAGTTTCCGCCTGCGGGACCGCAAGGCGCGGCAGGGCCGGAATCCGAGGAGTGGCCAGTCCATCGAAGTTCCGCCCAAGCGGGTGGTCTATTTCAAGCTCGGCAAGGAGCTGAGAAATAAGCTCATCGACGAAGGGGCGGAAGAGGAGTAGAGACACCCTTTCCCAACGCAACAGGGGTGTCACCCCCAGCAGGAGGCCTAAATGAAGATCAGCAAGTTCCTCATCTCGTGCGCGACCGCTCTGGCGCTTGTGCTGCCAGCGCTGGCGCAAACCAAGACCAGCTCCAAGGCAGCCGCGAAGGCGGCACTTCCCAGGGTGGCCGTGCTCAAGTTCCCCACTGCACCGGGTTCCTGGAGCGGGTGGCGACATGGTGGTTGGGGCAATCAGGAAGGCCGCATCGCCGATGTGCTGCAGGACCTGTTCGTGACCGAACTGATTTCAAAGGGCAAGGGCAAGCTTCGGATGATCGAACGGGAGCGCATGAACGAAATTCGCGGCGAGCTCAATTTTCAGCAGAGCGGCGAGGTGGACACCGCCACCGTTCAGAAGGTAGGCAAACTGCTGGGCGTGCAGTACATGATTACCGGCAAGGTGACCCGCTTCGCCTGCAAGGAATCCGCCATCAAGGGTGGCTGGCTGGCAGGGGCTTTGGTTGGCAAGCTCACCGGCAATTCGATCGCCAGCGGTGCCGCGGGATCCACGAATATTGGCAAGGCGAGCTTCACCGGCAGGCTGGACGTGCGCCTGATCGAGGTGGAGACCGGTGAGATCCTCGTCGCCCAGAAGGATGACGGCAAGGTCTCCGACACCAGCGTCATGGTGGGCGGAACGGGCCGTGAGATCGAGTATGACGAGGAGTTGGTCAACAAGGTTTTCGAGCCTATCGTCGAGAGGATGGCGCCCAAGATCATCAGCGGCATCACCAAGGAACGCGCGGATTCCGAGAGCACGGAATAACTGCCTCAAATTACGGTTGAACGGGGGCTTCGCGGCCCCCGTTTTTCATCCAACGTTGCGTGGCGGTGCGGATCGCTTCGGCATAGCGGGGGCCGAGCACCTCCGAACACTGGAGGTGCCAGGTTGGGACCTCGATGACTTTGATATTGGCGAAATGGGAGGCTATGGATTTCTGGTTCTGAGGCAGCGCCAAGCGATCCTGGGTCGCCAGGAAGCATAAAGCGGGTGTTTGTAACCGGAACGTGGCCAGCTGACTCAGGAGATCCGTTTCCCAGCGCTCGTAGCGGCCCAGGCGAGCCGCCCACCGACTCCCCAGTTCTCCGATCAGGGGCGCGAGGAGGGGATGCCAGAATCGATCTCTGGGGCCTCGCACTAGGCGTTCCGCGAAATCCCGACTACTGGCGGGAGCGCCTTCCCAGATGATTCCGCCGAGGGGACCGCGGTGCTCCGCTTCCAGCTTGATCAGGGCCAGAATCCCTACGCTGGCGCCCAGGCTGCGACCCATGAGCACCACCCGGCGACGGGCGATGCCCTGGGCTTCCAGATCATGGAGCACCTGGACGACCTCCGCGGACTCCCGAGCCCCGAAGGTGACGGGGGGAATCGCTGTTCTGGAGCGCATGGCATCATCACGCCGGAAATAGGTGAAGATGGCTGCATCCAGGTCCGGGAACCAGCGCAGGGCAGGGCTGCTGCCCCACCGGTCATCGCCGAACCCGTGCAGAAGCAGCACCAGTCCAGGGGCGGGACGGGAGCGTTTGAGGGTCCATACCTGCAGACCTTCTACTTCCCGGGTCTGCCAGGTGCCCCCGGGATCGCCCTGGGCCAATTCCCGATACGTCTCCTCGACCCGCGCAAGGGGCTGGGCTCGATAGAACGGGGGATCCGTGAGCTCGCTGGCTACGGAATGCACTTTATAGCCGATGAAGCCGATCAATGAGGCCAGAGCCATGCCTGAGCCCCAGAGCCAGGGTCGGAATGGATGGCCTAAATGAGGTTTCAAGGACGGCTCACGGCTCCATGCGCGCACTCACGCCAGGGATGCCCTGGGCGGCTTCTGCGGGTTCGGCCTTCCCGTAAAGCACCGCGTTGTAGTGTTGCGAGAAATTCACCAAGAAGAGGCCTTGGTCCTGCGGCAGCTCCACTTCTCCGTGGTCGGGTCCGAAGGCATCCAGGGAACCGAAGATGAAATACCTATGATGACCGGGGGAAAGGCCTCTGATCACCAGATTCCTGACTTTCTTCTTGCTCGGCGAGACCGGGACGCGGAGGTCATCGATGAGGAGATCCACGGGCCCTTCCACCTTGTTCGTGAAATGGATCATCAGCGTTCCGGCCGACAAGGGGCTTTGGGGCTTGAAGGTATCAGCCTTCCGGCAACCCATTCCGATCGTGATGCATGCTACAGCAGTCAACAGGCGCAAACCCTGCATGAAAACCTCCGATCCTTTGAGACTAAGCCATCATCGAGAAATAATCACGCCATCAGAATGGCAAGGATGGCAATGCCTCATGGGCAGCGAAGGTTCATCCGGGCTATCCTGGAGATTCTTAACAAGGAGTTTCTACATGACCCGTGTGCTTCTGCAGACCAGCAAAGGCGATATCAACCTCGAACTCTTTCCCAAGGAAGCTCCGGCTACCGTGGCGAACTTCGTGAAACTCATCAGCGAAGGGTTCTACGATGGTTTGGCCTTCCACCGCGTCATTCCCAGCTTCGTGATCCAGGGCGGCTGCCCGAACACGCGCGAAGGCGCCAAGGGTCTTCCCGGCACCGGCGGCCCCGGCTATAAGATCAAGTGCGAGACCGCAGGGAATCCCCATAAGCACGAACTGGGTGCCCTTTCCATGGCCCACGCCGGTAAGGACACCGGTGGCAGTCAGTTCTTCGTCGTCAATGGCGAGGCAGGTAACGTGAAGCACTTGGACGGCGTTCACACGGTCTTCGGCAAGTGCGTGGGTCCGGACGACATCAAGGTCGTGCTGGCCATCAAGCCCGACGACAAGATCCAGAAGGCCACCCTCACGGAAGAGTAACCAGGGTTCAAGAGGGAGGGCTGGAGGCCAGAGGGACAAGCATTCCTCTTTCCTTCAGCCTTCGGTGTCTCCACTCTGTCCGTTATACTGAAAGATCTGGAGTTACTCCGTGTCCAAGCGCTTCTACATCACCACGCCCATCTATTACGTCAACGACAAGCCCCATATTGGCCATACCTACACCACGGTGCTGGCCGACGTGTTTGCCCGGCACCACCGGATGATGGGCGAGGAGGTCTACTTCCTCACGGGCACGGATGAGCATGGCCAGAAGATTGAGAAGACCGCCGCCGCGCGCGGCATCACGCCCCAACAGTTGGCGGACGAGGTGATGCCCAACTTCGAGAACCTTTGGAAGCGCATGGGCCTCACGAATGATCACTTTGTGCGCACCACTCACGCCCAGCACAAGGCCGTCGTTCAGGAGCGGTTCAAGCAGCTCCTCGACACTGGAGACATCTACAAGGCCACCTACAAGGGTCTCTATTCCGTCTCTGACGAAGCTTACGTCACCGAGACTCAGGCCAAGGAGCTCCAGACCCAGGGACTGGCCCATCAGTTGGTGGAGTTGGAGGAGGAGAGCTACTTCTTCAAACTTTCCACCTACGAGCATTGGCTCATCCAGCTGTATGAGAAATATCCCGATTTCGCCTTGCCCGACTTCCGACTCAACGAAGTGAAACAGTTTGTAGCTCCAGGCGGAGCGCGGGGCAACCTGCAAGACCTCAGCATCAGCCGCACCAGCATCACCTGGGGAATCCCCGTACCCGGCGACGACCGGCACGTGGTCTACGTCTGGTTTGACGCGCTGCTCAACTACCTGTCCGCCTGCAGGGAGGGTTTCTGGCCGCCCACACTGCAGTTGGTGGGCAAGGACATCCTCCGCTTCCACGCAGTCTACTGGCCTGCCTTCCTCATGGCCATGTTCCGCCAGGAGGGCGAAGACTTGAACGGTGAACTGCCCGCCCGCATCCGCGCACTGCTGCCCAAGACCATCCTGGCCCACGGTTGGTGGCTCATGGGTGAGGATAAAATGTCCAAATCCAAGGGCAACATTGTCCGCCCAGACGATCTCCTGCGCTTCGGCAACGATGCGGGCCGTTACTTCCTGCTGCGCGACATGCAGATCGGCCACGACCGCAGTTTCTCTTTCGAGGGTTTCATGGAACGTCTGAACGCCGACCTGGCCAATGGCTTGGGCAACCTCGCTTCCCGCTCCCTTAGCATGCTCCAACGTTACCGCGGGGGTGTGGTACCCGTGGCGGTCCTGTTTGACGACCTCGATCGCGAGGTCGCGGAGCAAGGCCGGAAGATCGCTCCTGTCTATCTGGCCTTGGCCGAGAAACACGATTTCAGCGGCGCTCTGGATCACCTCTGGGCTTATCTCCGCTATCTGGATGGCTACATCGTCAAGGCCGAACCTTGGAAGCTGGCCAAGGACGACGCCAACCAGGCCAAACTGGACACGGTGCTTTGCCAGCTCTACCGATCCCTGCGTGCCACCGCGATCCTGGTGGCCCCAGTGATGCCTGAGTTGGCCCAACAGCTTTGGGAGAGCCTAGGGATGGCAGGCAAGGTGGTCGAACAGCGCTTTGCCGACTTCCAGTATGAAGCATCGGCTCCCGGCCCCGTTGGCGAGCCCAAACCCCTCTTCCAACGCATTGACAAGGAGACCGTCATGAAGGAAATGGCCGAACCAACTCTGGCAGCGCCCACAGCGGTCGCAGAAACGCCGGTGGAGTACGCTCCACTCAAGGAGAACATCGACTATGACACCTTCTCGAAGACCGATCTGCGGGTAGGACTGGTAATCACTGCCGAAGCCGTGCCCAAGAGCAAGAAGCTCATCAAGATGACCGTGGATCTGGGCTTCGAGACGCGCACCATCCTGGGGGGCATCAAGGAGGCCTATACCCCGGAAGAACTGGTCGGCCGCAAGATCGTGGTGGTCGCCAATCTTGCCCCGCGCACCCTCATGGGCTTCGAAAGCCAAGGCATGCTCCTGGCCGCCAGCGACAGCAACTCGATGCCTTACTTGATCGCGCCACCCGCGGATGCTAAACCTGGCTTCATCGTAAAATGACCGGATCAACCGAATGATTTGAAATAGGATAGGCAGGCAAGGCAGGTTCAAAAACGGTTTTTTGCCTTCGACCCAGCCTGCCTATCCTGTTGTCTTGTTCTTTTTTCCCTTCTTCTTCGTTGAAGCTTGTGCCAGGGGAGGAGCTGATGCGCTTTGTCAGTTGGAACGTCAATGGATTCCGTGCAGTTCTGAAGCAGGGCTTCATGGCGTGGCTCGAAGGCACCGATCCGGACGTTCTGTCGCTCCAGGAGATCCGTGCGGACTGGGAGCAGGTGGATCTGGGCGTGCGTCGGGAGCTGGAAGCGGTCTTCGATGTAGCCTGGTGCCCGGCGCTGCATAAGAAGGGTTATGCAGGCTCCGCGACGCTCACCAAGAAGGAGCTGGGCTTCGCTCATGTCCACGGCCTGGGTATCGAGGAATACGACCGGGAAGGGCGCTTGGTGATCAGCACCAAGGGTGATCTTGTTTTTGCCGGGGGGTACTTCCCCAACGCCTCCGCAGGACTAGTAAGACTGCCCTACAAGCGGCAGTTTGCGAAGGACCTCGCGGCCTTCGTGACGCGGCAGCACACCGCCGGCCGGAAGCTCATCGTCACTGGGGATATGAATGTCGCGCCCGAAGAGATCGATCTCGCGCGGCCGAAGGATAACCGCTTGAATCCCGGCTTCACCGATGAGGAGCGAGAGGATTTCAAGTTGTATCTGGCCGCCGGTCTACATGACGTGTTGCGCGAACGGAATCCAGGTGTGGCCGGCCTGTATACCTGGTGGACCGCCCGCGGTGATGCCCGAGAGAAGAATGTCGGGTGGCGTATTGATCACTTTCTGGTGTCCACGGCGCTCCTGGGCGAGGTTCAGGAAGTGAGGATCCATCCTGAGGTGCTGGGATCTGACCATTGCCCTATTGGGCTTGAGCTTCGCTGAGTTCCTGGGAGCCTTCCTTGCGAGTAGGATCCGCGCTGTGACCAGAGAGTGTGATAGTCTGCGAGTAAATGTCGGGGTATCTATGAATCCAGTGGTGCCAGAAGCGTCCCTTTCGGCCCCCTTCCAACTGCTGGCCGAGCAGGCATTGCTTGCGATGAAGGGCTTGAGATGAAAAGCCGTTGCGCCAAAACAACTGGGTCATGGCAGGGCTGGACCGGCCTAAGGGGCTGGAATCAAATAACCAGGACAGCCCAGGTCGTTTTGCAACGGCCCCTAACCTCCCGATCGCTCCTCCAAGCCCTAATCGGTGTCCTGGTTTTTCTCAGTCTGGCTGTGAGTGCGTCTGCCGGCCTGGCCCAGTCGGCGGTGCCTCAGCTGGCTGCGCCCAAGCTGACCGCGTCTAAGCCGGTCGTGCCGGAGCTGGCCCCAGCTATCGCGCTCAGCCACAGGGCGGAGCAGCTCAAGAAGGCCTTCACCTCTGGGGATTCCAACGCGATCAAAGCGGCCATCAATGATGTGGAGATCCTGCGGCGTGCGTTCGGTACCCATGATGTCACCCCGCTGGTAGAGGCCATGTCCCTCTGGGCGCGGCAACAAGGCGATCAAGGCCACCCTACCAGGGGGCTGGAAGCCATCAAGGCCATTGAGCGCTGGGCTCCCGAGCAGCCCATCCTGCTGGGGACCAGGATCATCCTCCTTCGGCAGACAGGCCTCAAGGGCTATGTGGACAGCCTGCCGGATGTGCTCCAGTTGACCAGGCTCCGTCTAGTCCATCCCACCCATCGGTGGCTCTGGCTCGTGCAGCACGTGGCCTGGCTGCGGCTGATGGCCTCCGTCCTACTCTGGGGCTGGGCCATTGTCCTGTCCCTTCGTTATCGGAATGTGTTCCGCTATTTGTGGGAAGAACCCCTATCGAAGCGTGGGATGGGATCCCTGGCCATGGCCCTGATCGGGGCCTTGATGCTGGCCCTGCCCGTCATCGTGGGGCTAGATCCGAGTGTGGCGGCCATGTTCTGGTTGTGGCTGCTGGCACCCTTCATGTTCAGGCCCGAGGTCAAAATTTCCTTTTTCGTCATCCTACTCCAGTTGGTCCATCCGGCCTTGGCGCTCATGGAACCCGAAGCCGCGAGGATCCCTCCCCCCAGCCTCGTCAGCCTGCAGATCCAGCCCCAGACTCGTCCCTTGGAGGAGCTGGGCATCAAGGCATTGCCCGCCACGGATCAAGAATTTCTGAAAGGCTGGCGACAACTCGCAACCCAAGACTGGAGCGCAGCTGAAGCAACCTTTGCGGCGCTGATGACGCGGCATGCTGATAGGGCTGAGGTACTGAACAATCTGGGAGTCGCCCGTTTCCAGCAGGGGAAACTGGAAGAGGCCAAGAAGGATTTCGATGAGGCCTCCCGAGCCTCCGAGCGACTCATCCCGGAGATTCCGTTGAACCAGAGCGTAGTCGCCTTCAGGCAGCTCGATAGCAGCACCGGCATAGCCAAACAGGAAGAGGCTCGCACGATGGCGCCTGATTTCATGAAAGGCCTCATGGCCGCGAATCAGTCGCGCAACGATCAGCGGACCTTCGCGGTGCCACTCCAGGATACCTCCGCTCGCAGCGCCGCCATCGCCGGGGGTCAGCCATCCAAGGATGGGAACTGGGTGGAGCGAATCCAAGGCAGGGAAACGCTGTTCTGGATCATCGCGACCCTGTTGGCCGCGGGAGCGCTGCTGATTCGGCTCAGACGAAGCATCAGTCAAGCCCATCCGACCCAGTGCACACGCTGTGGGGAGCCCTTCCACACCACGGATTGCCCGGATGTGAACGTATGTTCCAAGTGCCATCACCTGTTCGTGCTCAAGGATGGCCTCCATGGTGAAAGCCGGAAGAAAAAGGTGGAAGAGGTCGGCAGATACCAACACTCCCAGCGCTGGATCCACAAGCTCCTGATCGTGTTGGGGCCCGGTCTGGATCTCAGCTTCCTGGGCGCCACCCGTCAGGGCTTCCTGGAGTTCGGTTTTCTGGCCTTCGCCCTGGGTATCGTGTTTGCGACGGGGCGATCCGTGCGCTTCCCGGGTGAGATCATTCAGGACCCCGCCTCCACTTGGCAAGGGCTTGGCGTCATTCTTCTGGCCGTGCTGTTCCTGCGCTCCTGGACCAAGCTCCTCCCACGCCGCCGTTCGCAAGGAATAAGGTGACATCATGGCCCTAGAAGGCTCACTGCGAGATTTCGACCTCTTCTCCTTGTTCAACATGATCAAGACCCAGGGCAAGAGTGGGACGCTGGTCCTTTCCCGCGGCCAGGAATTCGTGAAGATATTCTTTGACCAGGGCGACATCGTCGGTTGCGATTCGAACCAGGTGCGCATGGAGGATCGCGTGGGCGCCATGCTCGTCAGGCTCGGTCGCCTTTCCGGGGACGAGCTGCTGGGAATGATCCAGAAGCAGCGGCAGACACTGAAACGCATGGGGTCCCTACTGCTGGAATCCGGGAAGGTGTCCTCCCAGGATCTCCAGGACGCGCTGTTCAATCAGGCCATGTCCATCATCTACCGGACCTTCCGCTGGATTGAAGGTGACTACCGGTTTGATTCCATGCTGCCCCTGGATCTGGATCGGGAGAACTTCCCACCCATTCCTGTGGACACCGTGCTCATGGAGGCCGCCCGCATCATGGATGAGTGGCCAGAGGTCCAGCGCCGACTGCCGGACAACCATGTGCCGTTGAAGAAGACCGATAAGGCCCTGTCGCTCCGCCTTGATATCGACCAGGAGCTATCTTCGGTGTTCGAGGGGCGCCCCAGCATGAATCCCAAGGGCTCCGGGCTCAGTCATGAGCAAGAGACGGTCCTCACCTATTTCTCGGAGCCCCAAAGCATTCAGAGCGTGATCCAGATCACGCGCTATGACGAGCTAGACACGTGCAAGGTCGTTGCCGAGCTCATGGGTGCTGGCCTGTTGGAGATTTCACAGGAGGGTGGGGGGCGGGTCACGCTTCCGACGTGGGGTCTGCCCATGGAGGCTCAGCCCATCCCCCAGGAACCCGCCAGCCCCTCCCCCCTGTTCTGGCCCCTCGTCGGCATCCTCGTGCTGGTTCCAATCTTTACCTACGTGCCAAGGACTCGCAGCTCAGTCAACCAAGGGCTCGCCAGCCTTCAGCCCTCGGATGCGCGCACCGGATTGGACCGGACGACCCATGATCGCCGAGCTTGGGCCTTCCGGATGGCCGCACCCGTGGACGGTGGAGCCGCCTTGGCGGACGAACTGGGAACCCCCCTGGAAGAATCGAAGAACCCTATCCCCGATTTCACCAAGTCACCGGATACCCTGCTCATGGCCCCGGAAGTCCCGGTTGCCCCTGAAGCCAAGCCCTGAGCTGAGGGGACTGCCATGGCCGCTTCCAAAGACCGCACCGATTGGGCTCTGCTGTTGCTGAGATTGGTGGTGGGCGGCTATGCGATCCAGCATGGGCTGAGTCCATTGCTGCACGCCCGGGGGAGCCTCCTGATTCCCAATGTTCTGAGGCTCGGGATCGCCTTACTGGAGGTGGTCTGTGGCGGCCTCATGATCGTAGGCGTCTGGATGATACCGGTCTCGATCACCCTGCTGGTCCTCATCGGCTGGCCCCTAGTCCAAGTTTTGACCCACGGCAGTTCAGTCAAGGGCAATGAGCCGACCCTATTCCGATTTTTCGCGACCTTGGCCGCAGGGCTCGGCGGCTCCGGCAAGTGGTCCCTTTCGGATTGAGCCTCGCTGGGGGAATCGGTTCGCCAAAGCACGAGCTGGGACGGGATGAGCGGCTGCATCGGAATCTCGCGCAACAAAAGGGTTATTTTGTCTCGCGGCTTCCCCAGCCTCCTGAGGATTCATGCGGAAGGCGATGTTCTAGAGCGTCACCTGGCGTCATACCACGCATTGCAGTAAAGGGATTAGGATTCCGTGCCGTTGAGACTCAATAGGTAGTTCTCTGGATAGCACGATGGAACCGACTTTTCCGACCGCTGCATCTTTTGCAGTAAGGTCACCCACAGACAATCTTAAGGTCATCCCCGGCAAACCAGCGGGCATGTGGATCCCAGTGCGGGCCAAGATCACCCTGCCGTTTCTGCTCATAGCAGTTGCAATGGCAGCGGTTGTTGCCTTTGTGCTGTATCAAATCATCTTTGAAAATATCGACCGACGCTTCAATACCCAACTGGTCGAGAGCGGCAAACTGGCTTCCGAATGGATGGTGCAGGAAGAAAACGCCCGCCTGGCAGATTTACGCATTCTCGCCTATACGATAGGTGTGGGAGATGCCCTGCAGGCGCGAGATGCCGAAGCTCTGCGCAAGGCCACACTGGGCAATACCATCGGCAATCAGGAGGATGCGGTCGAGTTCTTGGACACCCAGGGAAAGTTGGTCTTGAGCATGCGCCATCGCCCCGGGAGCCTGTATGTGGAGGATTATGTTTTTACTACCGGAGGCCTTGCAAATTACCGCCAATGGTCTTTCGTTGAGCAGGTCGTCACCGGTCACACAGATGCCAAGGGAGATAAATACGCTGGCCTTGCGCGGGCTCCCTGGGGTGATTATTTCTACCTAGCCGGGCCGGTTTACGACCACGCCAACAAATTTGCTGGGGTAATCCTGGTGGGAGAAGGAATGTCCACCCTGGTCCGTAAAATGCGCCAGGATA
Source organism: Holophagaceae bacterium (assembly GCA_025361955.1). GTDB lineage: Bacteria > Acidobacteriota > Holophagae > Holophagales > Holophagaceae > UBA1801. The sequence goes on from JANYIU010000090.1 coordinate 16,577, forward strand.
TCGGTTCTCAAATGACCATCTACGATCTGGATGGGAAACCCATCGCCAGCACCTTCGCTTCCCCTGGCTTGACTTCGTCCAATGTCGCCGCCATTCTAGAAAGGCAAAACGCCAGCAGCCTGCGCAGAGACAGTGGCGGCAACCGCAGCCTGACCTTCAACACCATTGACTACGGCGAGATCTTAAGTCCCTGGAAGCTGCGCGGTAGCCAGGATCTGGGCTTGCTGGGCACCGCCCTCCCCAAGAACCTGCTCGTCCAGACCAGCGCCGCTACCCGGGCTCAACTCGCGGTTCTGGTTGGACTGGCGCTCTTCCTGGTCCTGATCGTGGGAGGGACGATCTCGCACCTGATCACTCGCCCACTCCTGGGGTTGGTGAAGGCTTCAAAAGAGGTGGCCCACGGAAATTTCAGTGTGAAACTGAGCCGTCAATCAAACGACGAAATTGCCGAACTCACGGATAGCTTCAACCACATGATTGCCAGCATCCAGCGGTCTCACCGGGATCTGCTTGAGGCCTATGACGACACCCTCAAAGGCTGGTCCAAAGCCACCGATCTGCGGGACAACGAGACCGAGCGCCATATGCACAATGTGGTCGATTTAACCATTCGGTTGGCCAATAGGATGGGCTATCACGACGAACAATTGACTCACATCTACCGGGGAGCACTCTTGCATGATGTCGGCAAGATCGGAATTTCAGATATAATTCTAAAGAAACCAGGGAAATTGACCGATATTGAACAGGCGGAGATGCAAAAGCATCCTCAATATGCTTATGACCTGCTCTCTCCGATCGAATACCTGCGTTCTGCTCTGGTGATCCCCTACTTTCACCATGAGAAATGGGATGGCAGCGGCTACCCGAATGGACTCAAAGGAGAAGAAATTCCCGAAACAGCGCGGATTTTTGCAATCGTGGACGTATGGGATGCGATGACTTCCGATCGTGTTTATCGCAAAGCCATGCCCCAGGATGAGGTCGTTCAATACATTCTTGAAAGCCGGGGAACTCATTTTGATCCCCGGGTTGTAGATGCGTTCCTCTCAATGATTGGAAGGCTCTAAGTTTTTCCAGGAGTGTGAGCGGATGGAAAAGACCTTAGAAAAATCAAGGGAAGGGTTGCCGCCTAGCAAGTTACGCTTGGGCTCAGTCAGATTGTTGGTATTGCTGCTCTGCTTCAGCAGCCTTGGACTGATGGCTACCCGCCAGTGGCAGGACCTGAGACGAAGCGACCGTTATTTGAATACTTCATTGATCACCCAATCAAGTGCCGATTACAGTGCCAGACGGCCTACCAACCTGGTAGCTCAAGTTGGCCTGGGTGTAATTGAGGATATGGTTCGCGACAGCCAGCCTGACCTCGCAAACCTGCCAGTCCGTTTGAATTCGGTCGATGCACTGCTGCATGCCTTCATCCCTAGCGAAATGTCTTTGCCAGGCTTGAGGGACTCCAAACTCAGTATCCAAATCCCCGCGCCCGAAAAGGTCCACTCAACTCAACCTGCTGTGCACCCCTCATGGGCCCATGACCCCAACAATTCGCCCACGGCGCTTGCTTCAGCATC
>JANYIU010000091.1 GCA_025361955.1 Holophagaceae bacterium
CGCCTCGGCGTTGGCGACGAAATGAGCGCCTTCATCGGTCACCAACTGGGCAAAGGCCTCAGCCACGGGGGCGTCGACGATCACGGCCTGTTCGGTGGCGCAGATCACCGAGTGGTCGAAGGCCTTGCTGGCGACCAGGTAGCGCGCTGCCTGAGCGAGGTCAGCACTGCGGTCAACGTAACAAGGGACATTGCCGGGGCCAACGCCGTAGGCGGGCTTACCGACCGAGTGGGCGGCGCGCACCATGGCGCTGCCGCCGGTGGCCAGAATCAAGGCTACGGCCCGGTGCCGCAGGAGTTCTTGGGTACCCTGGAGGGAAAGGCTGGTCATGCACCCAATCAGCCCTTTGGGGGCGCCCGCGCGCTCTGCGGCTTCGGCCATGACCGTGGCGGCGGCGCAGGTGCATCTTGCAGCCGCGGGATGGGGGGAGAGGACGATCGCGTCCCGGGCCTTCACCGCGATCATGATCTTGAAAAAGGCCGTGGAGGTGGGGTTCGTACTTGGCACCAAGGCGGCAACCACGCCCATCGGCAAAGCGACACTGAAGATGCGGCGCGCCTCATCGTGATCGATCACTCCCACGGTTTTGACGTCACGGATGGCGTCCCAAAGGAGGGTCGAGCAGAGCTGGTTTTTCAGCGTCTTATGCTCGCGCACACCGTAACCGGTCTCCTCGACCGCCAGGCTCGCTAGGCTTGCGGCGGCCGCCGCCCCTGCCTCGGCCATGGCGGCGCAGACCCGGTCCACGTCCTCCTGGCTGGCCAGGGACCAGCGTTCCTGGGCCGATTTCGCGGCCATGGCCAGGGTCCGGGCTTCCTGGATGGAGATCAGGTCTGCATCGAATTCGGCCATGGTCGCGCTCCTTCAGGGGCACAGGTTCTAATACAGAATGGGCTGCCGGGCGACCTCCAGGACCGCCGCCTGAAAGGCCTGGGCAGCCGCTTCGCAGGCGGATTGTTCGCCGGTTAGAATGGCGCCCATGAAGTTGGTTTCGGACGGAGGCGCCGTGTACAGAGCGATCTCCACTGCGGCCGCCTTGAGCGCCGCATCCAGGGCGAAACAGCCTTCCAGGGGAGGGGCTACCAGGTAGGCCACCGCAGACCGGGGGGGTAGGCCGGTGATCTTGGCGAGATAGCTCCCGATCTGGGCGATGACGTGGGGGAAGAAAGTGATGCCGCCCTGCTCATCGGCGGAATACCAGAGCGCCCGTTCGGCCATATAGCGCAGGGCGGCATCCAGACCCGAGCTGACCTCCGCGGGGTCCGGCCCGGCAATCATGGCGATGATCTCCCCCGACAGGGGCCCCGAGGCGTGACGCGACCCCGCGTAGAAGGACCGGGCATAGATCACCTCCACGTCCGCCATCTTGGTGGCTTCGTCAATGGACACATAGGTCGCGTCGTCGTTGTCCCCGGTGAGGAGGCCCAGGCTGCATTGCCCGGGGCGCAGCCCCAGGGTCCGAGCGTAGGCCGGCGATACCTGCGGGATCAGGCGCACGGCCAGCGCCTTGGCCGGGAGAGGATCCAGGATGCCCATCATGCCTCCATCAGTTTCAACTTCACGCCGGAAGTCTGTTTCGCCAGCATCTTCTGGGCCAAGCGTAGGGCGTAGGCCCCGGCCTCCAGAGGATTGACTCCGCCGCCATCGAAGATGTTACAGATGACATCCCGCTCCGCGTCGGTGTCCCCGGCCTTGGGCCGATAGGCCATGTAGGCACTCATGGAATCGGCCCGGCCCAGACCGGGGCGCTCGCCGATGAGCAGGATCAGCACCTTGGGTTGGAGCAGGTCGCCGATGTCGTTCATCACTCCCACGCGGCAGTATTGGATGAAGAAGGGCGTCCCCATTTTGAGTCCGGCCGTGGTGCAGCCTGCCTGGAGCACGGGCAGGATCTTGCGGAGGTTGGTTTCCACTGCCTGGGCGGAGAGGCCGTCACCGACACAGATTTGCACGTCGGGCCCTTTGCTGCAGCGTTCGGAGATCAGCGTGCGGGCTTCCTGGCTCAGCTGCCGACCCAGGTCAGGCCGGATGAGGTATTCCTCCTTGCCCCCTTCCACTCGAGTCCGCACCGGGAACAGCCCCAGCTCCGCCAGCAACTGGGGATCCACGTCCCGAGCCAAGGCGTCCTTGGTGACAGCGAGGTCGCTCAAGAACAAGTGGAGGGCGCCGGTGCGAAGGCACGGACCCGCGCGGCCGACGCCGATGCGGGAGCTGGTGCATTCCATGAGGGCGACTAAGCCTTCGGCATCCACTGGGTGGGGGATCCCGCTCCGGCTCCGGGCCGCCGGCAGGGTCGGGTCAGCAAGGTCGATCCTGAGGTCATCCTCTGCTCCGGGTGCCGGTCGCTGCTTGCGGGCCACCGCCGCTGGCGAGGGAGCGGCTACTGCTGCGGGGGCAGCCACCGCCGCGGCGGCTTGCAGCTCCCTGACCACGGCCTGAATCACTGCCTCCAGACGATCTTTTTCCATAACAGCCTCACCGCGAAAGGAAGAAGCTCGGGTCACCCGCCAGGTCGGTCAGGCGCCCGTCGCGCATCAAGCCGAGGGACTCCAGCCAGACCTCGAATTCAGGCGCCGGGCGCAAGTGGAGCATGTGCCTTAGTGTGGCGATGTCGTGGAAGGAGGTGGACTGGTAGGACAGCATGGAATCGTCGGCCATGGGCACGCCCATGAAAAAGTTGCAACCGGCGGCAGCCAGGATCACTGCCAGGTTCTCCGAAGAATCCTGGTCGGTGCGGGCGTGATTGGTGTAGCACACATCGCAACCCATGGAGATGCCGGTCAGTTTGCCCATGAAATGGTCCTCCAGGCCAGCTCGGTGGATCTGTTCCGTATCGTAGAGGTACTCAGGGCCGATAAAGCCGACCACGGTGTTGACGATGAACGGAGAGTAGCGCCGGGCCAGCCCGTAATTGCGGGCTTCCAGGGTGAGCTGGTCCCAGCCGTTGTGGGCGTTGGCCGAGAGCGCCGAACCTTGGCCGGTCTCGAAGTACATGTAGTGGGGCCCGGCGGGGTAGCAGTGCTTGCGGGCCAGCTGGTAAGCCTCGTCCAGCATCCCCACCGAGATGCCGAAGGAGTCATTGCCCTTCTGCGATCCGCAGATGGATTGGAACACCAACCCCACCGGCGAACCCGACTGCAGGCACCTCATCTGCGTGGTGACGTGGGCCAGGACACAGGTCTGGGCCGGGATCTCCCAGGTCTTGACCACGCCATAGCTCATGTCCAGCAGGCGGGCCACGGAGGCATAGCTGTCGTCCGAGGGGTTGATGCCGATGACGGCATCACCGCAGCCATAGGCGAGACCCTCGTAGATCTCGGCGCGGATGCCCTCGGGTGAATCGGTCGGGTGGTTCGGCTGCAGCCGGCCCGAAAGCCTGCGGTCGAGGCCAATGGTGTTGGCGCTGTGTCGTTGCACCCGGATCTTGCTGGCCGCGTAGGCCAGATCCATGTTGGACATGATCTTGGTGACCGCGGCGATCATCTCCGCGGTAAGGCCGTTGGCGCAGCGGGCAATGGCTGAGCCGTCGTGGCGATCGTCCAGGAGCCACTCGCGCAGCTCGCTCACGGTCCAGGCCTTGATCTCGGCGTAAACGGTCTCATTCAACGCGTCGTGGATGACCCGGGTGACCTCATCCTGTTCGTAGGGGACGGCCGGGTTATCCCGCAGCGCCCAGAGCGGGACTTCCGCCAGCACCAGCCGGGCTGCGGCCCGTTCCGCGGCATTGTCCGCCGCCAGCCCCGCCAGCCGGTCTCCCGACTTCTCCCCGTTGGCCTTGCCCATCAGGACTCGGAGATCGGGGAAGTCGTACGTTTTGCCGAATAACTTCGTGCGCAGGAGCATGGGGTCCTTCAGGGGCTCAGTGATAAAAAATGAGGGTCTTGACCACCAGCGGAACAACCCGCCCGTCCATGAGCGGGGCGCCTATATCGATATAGTCCCCTTCCTCGAGGCCGACCTGATCAATGATGAGGAGGGGTCTGCTGCCCGCGAGGCCTTTCACGGTCTGCCCAAGGGCCTGGGCATAGTCGTGCTTGATGATGACGATGAGCGGGGTTGCTGCCGGGAGGGTGCGGGCGAACTCGGCCAAGCCGTTGGCAAAGGCTTGCAGCCGGGCGAAATCCAGGTTGGCGTCCAACCCCAGCGCAATAGCGAAGTTTCCGCTCTCCTTGCCCAAGTCCCAGCGCCGCAGGGCTTCGCCGATGGCCGTGGCCAGGTCAGCCGGCTCGATCCACGGGTCCCCGGCCCCCGGGCGCAACACCGGGACGTTCTTCAGGGGCAGGATGGACGGGTCCGCCCAGATGGTGGAACCGGACAGGGTGAGGGTCTGGGAACTGGCGCCCAGCACCGTGGCGCGCTGGGTCTCCTGGGGGCGCAGGAGGGGGTGGTTCTGCAACGGGGGAAAGAGCCGCACGCTTTCGGCGAGTAGGGGGCCAATATCACCGTGGCGGGAGACCGCCTCCACCGAAGCCAGAGCGATCGGCGCGTAGATGTAGAAGCCGATGCCACCAGAGAACATGAGGCTGGTCCCGTTCCCGCCAGCTTGGACCGGCGGGGTCTGGTAGAGCTTTTCGGCCAGCGGCGAACGGGTGCCTTCGATCAAATGGACGGTCAGTTCTGCCATGGCCTGGGTGACCCGGCGCAGATCGCCCAGGGCAGGGCGATCTCCGGGGGTCAGGCGGAGGCCAACGGAGGCGAGGATGGCCTCGCCCGGGCCGGTGACCGAGCGCACCACCTTGCCGTCCAGTTCGATGATCCGCCCGCCGTAGGTCATGGCCGCCGAAGCTTGCAGCTTCCCCAGCCGGAACACAGCGCTGTTGGCGCTGCCGCCCCCGATATCGACGTTGGTGACCGTGGTGAAATGCTGACGGGACCAGCTGGCCGCCCCCGAACCGCGGCCAGCGATCATCCCTTCCACATTGGGACCCGCCACGGTGACGACGAAGTCCCCGGCCAATCCCGCGATGGCCTTCAAAACTTCGTCGGCGTTCTGCTTGCGCGCGGTCTCGCCGGTAATGATCACGGCCCCAGTCGCCACGTCCGCCGGCGCGATGCCTGCCCGCTGGTACTCGGCACGAAGGATGGCAGCCAGCCCTTCTGCGTCGATGGTCTCGGCATCCAGCAAAGGGGTGAAGACGATGTCGCTGGTATGCAGCACCGCCCGGTCAGAAATGTCGATACGCGGGATCTGTCCGGCCCGGGCCACGTCCACCAGGGTGAGCTCGCTGAAGACGAGTTGGGTGGTCGTGGTGCCGATGTCGATGCCGACGCTGATGATACGGCGAGAGGAATCCATGCCTTTTCAACTCTTCTTGAAAGTAACCTTTCCACTCATCTCGAGGGAATCGAGGACGCCGATGACCACGGCATCGACAGGCAGGTTCTGGGTGGAGTCGGTCTGACGGGCTGAACTCCCTTCGGTGATCACCACTAAGTCGCCGGTCCCGGCGTCCACGGTGTCCACGGCGACGAAGGGCTTGCCATGGACCTTGCCTTCCAGGTCGGCTTCTCTCGCAAGGAGGAGCCTATGGCCGCGAAGCTTCTCGTCCTTCATCGTGGCCACGGCGGTTCCGACGATATAGGCAATGCGCACGGGCACCTCGAATGGGTATAAGGAGTTGTGGACGTTCCGGCATTATCTGATCACTAATTCCCCTTGGCAAGGAGAACCCCTGCCAATGCTTCGGCGGGATCAGGCTCGGTGACCAGGCAGGCCTCCCTTGGGAAATTGATGGAAACCTGCGTCCCCACGGCGGGCAAAGCGAGGTGCGGGGTGTTGAACCGGTCCAGGAAAACCTCGCGGTTGCCAATCCCGATCGCCAAACGCACGATCGAGCCTAGAAAGACGATGTTGGTCAAGGTCCCAGCCAGGCTGTTGGCGCCTTCGGGCCTGTCTTCCAGTGACAACATCTCCGGGCGGAGCGAGAGTTTCACGCCAGGACCCGCGGCCACCGGACCCGCGGCGAACACCTCCTGGCCCGCCACGGATAGCCGCCCAAGGGCAGCGTCCACCACGGTGGCCTCCAGGATGTTCAAGTTGCCGATGAACGATGCCACGAACGGGGTTGCCGGGCGGTTGTAGATTTCAAACGGTGTGCCCACCTGTTCGATGCGTCCCGACTGCATGACGACGATGCGGTCGGACAGGGAGAGGGCCTCCTCCTGGTCGTGGGTGACATAAATCGTCGTGATCCCGGTCTGTTTCTGGATGGCCCGGATTTCCGTGCGCAGCCGTTCCCGAATTTTGGCGTCCAGGGCCGAGAGGGGTTCGTCCAGGAGTAGGACCTTGGGACGGACGGCGAGGGCCCGGGCCAGGGAGGCTCGCTGCTGCTGGCCACCGGACATCTGGTGGGGATAGCGGGCGCCAAGTTCCTCCATGTGGATCAGCGTCAACATCTCATCCACGCGCTGTCCGATTTCGGCCGAACTCCATTTCGCCACCATCAGTCCGAACTCGATGTTCTTGCGCACGGTCATGTTCGGGAACAGCGCGTAGTTCTGGAACACCATCCCCACGCCCCGCTTGTTCGGGGCTACGGAGACCACGTCGGTGCCGCTGATGTGGATGCTGCCCTCGGAGGGGGTCTCAAAGCCGGCGATCATGCGCAGCGTGGTGGTCTTGCCGCAGCCCGAACCGCCCAGGAACGATACGAACTCGCCTTCCTGCACGGCCAAGGTGAACCCGTCCACCACGGCATTGCGACCAAACCGCTTGACCACTCCATGCAAGTCGAGGAATGCCATTTAGATTTCCCTTTCAATGCGTTCCGCCGAGGGTGGAGCTCTGACCGCCGATGCTGCGGCTGGCCAGTTGCATGAGGCCGATCAGGCCCCAGGTAAGGAGGAAACTGAGGATGGCAATTGCGGCTGGTTCGTAAGCCAGATCGCGGCCAACGTGGGCCATGTAGGGGCCGAACGCAGGCCAGGCCAGCATGACGGCAAGAGTAAGTTCACCGATCACGATGGAAAAGGTGAGAAAGGCCGCGCTGAGCAGTGAGACCCGCATGTTGGGCAGCACGACTCGAAACATGATCGTGCCCCAGCCGGCGCCAAGACTCTGGGCAGCCTCAGTCAACCCGCGCAGGTCGATGGCCCGCAAGCCCGCATCCACAGATCGGTAGATGTAGGGGAACGAAAGCACCACGTAGCCAGCTACCAGTAGTCCGCGGCTCGAGACTATCTGGAAGGGCGGCGAGCTGTACATCCGGATCAGCCCGAACACCAGCACGATCGGCGGGATGACGAAGGGCAGCAGGGAGCAGGTTTCGACGATGGGTTTGGCCCAGGGGGCGCGCAGGTGGATCCAGATCACCGTCGGGATGAGCAGGGTCAAGCCGACGATGATGGTGAGGATCGCCATCTGCAGGGAGAAGGTGAACGTTTCCAGGAAATGGGGGTCGGCAAAGACCCGATGGTAGGCCGCGAAACTCAGGACTCCGCGCTTGCCATGGAGCGAAAAAAGGAAGGTTCCCAGCAGCGGAATGAAGAAGTACAGCGATCCCAGGAACATCCACATCCAGGCCCAGCCGCGTCGCGCCCTCATTTCAGCCATCTCGAGGCATGCTTCTGCAGGGCAGTGTACGCAAGGATGCAGATCGTCATGACAATCACCATGCCAAAGGCCAAGGCGTAGCCGAGGTTGGGATCATGCAGCACGTCCCCCTGGATCTGCGCCCCGATGAGGATGGGCACCAGGTTCAGTAAACCGCCGGTGAGGGCATAGGCAGTGGCGTAGGCGCCGAAAGCGTTGCCGAACAGGAGGATCATGGAGGAGAGCAGCGGAGGCGCCAGGATGGGCAGGCCGATGTGGAGCCAATACTGAGTCTTCGATGCCCCGAGGCTCTCGGAGGCCTCCCGCCATTCCTTCTTCATCCCGTCCAGGGACGGGGTGATGATGAGCACCATCAAGGGCAATTGGAAGTAGAGGTAAGTGAGGCAGAGGCCCCAGAAACTATAGAGGCTGAAGCCGTGATTGTAGAGATTGATGCCGAACACTGTTTTCAGCACCACCGTTACCATGCCGACCCGGCCCATGGTGGCGATGAAAGCGAAGGCCAGTGGGACACCGGCAAAGTTCGACGCAACGCCGGAAAAGGTCAACAGACCCGAACGCAGGCCCTTTGGGAGCCCACCAAGGGTCACGGAATAGGCCAGAAGCAGCCCAAATAGGCCGCTGGCGAGGGCAGTGACGGCGCTGACCTCAATGCTGACGAGGTAGCACTTGAGAATGTCGGGGCGGGTTAGATGAGCGATGTTTGCGAGGGTGAAGGATCCTTGAGGATCCTGGAAGCTCCCCAGCAGGAGAGAGCCTGCGGGAAGGATCATGAAAGCCAGGGCGAACAGGGCAAAGGGGAGTATGCCGAGCCAAGCATGTGAAGGTGGCAAAGAAAAGGGGCGCACGCTGCGCGCGCCCCTTTGACCTGCGGGTTGGTCGATCATGGCGCTTGAAAGTTACTTTTTGGTCACGGGGACGTTGACGATCTTGTCCCAGTTCTCGGCGGTGGCTTTCTTGGTGGCTTCCTGCTCCTCAATGCTGGGGAACAGGGCCTTCGCATAGGCCGCAGCGGGCGGGAGCTTCGCGGCGAGGTCGGCCGGAATGACCTTGCGCTTGGCCATGTCATTGAAGCGAACCGGGTGGCCATAGCCCTTTAGCCAGAGAATTTGGCCCTCGTCGGAGTAGAGGAACTCCATGTACAGCCGGGCCGCGTTAGGATGGGGTGCAAAGGCGCTGATGGCCTGGATGTAAACGCCTGCCACCACGCCAGTGGTGGGAATTATGACGCCAATGTTGGGGTTGCCGGCGCTCTTGTCGCGGTTGCTCAGGGCGTTGTAATCCCAACGCACGGTGATCGGGGTCTCGCCGGAGGCCACGGTACCCGGGACAGCGATGATCGGTACGAAGTTGCCGACCTCGTTCAGTTTCTTGAAGAATTGCAGCCCGGGCATGATGTCTTTGAAGCTGCCGCCATTAGCGACACCCGCTGCGGCGACCGTCAGAAAAGCCTGGTTGGAGGTGCGGGGATCGCCGGCCAGGGCGATCTGACCCTTATATTCAGGTTTAAGCAGATCCTTCCAGTCCTTCGGGGGATTCTTGACGAGGTCGGTGTTCACTTCAAAGGCCAGGGCGCCGTAATAATCGCCGTACCAATAACCGTCTGCATCCTTGACATTGGCTGGAATGGAATTCCAGGTGGCTACCTTATAGGGGGCGACCAGACTTTCGGCCTTCAACTGAGGGCCGAAGGAAAGGCCCACATCGATGACATCAGGGGCTTGGCGACCCTTATTGTTTTTATTGGCCTTGATGGCTTCGATCTCTTCGCCGGAGCTGCCGTCAGGGTTCAGTTCGTTCAGCTTGATGCCGTACTTCGCCGAGAACTTCTGGAAGATCTCCCCGTAGTTGACCCAGTCGTGAGGGCAGGCGATGACCGTGAGCTCGCCTTCCGCCTTCGCGGCCTTGATCAGGTCGTCGAATTTGGCCGGAGCCTTGGTGAGCAGGGGGCCAGCTATGGCTGCGGGGGAAAAAGCCACCACGAGGGCCATCGCGAGGGCTGTGCGAAGGACCCCGACTGGGAGAGGAATCATGATCCTTTTCATAATCTTTCCTTTCGATGCAGGGGTGCCAGTGCTGGCCCCGGTTGGTTAGAAATGACAGTAGTTCAATTTTCGCAGGTTCGGAACGATTCCGATTTATTTCGTTGGGCAGCTTGGATAGGGGGTAGTAAAGCACAGGTGGTCAAAACCCAGAGCGTTGGCAGCAGGCCCGAGACTGCGAGACCAACCTGCAGGCCCAGCGGCTGCAC
>JANYIU010000133.1 GCA_025361955.1 Holophagaceae bacterium
CAGGTTGTCGATGCCGCCGACGACAATCAAACCCCATATGGTGAGAATCAAGGCTTTTCCCCAACTGCCATCCATGGCCAGAAAGAAGGCTGCCGGAATCCAAATGACAAAGGCCCCCAGCACCGGCACCACCGCCAGCAAAGCCATCACCAGCCCCCAAAGCAACGGTGCCGGCAAACCCAACCACCAGAACATCAGTCCCCCCAACAAACCCTGCACCGCGGAGACCGCCAGCGTTCCGTAGATCGTGGCGTAAATTGTATCCCCGACCCGAGTAAACAGCAGGTCCATTTCCTGTTCCGAGAGTGGCGATAGAGATCGGAGCGACTGGAGAGCCACACGACGGTCACGCAGGAAGAAGAAAAGAAGATAGAAGGTCAGGCCATAAGCTATCACCTGCACCAAGGAACCTTTCAGAATCGATCCGGCGGTGGTAGTCAGCCAGTTGGCGAAAGTGTTCGTCGCGACTGGCAGGTCAATGTGCCGCTCGATCCAATCGGCTACCGGAGCCAGGCGCGGCTGGGCGGCAACAGCGCGCCTCCATTCGCCGGACTCGGCCTTTGTCTTGATGAGTTCAGCTCCTTTCGTTGCCTCCTGGATGAGTCGTTGCCCCACGAAGGTCGCAGGCGCGACCACGATAAGGCCGACCGTTAAAACTGTAATCGCGGCCGCCAGGTTGGGGTGTTTTGTATTTGATTCAACCCTCCGGTGGAAGGGGCTGAACAACACTGCCAGTGCCAGAGCCCAGACGAGCGCTGCCAAAAACGGCAGGGCCAGCCGGTAACAGAGATAGATTCCGATGGCGGTCGCTACCATCATTACGAGCGTCTGGACGTGGCTGCGTGAGCCCCAGTCGCTCGCGAGGGGAACTGCCGGTGGATTGGTTTCGCGTGCGTTCATCATGGTCGACTAAGGCTCATCTTCAGTAGCTAAGAGAGGACCAACTCCGCACCGCTAAGCTCTAACCTCTTGAAGCGTGGCGAATTAAAGACCTTGGACGTCACCTTTTGGTAAGCGATGTCAATGGTCAAGGGCTTGCAGCTTGCACGAGACCTGCAAACGCATCGTGCATTGTGCAACGTAGATGTGAGGATGGGATTGGCTCCGGGGCGATGGTCACCCTGAGTTTCACCAGCCTCATTGCTCGCGATTCGTTCTCGTGCTCTTGCGATGAGATCGAAAACCAACATGCCTCCTCACCACCTTCACCATCTCGAGTACCAACAGCGGGAGAGCTCCGATGGCAAGCAGCCCGAGGCAATCGGGGAGCGGCATCGACGACGACTTCAGAAATCGGCCCAGCATCGCGTTGTGCTGACTCCATACCTGAAGGCAAATGGAAATGGAAACCACAATGGCGAGGTTGATGTTCGTGAAGAAAGGGATGCGCCAAACGGCCTTAGTTTCACTTCGGCCGCCGAAGGAGCGCAGGAGCTCGGCAAAGACCAGAACGGAGAATGCGTAAGTGCGGGCCGCTTCCGTGGTGCCAGTCTTCAGAACATAGAGGTAAACCGCGAACGCAACACCAGCCGTGAGGAAGCCGGTGAGGCCCATCGTGCGCAGAAAACTGCGGTCCGTGATGCGTTCAGAACGCTGACGCGGGTGGCGCCTCATCACATCGGGGTCGATAGGATCGGTAGCCAGGCAAAGCGCGGGCAGGCCGTCGGTCACGAGGTTGATCCAGAGCAAATGAATTGGCAGCAGCGGCGCCGGGAAGCCAAAGACCACACAAAGGGTCATGAGGAGCAGTTCGCCGGTGTTGCCGGCGAGTAGGTATTGCAGGGTCTTGCGAATGTTGTCGTAAATACCACGGCCTTCTTCAACGGCGGCGACAATCGAGGCGAAGTTGTCATCCGTAATGATCATGTCCGAAGCCTGCTTGGTCACTTCCGTGCCTGATTTCCCCATGGCGATGCCAATGTCGGCGCCCTTGATGGCAGGTGCGTCGTTTACACCATCGCCAGTCATCGCCACCACTGCATCGTTCGCTTTCCAGGCGCGAATGATGCGCAGTTTATGCTCGGCGGTGACACGAGCGTAAACGGAAATCTTGAGGACGCGCTTGTGGAGCTCGTCGTCGGACATCTTGTCCAACTCGACACCCGCGATGGCCACCTCGTCGGCTGAAGCGATGCCGATTTCCCGCGCGATCGCCGTTGCGGTTTCAGGATGGTCGCCGGTTATCATCACGACGCGAATGCCCGCAGCGCGGCATTTCGTCACGGCGTCTTTGGCCTCGGGTCGGGGCGGGTCGTACATCCCTGTCAACCCAACGAACACAAGTTCGCGCTCCACGGTGTCCGCCGTGAGGTCGCCGGGCGAATTGCTGTCCAGGTCGCGATAGGCCGAGGCGAGCACACGGAGGGCTTGTTGTGCCATCGTGGTGGTTTGCGCCAGGATACGCTGGCGATCCGGGTCGGTCAGGGGGCGAATCCCGGAGCAAGTGTAAAGGTTCGTGCAGCGTTCTAGAACTACGCCCGGCGCGCCGTTGATCAAGGCCCGGAGCTTCCCGTCCGGCTTGCGGCGGATAACGCTGCTCCGTTTGCGATCCGAATCGAACGGGATTTCTTGCTGCTTGGGAAATTCATGCTCGATACGTTCCAGGTTGCCCCCAGCTTTGGAGCCAGCGGCCAGCAAGGCGCCTTCGGTGGGATCGCCGACGACTTTCCACGTCCCGTCTTCGTCGACCAGGTGCGCGTTGTTACAGCCGAGAAGGATGGTTGCCAATTCGAGCAACGGCGCCGTGTGCGTTGCATCTGCCTTCTTGCCCTCAACGCGCACCTCACCGGCGGGTCCGTAGCCTTCACCGGTGACTTCGTAACTTTGGCTGGCGACATAGAGCGCGCGCACTGTCATTTCGCCGACCGTCAAGGTTCCCGTCTTGTCCGTGCAGATGACTGTCGTCGAGCCGAGCGTCTCGACAGCGGGCAGTTTGCGGACCAGGGCGCGGCGGCGCGACATCCGCAACACGCCGAGCGCGAGCGCCACCGTGACGACAGCGGGCAGCCCTTCCGGCACGGCGGCCACAGCGAGACTGACTGAGGTCATGAACAGCTCAAAGGGCTTTGTCCCGCGAAGCAGTCCTAGCCCAAAGAGCAGCGCAACAATGCCCAGTGTCGCCCAGACGAGGACACGCCCGAACGAATTGAGTTTCTGCTGAAGGGGTGTGCTCTGCTCGGCGCCCGCCTCTTCAATCAAACCCGCAATGCGGCCGAGTTCCGTGTTCATTGCTGCCGCCACGACCACGGCCAGGCCAGTACCTGCGGCTATGCTGGTGCCCATGAACACCATGTTCTCACGGTCCCCGAGCTGGACATCGCCCTGCTCCGAAGCCAGCGGTTGCTTTGTCACCGCATCCGACTCTCCGGTGAGCGCGGACTCGATACACTTGAGCGAGGCTGCTTCCATGAGCCGGGCATCGGCCGCGACCAGATCGCCGGCCTCCAGCGCGAGGATGTCGCCGGCGACAATGCCTGAGGCGGGAATCGAAATGACTTGCCCATCGCGCCGCACTTTGGCCTGGGG
>JANYIU010000141.1 GCA_025361955.1 Holophagaceae bacterium
GGCACAACTTCACCTACCCGCTGGGGCACATCCTCACCGCAAAATACTGGCAGAACGTCCAGGACGGCGGGCTGCACTTCACGGTGTCCGACACGGGCTGGGCCAAGTCCGTGTGGGGCAAAATCTACGGCCAGTGGCTCGCGGGCTGTGCCGTGTTCGTCTACGACTACGACACGTTCGTCCCCAAGGATCTATTGAGAGTCACCGCCGAGCATGGCGTGACTTCCTTCTGCGCGCCACCCACGGTCTACCGCTACCTCATCAAGGCAGACCTGTCCTTGTACGACCTGTCAAAGCTGAACTACGCCGCCATTGCCGGAGAACCCCTCAATCCTGAAGTCTATGCCCAGTTCCTCCGCCTCACCGGCCTCAAACTGCGGGCAGGCTAAGGCCAGACCGAATGCACCGTGGTCGCGGCCACCTACCCGTGGATGGAGCCAAGGCCGGGATCCATGGGCCTGCCCTCCCCTGGCTACGAAGCGGATATCACCGACGATGAGGGCCGATCCTGCGAGGTAGGTGAAGTGGGTGAAATTGTGTTCCGCACCGATCGGCAAGTTCCCGTCGGCATGTTTGACGGCTACTATCGCGACCAGGAACTGACTGACTATGCCTGGCACGACGGCGTCTACCATACCGGGGATACCGCTTGGCGGGACGAGGACGGCTACTACTGGTTCGTAGGACGCAAAGACGACGTGATCAAGAGTTTCGGTTACCGCATCGGCCCCTTCGAGGTGGAAAGCGCCATGCTTGAGCACCCGGCCGTCCTGGAATGCGCCGTGACAGCTGCCCCAGACCCCCTGCGCGGCCAGGTCGTCAAAGCCACTGTGGTACTCACCTCGAAATACGCCCCAAGTGACGAGCTCGTGTTGGAATTACAGGAACACGTCAAACAGGTCACTGCTCCCTATAAATACCCTCGCCTCATTGAGTTGGTCAAAGAGCTGCCCAAGACCATCAGCGGCAAGATCCGCCGGGTCGAAATTCGCGAGAAGGACAGGATTGAATGAGTTACTTACTCTCAATCCACTTGGCCAGTTCAACCCCGGAGGGGAAGGCGCCCACCTGCCTGCGGAGTTCCTTGCCGTTGGAATCCAGAATGATGAGCGTGGGATAGGCTTCGAGATTGAACTGCTTGGCCAGGCGGACGCCCTCCTCGATGGGCTTGCGGTCCTTGTATTCCACCATCACGGATAAGGGCACGACCTTGGCCAGGGCCGCCTGGGCCTGAGGCGTGGGGAACACCTTGGTCTTCAAGTACTGGCAAGGGGGGCACCATTCCGCCCAGAGATCCATCAGGATCATCTTCTTTTCGGTCTGGGCGCGCTTAACGGCATGGGCATAGTTCTCCTCCCACTTCACGGTCGACTGGGCCATCAAGGGGGCAGCGATGAGCAAAAGGGTCGCGAGGGCTTTCATGGATTCTCCGCAGGGGATAACCCCGACCCTTATAGGATGTCACGGACGCGTCGATCGTTTCGAGTTGTAAACTGGAATGTCCAGGCGTGCGCAATGGAACCTGCTGGAGAGGCCCCCGTGGAATCGATCACCCCCATTCGTGTCCGCTACGCCGAAACCGATGCCATGGGCGTCGTGCACCATTCGGTGTATCCCATCTGGATGGAACTGGGGCGGTCAGAGTTCTTGCGTGAACTGGGTCAGAGCTACTCGGAATGGGAGGCCCAGGGGGTCATGATGAGCGTGGCCGAGCTCCAGGTAAAGTACCGCGCCCCCGCGAAATACGACGAACTGGTGGAAGTCAGGACCCGGCTCGCGGAAGCCGGACGCCGGAAGGTCGTGTTCGCCTATGAGATCTGGCGGGACCGGGTCAAGCTCGCGGAGGGGCAGACCGTCCACCTGGTCACAGGCCCCGATGGCCGCAGCCGGGTGCTCCCGGAGCACCTGCTTGAATGGATTTCGCGCGCCCACATAGGCGAATAACAAGGCTTGGGAACTCCGGGGAGAAGTGATTAGCTTATGGGATGAACACACTGCCCTCCGTCCACCTCTTCAACACCCTCTCCCGCAAAGTGGAACCCGTGCTGCCGATCACGCCCGGGATCGTCACGCTCTACACCTGCGGCCCCACGGTCTACAACTACGCGCACATCGGCAACCTCCGGACGTTCCTGTTCCAGGATCTCCTCAAGCGCACCTTCCAGGTCGCGGGCTACGAGGTGAAGCACTGCATGAACATCACGGATGTGGACGACAAGATCATCCGCGACAGTCAGAAGGACCTGCCCGCGGAAGCCCCCAGCGAGGCGCGTCACGCCGCCATGCGGGCCTTGACGGACAAATACACCAAGGCCTTCTTCGACGATCTTGAGGCGGTGAAGATCCATCAGGACAGCTTCACCTACCTGCCCAGGGCCACCGACTACATCCCCCAGATGATCGACCTCATTCAGCGGCTGGCAGCGAAGGGCTTGGCCTATCCCCGCGAGGGTTCGGTCTACTACCGCATCGCGGGCCTGCCCAACTATGGCTGCCTGGCCCACCTCGATCGCGAAGGCATGAGGGTGGGCGCCAGTGTGGATGCGGACGAATACGAGCGCGATGCCATCGCTGACTTCGTACTCTGGAAGGCCGCCAAGCCCGGCGAGCCCTCCTGGGAGAGTCCCTGGGGACCCGGCCACCCCGGCTGGCACATCGAGTGCTCCGCCATGGGCATGGAACTCCTGGGCGAACGCATGGACATCCACAGCGGCGGCGTGGATCTCATCTTCCCGCACCACGAGAACGAGATTGCCCAGAGCGAGGGCTGCCTGGACCATCCTTGGGTCAATCTGTGGGTCCACGGTGAATTCCTGCTGGTGGAGGGCGAGAAGATGTCCAAGAGCCTTGGCAACTTCTATACCCTGCGCGACCTCCAGAAGAAGGGTTTCGATCCGCTCACCTTCCGGTTCGCCATCCAGAGCAACCATTACCGCCGCCTCTACAACTTCAGCTTCGCGGGCTTGAGGGCCGCAGAGAATGCCCTGAAGCGCATCCGCATCTTCCGCAAGCGCATGGAGAAGGATGCCGCGCCCGCAGGTCAGGGCACCTGGAAGGAGGCCATCGATCCCAGCAAACGACTGGAGGCGGCCCAGGAGGCTTTCTGGGACGCCCTGCTGGACGATCTCAATGCGCCAGAGGCCCTGGCCGCGATCTTCACCCTGATCAGCGATGTCAACGCCCAGGACGACCGGATCGCCCTCACCCGCGAGGAACGGGACGCAGTCCTGACCTTCCTGGACATGACCAACCAGATCTTCGCCGGCTGGCCCAAGGAAGAAGCCACCATCGACCAGGAGGTCGAGGCTCTCATCGAACAGCGCAGAGCAGCCAAGGCCGCAAAGAACTGGCCCGAAGCCGACCGCGTCCGCGATGAGTTGAAAGCCATGGGCATCGTCCTGGAGGACCGCAAGGACGGCACTGTGGGCTGGCGGAAGGGCTAGCTAGGCAAAGCCAGGCGGATTGCCTCCACTGGAGAGCTGCATCGGCACGTAGGAGATCCCCTTAGTCTCGACCTTTGGCCCAGAGATCTCGAAGCCAAATGATGCATAGACCGGCACGGCGAATGGCGTGGAATTGACTGTGAATGCTCCAGGATTCCCACGCTGGACGGCTTCATTCATGGCCACTCTCCACAATTTCTTCGCGATACCTCGGTGATGAAACTTCGGAGAAACGAACAAATGATGGAGATGATGATTGTCCCGGATGGCGACCACGCCAACGAGCTCGCCCTCCATGAATCCAGCCAGATAGTGAAAATTGGGCGCGGTGATGCAGCTTTCAATGCCTTCTGGGGAGATGGTCCTCAGAAAGTCCTCTGCGCCAGCCCCATCGGGATGAAGGGTGAAGCAGTGAGCCACACCGCGAATCAGCGCACTGATGGAGGGAGCATCGGTTGGGGTAGCCGGACGAATGATCATGTGTACTCCCAAAAAAAGCAGACAGCCGAGACTCGAGGCTTCGAGCCAAACAAGCCAGATTGCCAATCCGCAGGCAGGATACAACCGAAACAGCTGCGTCAGAAAGGGTCGTCTGACCTGGCCTGACCACGGTGCCTATCTGTTGATCAGCGGCAGGCTCGCTGCGGCCACCGCTTGGCCCACCCGGCGGCTGTTCTCGTCCGGGAGGAAGAGCGAAATCCGTTCAGAGATGTCAGGGAATTCGGAGGAAAGCACTTCCCGGGCGCGGGAGAGGATCACCTCGCCGCCGGCCCCAGAGGTCACGCGGCCCAGGATCATCGCGTGGTCAAAATCATAGAACTCGGCATACCACGGGATCGTGTAGCCAAGGTAGCAGCCGATGCTGGCGAAAATCGCATAAGCGGCAGCGTCTCCTTGTTGCATCCGTTCCTGCACCTGCTTTAAACGTTCCGGGAGGCTCAGCTCAGAGGGAAGTGGGATACCCGCCTGCTGCGCCAGACGGTTCACGGCCTGCTGGGAGAAATAGGCGGCACCGATTCCGGGATTGCCGGACCAGTCATCGGTTCCAGCATTGGGGTTGGCATCGATGGGAGCGAAGGCCAGTTCATTCAGCCAACCAGTGATTCGGCCTGCCCGGTCGAGGAAGCCCACCGCTTCGCTCGAGCCCATGGCGATGCCGAGGATGCCCGTCAGACCCAGCGAAATAGCCCCCGCCAGGGCGGTCACGTCGCCATCGTTGATCACCTCCAGAGGGACCCCCCATTCCTGTTGCAGTCTAGGAAAAAAGGTCTCCACTTGCTCTCGGAAAACCTCCCTGGGAACGGCGCGGAAGAGGGAAGTCACGCGGATCCGGTTCTCGACGAGGATGCCCGCGGAACTGCCGCCGATGGCATCCACCCGCGGCAGGTGGGCGGCCGCGAGCCTCAGTCCTGCGCAGATGCGATCGTAGTGATAGGCCGGATCGAGCTGGTTCCTGGGATCCCAGGGGAGCTCGGTGCTGAAGACCACCTGGCCTTCCTGCACGGCCGCGATCTTGTAATCGCTGGCGCCCAGATCGAAGCCTATGCGGCAACCTTCCAGATGCCCCCCAAGGGACAGCGACTTGGCTTTCGCGTCCGGCAGCCCCTGGAGCCCCACGATGGACACCTCGAAGGGCCTGGCGAAGGCCTGTTCCATCAAGCGGGCATCAAACGCATGCGCTCCATCGGGCGCATACTGAGCCGCCAGCGCGGCGCAAAGGCGAGGCGGACCTTGGAGGAATACGCGCCAGCCTCCGCGGGCCCAGATGAGGAAGTTCAGAATCCATGACGCGTAGCGGAGGTTGTCCGCATCCCGCCCCGCTTGTTCAGGAAAAAGGGCGATCTCCTTGCGCGTGATGGAATCCCCGCTCTGCTCCAGGGCGATGTGGAGCTGATCTCTCTCGCCGCATTCTGCCAGTTTGTTTCGGTAATTTCGGATCCCCACAGCCAGTGGCCGGAACCTGGCATCCAGCTTCGGGAGACACCGCGGGACCGCGTTGAAGAGGCTCTCAGTGAAACCTGGATGGTCGTGCTGCATGGTCAAGCTCCAGGAAGATCTGATTAGAACATCGTCGATGAGGCAGGTCGAAAAGACGGCAAGGCCTGGGCAAGAGCTTCGAGCGGCACTCCAAGGCGGTGCCCAGTAATGTTTTGAATACCAGTAAAATACCAGACAATTCCAGCAATCAAAAGTATTTTGCTCTTAGACTGCAAACCAATTTCCACGGTGGTTCTATTCTGGTATTATACGATCATAGAAGGATCCCCCGTTCCTGAACGACCGCGCAGATCTGTTTTGAAGACCAGGACAGACCGAAGGATCCGCAATATCCGACAGGAAAATCGCAATGTCATCTGGGCCAGAGAAAACAGCCATCGAACCGCGGCAGATCGAGGGGACCCTCCTGACGCCGGACGGTTGGCTGCGGGGCATCGTCCGCTTCTCCGAACGCATCCTGGTCACGGAGGGCGAGGTTGTCTCTGCTCCGGTCGAGGGTCTGCCCGTGGTCCTGCCCGGCTTCATTGATCTGCACGTCCATGGCGGAGGCGGCGCGGATATCATGAGCGGCTGTGAAGCGGTCACGACTGCGGCCCGGATGCATGCCCGCCACGGCACCACTAGTTTGCTGGCCACGACCGTGAGCGCCGAAAGGGCCGAGCTTGAGCGGGTCTTCACCGAAGTGGGCGCGACGATTCACGAGCGCGCTGCGGGCAGCGCCCGGGTGCTTGGCATCCACCTCGAAGGGCCCTTCATCAACCAGGCGAAGCTGGGCGCACAGCCTGCCGCCCTCCGGCTTGGCACCCTCGAGGAGATCCTGGCGCTGCACGCGCGCGCACCCATTCGGATCGTGACACTCGCACCTGAGCTGGCAGGCCATCTCGAACTTATTGCGTCGCTTCGGAAGCTGGGGATCGTGGCGCAACTTGGGCATTCGCTGGGCAGCTATGAAACAGGCGTGGCGGCGATGCAAGCCGGAGCGCGCGGGTACGCGCACCTCTTCAACGCGATGACAGGCTTGCACCATCGCGCTCCGGGCGTGGTCGGGGCCGCTCTGGCGCACGCTGAATACGCGGAGATCATCCCGGACTTTCTGCACGTGCATCCCGGCGCGATCCTCGCGGCGCTGCGCGCCATCCCCAAGCTCTACTGCGTCACCGATGCCACCGCAGGCGCGGGCATGCCGGATGGAAGCTACCGCCTCGGTTCACAGACCGTGACCAAATGCGGCGCAGGAATCCGGTTGGCCGATGGGACGCTCGCGGGCAGCACGCTCACCATGGACGACGCCCTGCGCAACCTGGTCTCGATCGGCCTAGCCCTCGATGACGCTTCCCGCCGGGTCTCGACCTATCCAGCCAACTACCTCGACCTGGATGATCGCGGCCGGATCGCCGTCGATTGCTGGGCCGATCTCGTGGTCATGACCTCGACATTGGAGCTCATGAACGTCTTCGTGGAAGGAGAGAACATTGATCTCGCTGATGCTTGAGGAGGCTCGCTCCGCTCCACGCGCCGTGACCGAGCTGCTGGCGACGAATCTGGAAGAATACCGGGCCCTCGGCGCTGCGCTCCGCGCCACTCCCCCCGCTGGAATCGTGACTATCGCCCGTGGCAGCTCGGATCACGCAGCGGCCTACCTCGCCTATCTCCTGACGGTCCGCTCGGGCCGACTCGTCACCTCCCTGCCCATGTCGCTCGTCACGCTCTACCAGGCGCCCCTGATGGCCGACCGCATGTTGGCGATCGCCATTTCGCAATCCGGTCAGAGTCCCGACGTGGTGGAACCGATCCGCGAATTGAGGAAGGGGGGCGCGACCACGGCAGCCATCCTGAATGAAGCCTCGTCACCCTTGGGGAATACGGCCGAGTGGATTCTCCCCCTCCATGCGGGCCTCGAGCGCAGTGTGGCGGCGACAAAGAGTTTCATCTGCAGCCTGGTCGCCGGCGCCAGGCTGACTGCCCATTGGTGCGAATGCGAGGATCTGCTGCAGGGTCTGCGTCTCCTTCCGTCCGCGCTGGAAGAGGCCTGCGCACTCGATTGGTCCGGAGCCGTCGCGACCCTTGCGGGTTCGGAACGGCTCATGGTCATCGCGCGCGGGATGGGCCTCGCCATCGCGAAAGAGGCGGCGCTCAAACTGAAGGAGACCTGCGGCATCCAAGCCGAGGCTTTCAGTGCCGCGGAAGTGAGACACGGCCCACAGGCCTTGATCGCGGCGGGCTATCCACTGTTCGCGTTCGCTCTGCGCGGGCCGGCACAGAGGGAAATTCTGGCCCTCGCCGCCGAGATGCGCCAACGCGGCGCGAAGGTGATCCTCGCGGCTCCAGCCGATGTACCGGAACGTGACCTCACCCTGGCCACGACCTGGTCGGAGCACCTCGACCCCATTGCCGCCATTCAGAGCTTCCATATCCTCGCGGAGGCGGTTTCCCGGGCCCGTGGCTGCGACCCCGACCGGCCCCCCTTCTTGCACAAAGTGACGAGTACTCGCTGACCTTCAACCCGTCGCGCTAAAAACAATGTCTGCGTTCAGGCTGCCGAAAAAGGGAAGCTGCTTGCAAGGGGAAAAGCGCGACGCGGAGGTTGTCAGTTCCCTGTCAAGGGGCGGCGGAGAGTCTCGGAGGAAGATTTTTTTCTCCGGGATCCTCGCTCTTTTCTCTGTGCCTCAGCGTTGAGCTTTTCCCTTCCGCATCCGAACAGCCGGCCCTTGAGGTTCCCGGCTTTTTGTACTGCGAATTTTCAACCTCATCTTTT
>JANYIU010000145.1 GCA_025361955.1 Holophagaceae bacterium
TGAGCGGATTTTCAGGTCGGAGAGCGATCACGGAAACCTTGGGCTAAACGTACGAGCCTAGAGCGGGAAGACGATCGGGTCAACGATGCTTTCTGGTGCGAACGAATGCGCCCCTGGGAGCACCGCGAAAGATTCACCCCCCCAAAGACACCGGGGGCGTTGCGCGGCTGCACCAGGTTCACGCAGAAGCTCCAACCCAGCAGCGGGACTCCTGGCCTTTGTTTTTCTTGCTGTTCTTTCTTTTCAGACCTTGGTGCAGCCTGCGCGGCAGGCCTTGGTGGCCAAGCTTTTCTTGGTCAGCCCAGTCCTGACGCGCGCTCCTTCCGGACTTCACGTTCGAGCATTCCGGCAATCCGTGAGACACTGGAGGGTCACCTGCAGGGGCGGGTGCGGGTGAGGGTCATGGTGCATTCCTACTACCTGTTGTTGGCCAGTTGCACGGACGAACAGCTCTGTAGAATCTGCGAATGCCGGAGGATCCCGATCCCCCAGCACTGGGAAGCGGAAGCCGAGGGCCGAGTGCGTTTGTTGAAGACCATGGTCTTCCACCTCGAAGACAACAAACTTCTGACCAACACCCTTGCGGATCTGGACAGCCGCCACCTTCGCTCGCTCAAGAACCTGGCTGAATACCAGACCCCCCTTGAAGCGGACGCACAGCGCCTGCTAGCGGATCTTGGCCTCATCCTGCCCAGTTCCGACGGCTGGATCGTGACCGCGCGCGTGGCGGATGCTTTGGCCGATTTTGACGACGGTGCTTTCAACTTCCAGGGCGCCGTCGATCTTCAACTGTCCGCGGCACCCCCTTTCGGTTTTTCCCTGGCCCTCACCTCCGTGCTGCTGCGCTGCATGGGGGGCCTGCGGGTCCTGAAGGGTGGGTTGCCCGCCAAGAAGGAATTGGGCCAACTCCTGAGCCGCAACTCTCTTTTGAAGGAAGAGCGGGACGCCACGCTGATCTTCGCGCTCTTGCACCGGCTGGGACTCTTGTGGAGCCGGGAGGGACGGGTGGATACCCTGCTTCCCGCCGTGCTTGCCCACCCCCCGCGCTGGGTGGCGGAGCGGGCTTTCGCCACCTTGCTGGAGCATGATCTCAAACTCTGGAACATGCCCCCTGCCGAGGACCGGCTGTTCGTCATGCGGCACCTGTTGGAGCGGAAGGACCAGATTCTGGCCGTGCAGCCTTTTCTGGCCTTTTTGCAGACACTCCACCCCCTTGATGCCCTCCGGACCCAAGGGGTCTTCCTGCCCTTCCTGCAGCGCATGGGCCTGGTGGCCATGGACCACGCCGACCAGCATCTGTCCTTGACTCCCCATGGCGAAGCCTTGGCCCACGAGTACCTGTTGCGGGATCACCGAGGCACGGAGTCCCACTGGACGCCCATGATGATGGACCAGCCCCTGGTGATCCAGCCCACCCTGGAGATGCTCACCCCCATGGTCCAGAATCCTCATCGCCTGCTCCAGCTGGCCCAGCTGGCCGAAGTGGAGACCCTGGATGCCATGGTGAGCTTCCGTCTCGGACCCGATACCCTGACCAGGGCCCTGGATTCAGGCGTGGCCATGGAGGACATTCGGGAGCGGCTGGGTGAACCGAATTCGATTTTGCCGCAGCCCCTAGCCCAGCTGTTAAACGACCTGGCCCAGCGCCTGGGCGAAGTGGAAGTCCAGCAGGGCGTTCGTCTCGTGCGGGCCCGGACCGCGAGGCTGGCCGAGGAACTGCAGCTGCGCCCCGAGCTGGCCTCCCTGGAACTGAAGCCCATCTCGGACACCGTCATGGAAGCCAATGGTTCCGGGAACGCCTTCGCCCTGCTCAAACAGGCGGGCTTTCTGCCCAAACCTGGGCGCTTCCTGCCTGTGAGCATCGACGGCAACGAGTCGCTCTACCTGTGGTCCCTGGCTTGTCTCGCCTTCGTGGACGAGAAAGGCATGAACACCCACCTGGAACCCGTTCGTCAAATCATCCAGGCAGCTTTGTTGCGGATCCAGAGCGAGGAACCGAACCTGTTCCAGGAGATCAAGCGCCGCGTGCCCATGCTGCATCTCGGCAGCGGGGCCCAAGCCGCCGATGAGACCCATCGCATCCTGGAATACGCCGCCTGCTACAACCTCATGGTGGAGCTGACCTACATGCCGCTCGCGGCCCATCGCGCCCAATTGCGCAAAGTGACACCGCAAACCGTGGATGGTGAGCACTTGCGAGCCTTTTGCCATCTGCACCAGGAAGAAATGGCCTTCCGCCTAAGCCGGGTCATCGGCGTCCGCTTGCTCAACGAGAAGGGCTGGACTCCCAGCCTGCACTCCCAGGCTGGCTAGGAGCGTTTGGGAAGGCCCAGGTTAGGAACCGGAGTGCCCCGCTGGCAAAAGGGTCGCTGCTTTTATTCGAGTACGATGGGCTAGACCCCGGCTTCTTTCAGACTTTTGTCGATTCGGTCGGCGATCCGCTCCAGCAGTTCCTTCAGCTCGACCCGGCCGTCCTTCTGGTCCTTTTCCATCTTGCGCTCGATCTGCAGCACGGATTTCTGCAGCTGATTCACCGCCGCCTTCACCTCGTCCAGGTCATCCATGACCTGATTGACGCGGGCGTCAGGCGGGCGGCTATTGCTGAAGACGGCCATGCCCGCCAGGATCGCGGCCAGTGCGGAGACCAGTAGGATCAGGATGGACAAGCCGTTGGACATGATGGAGCCCCCAATCCCTTCATCGTAGCGGGAACTGGGGGCCTTGAATCACTGCCCCTTGACGGGCTGAGTATCCAGCGAAGGCGACTGGTAGGTCTTCACTTCAAGCACCAGCTCGCCATTGGGGCGGGCCTTGACTTTCCCATGCTGCGTCGTGTTCTTGGCCAGAACGGGAGCTGAGACAACGGGGGCTGAGATCAAGGTCGGCTGGGTTCCCTGCACCTGGCGTTCCCCGGCAGTCTTGACCATGTTCTGAAGTTCTACTTCTTTCTGGGCCACGGCAGCGGTCAAGGCATCGGCGCGTTGCTTGTGCTGGAACCCCCAGGAGCCCAAAGCGCTCACTGCGAGGGCCAGGGGTAGTCCGGCAGCCAGCAGCATCCAAACGGGTTTGCGGCGGGAGGTGTGCCGCCGACGCAGGGCCTCACGGCGCAGATCTTCGGCGAGGGCGATCATCTTCGACGTGGGCTCCACATCGAAGAAGCTGCGGGCCGAGAACCCAAGGAGCTGGCCCAGTGATTCCCGCAGGTCACGGTCTTCCGCAGACTCATGGATGCGGGCGGGTTCAAGCCAAGACATGAACGCCTCCTGAAGGATTGAGTTGATCTTTGAGCTGGGCCTTGGCTCGGTGGATTCGCGTTTTCACTGTGGCCTCAGGTATTTCCAGAATGTCGGAGATCTCCCGGATGGACAGCCCCTCCACCACAAACAGCCAGAGGGCCTCCCGGAAGGTGGGAGAAAGGGTTTGCATCCGTTCCCGGACCTCGCGGTGAAGCAGATGCTCTTCCGCTTCAGGGCCCTTCCCTGGCTCGAGCACCACCTCGAGACTCAGGTTCTGGTTCTTCATGGGACGGCGTTCCGTGAGCGCCAGGGTCCGGACCGTTCCATAGAGGAAGGCGGTGGGATGCTCTACCGGTTCTTCCCGCTGCATGAGAATGACAAAGGCTTCCTGGGCGATGTCCTCAGGATAGCCCGCCCCGTAGCGACGGCCATAACCGACCAGACGAGGATAGAGCGTGGCAAAGGCCTCGTGAAACTGGGTTATGTCCCCGAAGGGGGTTTCTGGTTTGGGGAGGACCTGCATGCGTTGCTCCAACACTCGAGTGCGGGAAGGGGGGACGAGGTTCCGAATTCCTTTCGCTCCAGTAGAGATAGTCTAGAGCATATGAGCGATCCTTTGCAGCAATGGCGGGATGCCCTCCAGGATCTGGGAGTCTTCGGCCTGGTGCCCGAACCCCAGGAAGAACCAGAGGTTCCCACGGTCCAGGCGCCAGCAGAACAGCCCAGCCCGAAGGAGGACCGCGTCCCAATCGCCCCGTCGACGGATCCTGCGGTCTGTCCACCCCTGGAAGCCGTGGCCTCCACTGCCAGCCTCGACTTGCTGAAAACCTGCATCCAGGACTGCCTGGCCTGCCCGCTGGGCGCAGGACGCATCCGGTTCGTCTTTGGCGAGGGCGATCCCACCGCGCGGATGCTGTTCATCGGCGAAGGACCTGGGCGGGACGAAGATCTCCAAGGCCGACCCTTCGTGGGCAAGGCGGGTGAACTGCTGGAAAAGATGCTCGCCGCCATCGGCTACCAGCGACAGGATGTCTACATCACCAATATCGTCAAGTGCCGGCCCCCTGACAACCGCACCCCCACCCCTCAGGAAGCCCAGCGCTGTCTGCCGTACCTGAGGCGGCAGATCGAGTTGCTCCGCCCGGGCGTCATCGTGACCCTCGGAGCGACGCCGCTCCGGGAGCTGCTGGGCGTGCTGACCGGGATCACGCGGATTCGGGGCCAGTGGCAGCGCCTTGAAATGCTGGGCGGGATCCCGGTCATGCCCACCTTCCACCCCGCCTACGTGCTGCGCCAGTACACCCAGGACGTCAGGAGGGCCGTTTGGGAGGATCTCAAGGCGGCCCGCGCGTGGCTGGACCAACACCCGAAATAGCGACACACTACCGCTTTCAAGCAAGGACGATCCATGCGCCTGGTCAACATCATCTTCGTACTACTCATCGGGCTGTTCATGGCCTGGCTGGTGACGGTCTACAGTGGCAACCTGACGGTCTTCTCGGAGCAGGTGCATCTTTGGAAGGACGTCCAGATCGAGGTTCGCCTCCTGGTCTTGCTGGTCTTCTTCGCCGGGCTCGTCCTGAACGTCCTCTATTCGGGCTACATGGAAATCCGGCGGATGGTGAAGAATTTCAGCGCCTCAGCCGCGACTCGAGCGGGCAAGCGCATGTCGACCCTCATGCAGGAGGCCCAGGTCTCCATGTCCCACGGGTTGTGGTCAGAAGCCAGGCAGACCCTCCAGGCCATCCTGAAGGAACGCCCTGATCATGTGCCCGCCAGCCTGCTTCTGGGCGATGTCCTGATGAAGCAGGGCGACACGGAGACGGCGGTCAAGCACTTGGAGACCCTTTGTCGCGCCCAACCCGAGCTGGTGGAAGCCAGGTATCAGCTGGCGGATGCCCTGGTCTCCGCCCGGAATCCCCAAGGCGCCGCCAAACTCCTGAAGCAACTGGCCGGGGATCACCCCAAGAGCGCCCTCCGGGCCCTTCGACGGTTGCGGGCTCTCCATGTGGAGGCTGGCCGTTGGGACGAAGCCCTGGACGTCCACAAGCGGCTTGTCTCCCGCTTCCAGGGGGAATTGAATCTAGCCGAGAAGGCCCAGGGCGCGGCCCTCTCTTTCCAAGTGGGCCTGGTGAAGGTCGAGGCGGATCTCTTCAAGGATGCCTCCCTGATCTTCCAGCAGGTCATCAAGGAGGACGCCTCCTTCGTGCCCGCCTACCTCGCCCTTGGCCGCTGCATGATCCTCCAGGACCAGGAGCCGCAGGGCCTGGAGATTTGGCTGGAAGGCTTCCGGACTACCGGGGAAGGCGCCCTGCTCCAGGAGATCGAGGACTACTTCATTCAGTGTGGACGGCCCGCGGAGGGGCTCGCCGTGCTCCAACGAGTGGCCGCCACCAGCGCTCACCTGACCACAGCCAAATTCTTTCTGGGGAAGATGTACTACCGGTTGGAGATCCTGGACGAGGCCCTCGTGCTTTTCCAGGAAGTCCGGGCCCAGGTGGTCTACTCGCCCATTCTCTTCTTCTTCATGGCCAAAATTCACGGGCGCAGAGGACGCACGGAGCAGGCCCTCAACGAATACCGCCAGCTGTTGCGCAACCTCGGCGTGCTCAAACTTCGCTACGAATGCAGCGTCTGCGGACGCAGGACCCAGGACTTCCTGGATCGCTGCGAGACTTGCGGAAGCTGGAACAGTGTTCACTTCCTCTTCAAGGAAAACGAACTTTCCGAAATCCACCTTCGGCCGGAAAGCGGATCCTGGCTGTCTATGGCTTGAGACTAAATCGCTGTCGCTTCAAAACCTTGTCGTCTCGGTGGTGAGAGTGACATAAGGAGCCGTTGAAACTGAGTAGTCCCGCGCAGCCATAGCCGCAACCATCAGCGCAAGTCGACGCAGACTGCATTCATGGCTTGTGACAGAACCTCAAGGGCAGGCGGTTTGATTGCGGAAGGGAAAAGCTCAACGCGGAGGCCCGGAGAAAAGAACGAGGATCCCGGAGAAAACCATCTTCCTCTGCGATCCTCCGCCGCCCTCCGCGCCTCCGTGTCGAGCTTTGCGCGTCCCTACCAAATGCCCAACACGCCAGCGGAAAAACAAGAAACGGCCCCTAACCGCTTTCCCAGAGGGGGTGAACCGGATAGACTGTCTGCTTCGATAGACCGGCCTCAACCCACCGAGGGACAGGGGCTCCGCAAACCGGAGCATCCGGACAGGAACAGGTTTCCTGCCTAACCAAGAGGGGACAACGCGCCCCGCGCTGGCCGTGAATACTGGAGTGCAACATGGAAATCCTACTTATCGAGAACGTCTCCAACCTCGGCGTGCGCGGCGACGTTGTGAACGTCAAGGACGGTTACGCCCGCAACTTCCTACTGCCCCGCAAGAAGGCCCTGCCCGTCACCGCGGGCAACAAGCGCCAGATCGAGCTGGAAAAGGAAAAAAACCTGAAGCTACGGGCCAAGGAACTTGCTGTGGCCGAGGCACTCAAGGAAAAGATCGAAGCCGTCAGCCTCTCAGTCGCCAAGAAGGTCGGCGAGAATGGTCATCTGTTCGGTTCCGTCACCAATGCGGATGTGGCCGAACTGCTCAAGGCCAAGGGTTTCGAGCTCGAGAAGCAGACCATCAGCCTCCCCCACGTCAAGGACCTGGGCACTTTCGTCGTGGATATCCGCCTGTTCGCCGGCGTCCACGCCAAGCTCAACCTCGCTGTCACCGCGCTAGCGGCCGAATAGCACAGCTCCAGCCTTCAACCGGGACGGAGCAGCGAGATGCCCCGATCCCACTCTGCCTTCTCCTTTGCAGAAAGGAATCCCATGAACAAGACCTCTTCCAAACCCGAGACTCTGGGCATCCCCGAGTTGACCGCCACCATGGCCGACGCCCATGACCTCACCAAGGCGCGGGCAAAATCCATTCTGGACAGTCTGCGCGACGAGATCGTGCAATCCTTGCTGGCCGGCAAGCGCGTGAACATCTTCGGCCTCGGCACCTTTGAAGTCCGTGCCACCAAGGCCAAGATGGGCCGCAATCCCAAGACCGGGGAGAAGATCGAAATCCCCGCTGGCCGTAAGGTCGTGTTCAAAACGGCCAAGGGCCTCAAGGATCAGATGTAAGCGCCTCCCCTAGCTGTGCGTAAAAGGCCGCCGAACAGGCGGCCTTTCCCATGGGGATAACCAACCTGCGCAAGAAAAGTGCCGTCAGTCCCCTTATCTCATGCCGCC
This sequence comes from Holophagaceae bacterium, assembly GCA_025361955.1. Lineage (GTDB taxonomy): Bacteria > Acidobacteriota > Holophagae > Holophagales > Holophagaceae > UBA1801. The sequence continues at coordinate 7,458 of JANYIU010000145.1, forward strand.
TTCTCCGCACTATGCCGTTGTGGTAAAACAACTTGGCCATGCAGGTGGTGGACCGGCCTAAGGGGCCGTAACAAAATAACCAAAACTGCACAGTTTTTTTGCGACGGCACCTAAGATTGAGCCATGTCCAACCCTCCCTCCGACCTTCCCGCATCCGGCAAGCATCCTGGTTCATCCGAACGGACCCAGTCTTTGGACCCAGGGGAGTTGACCAGAACTGACTTCAAGCTCCCGTCTCTGTACCCAACCCTGGATCTCACCAGGGAACCTGTGGATTTCGCCTTGTTCCAGGCGATTCCTCTGGACCTGATGATCAAGCATCACTTCGTGCCGGTCCATGAGAAGGCCGGCGTACTCTGGCTGGCCATGGCGGATCCGCTGGATGTCGTCACCCAGGATCTGCTTCGGGCCCAGCTCAAACGCCCCTTGCGGTTCGCGGGGGCCAATCAGGCCCAGATCCAAGAGGTGCTGAAAAAGTCCGAAAGCGGGCAGAAGGTCCTGGACGAGGCTGGAGAGGCTCTCAAGGTCCAGGTCTTGCGCGAGGAAGATATCGACGAAGAGGTGCTGGACCTGGAGCGTCTCACCGACAAGGACGAAGCACCCATCGTCCGCCTGGTGGACACGACCATCTTCAATGCCCTGCAGCGCCGGGCTTCCGACATCCATCTCGAGACCCTCGTCTCCGGCTTCCAGATCAAGTACCGCATCGACGGCAGCCTCTATTCGGCCGCGGAACCCATCGACAAACGCTTCGCCAGTCCCATCATCAGCCGCATCAAGGTCATGTCCGAGTTGGATATCGCCGAGAAGCGCAAGCCCCAGGATGGCCGCTTCAAGCTGAAGGTACGCGGCCGGGCCATCGATTTCCGCGTCTCCATCATGCCGACCATTCACGGAGAGGACGCCGTGATCCGCATCCTGGACAAGGAGAATCTCAGCGAGGAATTCCATACCCTGAACCTGGACATACTGGGCTTCTCCAAGAACGAACTGAGCCGGATCCGCCGCTACTCCAAGGAACCCTATGGCATGTTCCTGGTGACGGGTCCTACCGGCAGCGGCAAGACTACGACCCTCTATGCGGTGCTTAGTGAAATCAAGAGCCCCGAGGACAAGCTCATCACCATCGAGGATCCCGTCGAATATCAGCTTGATGGTGTGACCCAGATCCCCGTGAATGAGAAGAAGGGGCTGACCTTCGCCGTGGGTCTGCGCTCCATCCTCCGGCACGACCCCGACAAGATCCTGGTGGGCGAGATCCGCGATCCAGAAACGGCCCAGATCGCCGTCCAGTCAGCCCTCACGGGCCATCTGGTGTTCACCACGGTGCATGCCAACAACACCCTGGATGTGATCTACCGCTTCCAATACATGGGCGTGGAGGTCTACAACTTCGTCTCCGCCCTCAATTGCATCCTGGCTCAGCGCCTGGTGCGGACCCTTTGCCACAAATGCAAACGACCCGCCCTGGCTCCGTCCGCCCAGGAACTCCTGGATAATGGCCTGGACCCAGCCTGGGCAGGCAGCGCGACCCTCTATGACAAGGTGGGCTGCGTGGACTGCAGCGGCACCGGCTTCCGGGGCCGCCAAGCCATCGTGGAATTCATGGGCATGAACGACGAGTTGCGGGAACTCATCACCAAGCGGGCTTCCATCAGCGAGGTCAAGGCCGCTGCCCGCCGCTACGGCATGCAGAGCCTGCGCGAAAGCGCGGTCGAGAAAGTGCGCCTAGGCATCACCACCCTCACCGAGATCAACAAGGTGACTTTCCGAGAGGGCTGACGGAGCAGCCAATCAGCGCTGGGGTGCCTCTATGCCACCTCGCTGAGTGATCTCCCGCTCCAAACTCTGAAGCTGTTTCATGCGAGCGAAGGTGCCCGTCTGCTCTGCGAGTTCTTCTGCGGTGCCGTACTGGGCCACATGCCCTTCTTCCAGCACCAGAATGTGTTCGCAGAGTTCCGCCACGAAAACGCGGTGGGTGGCCAGCACCAGGGTGGTCTGTCCCAGGTAGCTGCGAAGGTTGCTCAAGATCCGGCTCTCGGTTTCGGCATCCACGGCGCTGAGGGCATCATCCAGGATCAGGAGGCGGGGCTTGCGAAGCAGTGCTCGGGCTAAAGCGGTGCGCTGGCGTTCGCCCCCGGAGAGCACGACGCCGCGCTCGCCCACCACCGTCTCCAACCCTAGGGGCAGGTGCGCCATCAGATCGTCCAGACAGACCACCCGGGCGATGTCCCAGAGTTCCTGCTCGGTGGCTTCCGGACGCCCCATGGACAGGTTCTCCCGAAGCGTATTCGAGAACAGAAAGGCTTCCTGAGGTACCCAGCCCAAGGCCGCCCAGTGCCTGCGCAACCGATCCTCAGTCAAGGGCTCACCATCCACCAGAAGGGCACCTTCCATGGGGGTCCGGAGTCCCGCGAGCAGTTGCAGCAGGATCGTCTTGCCGGAGCCGATTCCGCCCACCACGGCCAGACTTCCGCCGGGGGGAATGGCCAGGGTCAAGGGACCCAGGCCACGGCCGGATTCGAAGCGGTGCGTCATGCGCTGCGTTTGTACCGCCACCGGTCGCTCCGGGAGCACCAGCGGTTCGGCCGGTAACAACGGCCCCTCGGGACTGGCCATCACTTGATCGATGCGTTCCTGTCCCGCCCTGGCCCGTTGCACCAGGTTCGCGGCCCAGCCCATGCTCATGATGGGCCAAGCCAGGGCCACCAAGTAGCCCGTGAAGGCCGTGAGATCGCCCAGGCTCAGGACTTTGGCCAGGACCAGACTGCCGCCGTAGGCGATGAGGATGAGGGCCGCGAGTCCGCCCATCAAGGCCGAGATCGGCCCGTACGAGCCGAAGATCACGGACTGGCGGATGTTGAGGCGGGCCTGGTCCCGGCTGAGTTCGTGGAACTGGTCCACCCGATACGCTTCCAGCCCGAAGGCCTGGACTACCTTCTCGCCGCTGATGGTCTCGTGGCTGAAGGTGTTGAGCTGGGAGGTCACCAGCTGCAACTTCTGCTGGACCCTGTGGCTAACCTTCCCGATGGCGTAGAACCCCACCGTGAGGAACAGGAAAGGGATCAGGACCATCCCGGTCAGCCGCGGATTGGCGTGGATCATGAGCGCCAGGGTCATCGGCAGAATGCTGGCCACCTGGAGAAAGCTCATGAGCCCCGGTCCCGTGGCCATCCGCACGGTGCTGACATCGTCACCGATGCGGCTCATCAGGTCGCCGATGCGGGAACGCTCATAGAACGAGAAGGGGCGGGTCAGATAGAAATCAAAGAGTGCCTCCCGCTGCAGCTTCTCAATGGTGCGGCTCAGGCCGATCAGGATATTGCGCATCAGATACCTGCTGAACCCGGCCACAGCTGTAAAAACAAGCATCCAGATCAGATATCTGCGACTCAGGCTCCATTGCCCCAATTCCAGGGCATGCACGGCCCTTCCAGACCAGAAAGGCACCCAGGAAGCCGCCAGACTGCACACGATGGTCGCCATCAGCCCCTTGGTCAAGGTCGGACGATGGGGCTCCAGCAGTTTCCACCACCAGCGCGATGAAATCAGGCTCAGCACACAATGCCTCCGTTTTCAGCCTAGCAGGACGGGCTTGTGGAGACCCGTACGGGGAAAACCTGGCGCGAATCCGGGAACCTTCCCAGCCAGGATGTCATCCCAGGAGGCAGGACTCCCTATGTCCTGACGGGCAACGGAAGAGCTCGAATGGTAAGATTGCAGGTTCCCCCTTGGGGGTTTATTGAGGTTGACCATGAATGTGGACATTGGAGGCCGCAGCTACGCTGAGCAGGCAGGACTTCAGGACCGGATCGCCTTTGTCCGCAGCGTCTATCTCTGGCTCATGGGCGGATTCGCCGTAGCCGGACTGGCGGCTCTAGCTGCCTGGGCCACCACATCGCTTTGGTATGCCGCCCTGCAATCCAGCCCAAGAATGTTCATGCTGCTCATCTTTGCCGCCCAGATGGGGGCGATTTTTTTCGCTCAAGCGGTGAGCCGTAAAAGGCCCTTGAACATGCTTGCCTACGCCCTGTTCACAGGGATTTCAGGGTATGTGGCCGGGATGGTCTCCATCATCTATGCCACCACCATCGGCCCCGGCGTGGTCTTCGCCGCAGCGGGCATGACCGCCGGAGACTTCCTGGTGCTGACCGGTGTCACCTTCGTCAGCAAGAAGGATTTCAGCTTCCTCAGGAATTTCGTGATCATCGGCATCAGCGTGATGTTCTTCGGCGGGCTCATCGCTTGGATTTTCAAGCTGGAGGGCTTCAGCTTGATCATTTCCGCAGTGGCGGTCATCGCCTGCTCTGCCAAGATCCTCTACGATACCTCTGCCATGCTCCGAACCCAGGATTACAGCGATCCTGCGGGTTTCGCCCTGAACCTCTTCGTCAGCCTTTACAATATCTTCCTCTCCCTGCTCCGCCTCCTCGGTGGACGCCGCAACTAACCACCCTTCCCTATAGGATTCTCATGTTCCGTAGCCTCCTCCTTCTACCCTTGCTGACCCTGACCCTGGCGGCTCAAACGCCAGTTCCGACGCAGGCCCCGAAGCCGGCTGCCAAGCCTGCAATCCCTGCCAAGTCTGCGACCCCCGCCAAGCCAGAAGTCCGGAAGGACACAGTCCTGGCCAGGATCAATGGCAAGCCGGTCATGGAATCCGAATTCCTGATGTTCCTGGAAATGGCCTACAACCCGCAGCAGCGCATGCAGATGGGCATGGCGGAGGGCGCCATGCAGCAGGTCCAGGAGCAATATCTCCAGACCCGGCTGTTCGAGGCCAAGGCCCGCAAGGATGGGCTCGACAAGGGCCCTGCCTTTGCCAGGAAACGGGCGATGATGGAGACGGATATTCTGGTTCGCGCGCTCTTCGAACGCGACGGGGCCAAGCTGCAGGAAAAAATCAAGGTCTCCGACGAAGACGTCAAGGCCTTCTACGCCAAGAACCCGGACAAGTTCAAGAACCCTGAAACCTTCACTGCCCGCCATATTCTGTTGAGCAACAAGGAAAGCCCGGCGCCAGACGCCAAGACCCTGAGCGAGGAAGAACTCAAGGCCAAGGTGGCCAAGGTTCAGGCTGCCCTGAAGGGGGGCAAGAAGATCGAGGACTTGGCCAAGGAGTTCTCCGACGACCCCGGCAGCAAGGATAAGGGTGGGCTCTACGAGAACATTTCCTTTGGGTCCTTTGTGCCGGAATTCGAAGCCGCCGTGCGCACCCAGAAGGTCGGCGAAGTCGGGGCACCGGTGAAATCCCAGTACGGGTACCACCTCATTCTGGTGGAGAAACTCATGCCCAGCGAGCTTCAGCCCTTCGAGACCGCCAAGGAGAAGGCCCAGCAACTGGCCACCCAGGCTCGCCAGGAGCAGGTGATGAAGGACTTCGTGGAGACCGTCAAGAAGGAAATCCCCTTCACCCAAAGCCCCGGACCTGAAAAGGTCGGTGCCGTAAAGATCAAGCAGCCTAAGCCCGCCGTTTCTGGGAGCAACTAAATGCTGAAATCCTGTTTGCTGACGGCCCTCCCTGCCTTGGTCGTATGCGGGGCGGAAGTCCGTGAAGAGATTCTGGTGGTGGTCAACAACCACGTCATCACCCGCCGAGTCTTTCAGCAATCGGTGGAGCAGGAAGCAGCGGCTCTCTACCGGCAGTTTTCCGGCAAGGAGCTCGACGAAAAGCTGCGCGACACGCGGGAAAAGACCCTCCAGGGCCTTGTGGATTCCTTCGTGCTTGAGGACAAGTCGGTGGACCTGGGTGTCCAGATCACTGACGAGTACCTCAACGACACGGTCGAAAACATCAAGAAAGAGAACCAGTTCAAATCGGATTCTGATTTCGAACAGGCCCTACGCACGAGCCTTGGCATCGGCCTCGTCGAGTACCGCAAACGGACCCGCCAGCAGATGACGCAGCAGGAAGTTCTGCGCCGGGAGGTCTTCTCCCGGGTGGCCGTCGAGGACCAGGAACTCAGGGCCTACTATGAGGATCACAAGGACGAGTACCGGCAGCCCAACCGCTTCCACATCCGTGAGCTGGTCCTATCCAAAGGCGTTACACCGGAGGAACAGCAGGCCGCCAAAACCAAGGTCCAGGCAATCCAGACCGATCTCAAATCCGGGAAAGCTTTCGAAGATCTGGTGAAGGAACACTCTGTGAGCCCTACCCGGAGTCTGGGTGGGGATCTCGGCTGGGTAGCCAAGGGCTTGCTGGTCCCCTCCATCGAGGAGGCCGCTCTGGCCCTGAAGGTGGATCAGGTTTCCGCACCCATTGAGACGGATACAGACATCTATCTGATCCAGCTCCTCGCCTCCGACCTGGATACGGTGAAACCCTTCGCCGATGTGAAGGCGCAGATTTTAGGGAAACTGCAGGAACCCAAGGCCCAGAATGCCATCCAGAATTATCTGAATGGGTTACGGGTCCGGGCGAACATCCGCTACATGGTCCCAAAGGACCAGATTCTGAAGGGCTGACCTTGCGACTGGATTTGTTTTTAAAGAAGACCCACCTGCTCAAGCGCCGCGAGCTGGCTCGGGAGTTGTGCGATGAGGGCGTCGTGCGCGTGAACGGGGTGCCCCGGAAAGCAAGTTTCGATCTTAGTATCGGCGATGAACTGCTGTTCCCTGTCTACAACCGCATCCTCCGGGTGCGTGTTCTGGATATACCTGTCGGTACCGTCGCCAAGGCCAGCCAATGGTCCATGGTGGAGATCCTGGAGGAGAAGCGTCTTCCGGTGGATTTCGGCCCGGGCGAAGATCCCACGATTCCCCGGCCCAAGCCACCCACGGAGCATTGAATATGTCCGAACAGACCATGATTTGCGATCTCAGGACCGGAGATGCTGTCACCGGCTACCTCCTGGCCACGGATGCCGCCTACAAGACCACCCGCACCGGTGGCGAATATCTGGAACTCAAACTGACGGATGCCAGCGGGGAACTCAAGGCCTTCCTATGGGATCTCAAGGCTGTGGAGGGAGAATTCGCCGCATTGGTGCCTGATGTCTTCGTGAAGGTGAAGGGCAAGGTGGAGGAATTCCAGGGCCGAAAACAGATTCGGGTCGATAAGGTCCGCTTTGCCGCTGATTCGGAGGTGGGGGATTTCTCCCATTTCTTCCCCACCTCCAAGCGTCCGGTGGAGGCGATGCTCCAAGAGCTGGATGGCCTAATCCAGGGCATCGGGGATCCCTGGGTCCGTCGCCTCCTGGACACCCTGCTCGTTCAGGACGCGGACCGCCGCGCCGCCTTCGCCAAGGCCCCGGCGGCGAAGAGCCTGCATCACGTCTACCTGGGGGGCCTGCTGGAACACACTCTTTCCGTCGCCAGCATGGCTCGCGAGGCTTGCGAACATTACCGCAGCCTGAACCGCGATCTCGTCCTGGCCGGGGTGCTCCTGCACGACCTGGGCAAGACCGCTGAACTGAGTTACCAGCGCAGCTTTGGCTACACGGATACAGGCAATCTGCTGGGGCACATCACCCTGGAAACCCAATGGGTCGCAAAGGCGATGGAACAGCTCCCCGGATTCCCGGAAGAATTGCGGCTGCAGATCTTGCATATCATTCTTGCCCACCACGGCAAGCTCGAGTTCGGGTCTCCGGTACTACCCAAGACCCCGGAAGCCCTCCTGGTGCATTACCTGGATGACCTGGATGGGAAGCTGGAGGGGATGTTCCGCCTCATTCATGAAGAAAGT
>JANYIU010000114.1 GCA_025361955.1 Holophagaceae bacterium
TAGGCTCCCAGTTCCTCCAGGCGGTCATCGTCGATGCCGAAGTGGTGGGCGATCTCGTGCCGCACGGTGATGCGAACCTCTGCGCGCAGCTCCTCCAAGGAATCGCATGCCCCTTCATGGGTGGATTGGTAGAGGGTGATCAGGTCGGGCAGGACCCTGTCGTAGTAGAAGCCCCGCTCGGGCAAGGGCACGCCTCGGTAGAGACCGAACAGGCCGCCCGGCTCATCCTGGTCGTCAGCGCGGGCGGAATTGAGATCGCTCCAGGAGGGATGCTCCTTCACTACCACCGCAACATTGCTCATCCGCGCCCGTAGAGCCTCCGGAAGCTCGTCCACCGCTTCCTTCACCAAGCTTTCAAACTCCTCGCGACTGACCTTGAACACAGGCATCCTCTCCAGCTTCTTGCATTCCTTCTCAGCTGATCTCCGCCAGCTTCAACCGGGCCTGCTGCTGCTTCAGCCAAGCCGTTTGGGCTTCACTGAGACCTCGCTCAGCAGCCTTTTCAGCGGCTTCGCGGCACTTGATCAGGAGCTGGCGGTCGCGCACGAGATCCGCCACCTGGAATTGAGGCACACCCGATTGCCGGGTGCCAAAGAACTCGCCGGGCCCCCGCAACTCGAGATCCCGCTGGGCAATGCGGAAACCGTCCTGGGTCTCTACCAGAGCATGGAGCCGTTCCGTCTCACTGCCGCTGAGCATCAGGAAGTGGCTCCTGGCGCTGCCGCGGCCCACTCGGCCCCGCAGCTGATGCAGCTGGGAGAGGCCGAAGCGCTCCGCGTGATCCACCACCATCACGGTCGCATTGGGCACGTCCACGCCCACCTCGATGACGGTCGTGGCCAGCAGGATCTTCGCTTCCCCCTTGACGAAAGATTCCATGCGCGCTTCCAGCTCTTCGGACTTGAGCCGCCCATGCACCACCGCGATGGGAATCTCCGGGAAACGGCCCCGAAGCAGGCCCTCCATGGCTTGGATATCCCGGAGCTGGACCTTGGTCTCGTCCGTGGGATCGATGGCGGGGCTCACCACGAAAGCCTGATGCCCCGCCTCGAGTTCCCGCTCCACCGCAGCCCAGGCCCGCTCCGCGTCGTCCGGCTCGAGCAGGCGCGTAGTGATGGGCTGACGGCCGGGGGGCAGTTCGTCGAGCACGGACTGTTCCAGGTCCCCGAAGATGGCGAGGGCCAGCGATCGTGGGATCGGCGTGGCGCTCATGACTAGCCAGTGGGGATCCAGCCCTTTGGCCTTCAGAGCCTCCCGCTGTTTGACTCCGAAGCGGTGCTGCTCGTCCACCACCACGAGTTCCAGCTTCGAAAAACCCACGCTCTCCTGGAACAGGGCATGGGTGCCCACGATGTAGCGGGCTTCCCCGCTGGCGATGCGCTCCAAGGCAGCGCGCTTCTCCGCGGCCTTCATGGCTCCCAGCAGGAGCTGCATGCGCGGGGCAGCCTGCCTCAGCAAGCGTTCGAAAGTGGCGGCGTGCTGGCGCGCGAGCACTTCCGTGGGCACCAGCAGTGCCGCCTGGCCCTCGGTCTCGGCCACCATGGCCATGGCCAGGAAGGCCACCAGGGTCTTGCCCGAGCCCACATCTCCCTGCAGCAGGCGATGCATGACGCGGCCCGAGGTGAGATCCGCCACGATCTCCTTGAAAGCCGTGCGCTGGGCCCCGGTGAGGCGGAAAGGCAGGAAAGTCTTCAGGCGCTCCCGCAGTTCCGGGCTGGTGGGGACCACCATGCCCCGGCGCTGCATGCGTCCGGCCCGGCGCAGGGTCACCCCCAGCGCAAAGGCGAAGAGCTCCTCGGAGGCTAGGCGCTGGTGGGCAGGGGTGACGCGGGTCTCCAGCTCCCTGGGATCGCTGTCATCCACAGGCTGATGCAGCAGTCGCAGGGCCGTGAGCGTGTCCGGCAGCCCCCGCGACAGCTCCATGGGCAGCCATTCCTCAGGCGCTTGCACCTTTGCCAGGGCTTCCTGCACCAAGCGCTGGCGCAGGTGGCCCGTGATGGGTCCCAGCTTGCGATACAGGGGCAGGAAGCGGCGCACCCAGAGATCCTCAGGGGCATCGGTGCCTCGCCCCATGATTTCGAAGGCAGGACCGCGCATTTCCAGGCCGTGCCGCCCCAAACTCAGGGGCCCGAAGGCCAGGATACGATCCCCAAGCTTAAGTACCCGGGCCAAGTACGACTGGTTGAACCACACCATACGCAGGTGCCCGGTGCCGTCATCCATGAGGGCCTCGAGGATCGTCATGCGCTGGACCCGAGTGGTGGTCTGCCGCAGGTCTTTGATAACTCCCAGCACCGTCACGATCTCGCGGCCCAGATCCGGATGAATCGGTCGACGATCCAGTTCGCTGATTGGCAGCACGGAGCCCCGATCCACGTAGCGGTATGGCAGGGACCAAAGCAGGTCCCGCACCGCCTCGAGGCCGTTCTCTCCGAAGGCCGTCGCGAAGGCAGGCCCCACCCCGCGCAGCACCGTGAGCTTCGCGGAAAGGGGCAGGGTCGGGAGGGCGGAAGGCATGAAGGGAGATGCTAACAGCCGGGAAAAAGAACTTGAAACCGCGAATTGCCATGCGACTCGAGCGCATCGCACTTGTTTTTCATTCGCGTTGCTTCGCGAAATTCGCGGTTCCAGCCTTTTTGGCCTGGATCAGCCCAGGTCCCCAGCGGTGGTTCGTTCCATTTCTCTGAAGGTCGCGTACTCGCCCTCGAAGTAGAGCGGTACGACACCCGTGGGGCCATTGCGATGCTTAGACAGGAGCAGTTCCGCTGAGCGATCCTCATCCTCCCCTTCCATGGTGGGCTTCATGCGGCGGTGGATGAACATCACCATGTCCGCATCCTGTTCAATCGCCCCGGAGTCCCGGAGATCCGAGAGTTGGGGCCGACCCCCCTGGCGGTGTTCCACCTCCCGGTTGAGCTGGGAGAGCACCACCACGGGAATGCCGTGGTCCTTGGCGAGGAGCTTGAAACCCCGGGAAATCTCGCCGATGCGCACGGCCTCGCTCTGCTTGGCGGCGCGGCTGTCCTGGGGACTGCTCATGAGCTGCAGGTAGTCCACGATGAGGAGGTCCAGCTTCTGGTTGGACTGGGACAGGTGGCGATCCACCATGGCAGTAATCTCCCGCACGGTAATGCCGGCCTGATCGTTGATGAAGATGGGCATCTCCATGAGGGCGTCCCGGCTTTTCAGCAGTTTGGCCTGCACCGCGTCGTCGAAGGCCCCCGCCTGGACCTGCTTCATGTTCACCCGGGCGTGGGCGGAGAGGAGCCGGCTGAAGACCTCCTCCTTGCTCATTTCCAGGGAGAAGATGGCCCCGTGGGCCTTGTGGTACATGGCCGCGCGCAGCAGCCAGTTCAGGGCTAGGGCGGTCTTGCCAATGCCTGGGCGGGCCGCGAGGATGATCAGGTTGCCGGGCTGGAAGCCCTGGGTGATGGCGTCCAGGCGGGAGAAGCCTACCCGCAGGCCGGTGGAACCGCGGCCTTCCAAGCGGTCCAGGAGTGCCTCCATCGCGTTCCGAGCCACATCGCCTACGTGTTCCAGATCCTTGCGCTGGCGCCCCTGGGCCAAGCGCATCAGATCCGTGGCCGCCTGCTCCACCAGGGTCTCGGGGGGGGCCTCCTCCTCGGCAGCCTGGCGCACCATCTGGGCCCCCAGGCGGATCAGCTTCCGGAACTTGTGCTTACGCGCCAGCAGGTCCGCCAGCACCTGGGGACGGCCCACCTCCTCGGCGCCCAGGAGTTCCACGAGGCCGGGATAGCCACCCACACGCCCCAGGTCCCCGTTCTGGTCCAGCACATCCTTCAGGGTGAGGGGATTGATTTCGATCTGGCCTTCCAGCAGATCCCGCATGGCCTTGAAGACTGCCCGGTGGCGCGGATCCACGAAGTCCTCTTCGGTGAGCTGGAAGGCGATCTCGCTGGCGGCGTGCTCCGCCCCCGGCGCACACAGGGTCGCCAGGAGGGCGCGCTCGGCCTCCACGTCTTCGGGTAGTCGCTCGGGAAGCCAGTCAGCCATAGGGAAAATCCAGGGGAATGTGAACGGTCGTTGGGAGCCGGAAGGTTGCGGGTCTATGCTAACTCACGATGAGTCTCTCGGGCCTTCTTACTCTCGGCGGCAGACCTAGGCGGTGGCTGGGGGTCGCCTTGGCGCTGCTGATTGCAGGGGATCTGTTCTGGACCCTGGCATGGTTTCCTCGACAGAGTCGCGGCCGGATCTACCTGGAAGCCTCGCTGCCCGTCACCCAGGTCCCGGTGCTGATCCTGGGGGCGGCTGTGAACCCTGACCGTGAACCCACCCAGGTGCTGGAGGCCCGACTGGAGACCGCCCTCCGGCTTTATCAGTCCGGCAAGGTGAAGTGGTTCCTGGTCTCCGGCGACAACCGCGCCGCCAACTACAACGAGCCCATGGCTATGCACCGCTGGCTGATCAAGCAGGGAGTCCCCCTCACCCACATCGTCAGCGACTTCGCTGGCCGCCGCACCCATGACAGCCTCAAACGGGCCGTGTCCGTCTTCGGCATCCATCGGGTGGTGGTGGTCACCTCCGACTTCCACCTGCCCCGCGCGCTCTTCATAGCCCAAAACTTAGGCATGGAGGCTTGGGGAGTCCCCGCCAGCACGGCAGAGTTCGGCTGGTCCAGGCGCCTTGGCTTCTGGGCCCGGGAATACCCCGCCCGCCATCTAGCCTACCTGGACTTCTGGTTCCCCCCGGACACCCT
>JANYIU010000264.1 GCA_025361955.1 Holophagaceae bacterium
TGCTCATGTGCTTCGATGGGGGCGAGGGTTCCCGCTCATGCATTCGCTGCTGGCCTGCGGGTCTGGACCGGAATGCCCTGAAACACAATAGCCATTCCGTAACGGTCCCTAAGCTCCCGTTGGCTTAAGTCCAAGTTTTGCACGAATTTGGGTTTCTATCTCGTCCGCCAGCTCCGGGTTATCCTTCAGGAGGGTCTTCACATTCTCTGCCCCCTGGCCAAGGCGGCTGTCCTTGTAGGAGTACCAGGAGCCGCTCTTCTGGATGATCTCCAGCTGGGTGCCCAGCTCCACCAGCTCGCTGGTGCGGCTGATGCCCTCGCCGTACATGATGTCGAAGAGGGCGATCTTGAGGGGCGGGGCGACCTTGTTCTTGACCACCTTCACTTTGGTTTTCTTGCCGGTGACGGAGGAATCTTCGTCTTTGGCCGCGACCAGCGGGTCGCCTGTATTGCCCTTGATGCTCTGGATGCTGCGCACGTCCAGGCGCACGGAAGCGTAGAACTTGAGGGCATTTCCGCCGGAGGTGGTTTCGGGGTTCCCAAACATCACCCCGATCTTCATGCGGATCTGGTTGATGAAGACCACGCAGGTGTTGGTCTTGCTGATGGAAGCCGTCATCTTGCGCAGGGCCTGGCTCATGAGGCGGGCTTGGAGACCCACATGGCTGTCACCCATCTCGCCGTCGATCTCGGCCTTGGGCACCAGGGCGGCCACGGAGTCGATGACGATGATGTCCAAGGCACCACTGCGGACCAGCTGGTCGCAGATTTCCAGAGCCTGTTCGCCGCTATCCGGCTGGCTGATGAATAAATTATCAATATCTACGCCCAGGTTCTTGGCGTATTCGGGGTCCAGGGCGTGCTCGGCGTCGATGTAGGCGGCGAGACCGCCCTTCTTTTGGGCCTGGGCGACCATATGCAACGCCAGAGTGGTCTTGCCGCTGGCCTCGGGGCCGTAGACCTCCACCACCCGGCCCATGGGAACCCCACCGACGCCCAAGGCGGAATCCAGGGCGATGGAGCCGGTGGAAATCACGTCGATCCCCTCGGCGTTCATGTGATCGCCCAGCTTCATGATCGCGCCCTTGCCAAAGGCACGTTCAATATCCGCCAGGGTGCGGGTCAGGACTTTCAGGCGATCAGCTTGGTCGGCGGCAGGCATGGGGCACTCCTTGTTCGGCTTGGCAGCTATCAGAATGGAGCAAAAAGCGAAAAAAACAAGAAAATATTTTAAGGCAAGAGCCCCTTGGTCGATGTTTCCTTCCAGGGGGTATCAGGATCACATGATCCGGCCCTTGCGGCCGATACGAAGCTGTAACGACTTGTCGGGATCCATCCAGAATATGCCCCATCCCCAGCTAGAAGCTCACCTCGTCCGTTTGGCGACCGCCGGGCAGCCCTTGCCCGCAGGTCCGGAATGGGATGTCTTCGTCGACGCCATGGACCAGGCCGTCACCCTGGCGGCCCACCATCCCTGCCAGGAACTGGCCCGCTACCAGGCCCTGGTGGCCCACCTGAAGGAGGTCGTGTTCCAGATCGACCGGGCGGGCCGCTGGTCCCTCCTGAATCCGGCCTGGACGGTGGTGACTGGGTTCACGCTGGAAGAGAGCCTTGGGCAGCCCTTCCTGGGCTACATGCACCCTGCGGACAAGGGCCGCTACATGAACGCCCTCACCTACGCCATGGAGACTGGCGAGGACGCAGTCCGGGGCGAATACCGGTTCGCCACGCAGGCCGGAGGTCACCGCTGGGTGGAGCTTTACAACCGGATCACCACGGATCTGGACGGGGTGGTGGTGGGGGTCTCCGGCACGCTGAACGACATCACCCAACGCAAGCGCTCGGAGGCAGTGCTGACGACCATCACCTCCCGACTGCGCGCCCTCATCGGGAACATGCAGGCTGGCATCCTCGTGGAGACTCAGGATCGCGAGATCGCTCTCATCAACGAGACCTTCTGCACCCTGTTCAAGGTCCCGGTAGCCGCCCACCTGCTGGTCGAGAGCAGCGCCACGGAACTTCTCGCGCTGTGCCTGGAGCAGGTGCAGGATGCCGCCGCAGAGGAACGTCGGCTGCGGGAGATTCTGCAGGAGTGCGTGATCCGCAACGGAATCGAGTTCTCGTTGCGGGATGGCCGGGTGCTCTCCATGGATTTCGTGCCCATCGTCGTGGGGACGGACTTCTTCGGCCATTTTTGGCAGTTCCACGACATCACCGAGCGCAAGCGGGCGGAGGCGGAGCTTACTCAGGCGGCCGAGTTGCTGGAGTGGAAGAACTGGGAACTGGCCCAGGCTCGGGACAAGGCCCTCGAGCTCTCGAATCTCAAATCGGATTTCCTGGCCAATATGAGTCACGAGATTCGTACGCCCATGAACGGCATCATCGGCATGAGCGGTCTCCTCCTGGAGACTCCCCTCACGGAAGAACAACGGGAGTACGCCGAGACCGTGCGCAGCAGCTCCGATAGTCTGCTTAGGCTCATCAACGATATCCTGGACTTCTCCAAGATCGAGGCGGGCAAACTGACCCTGGAACACATCGAATTCGACTTCCAGGAGGTGCTGGAGGATCTGCTGGCGGTGATCGGCGTCAAGGCCCACGCCAAGGGCATCGAACTCCTGCCTTTCCTGGGACCAGAAGTCCCGTTGCAAGTCAAAGGCGATCCCGTGCGCTTCCGGCAGGTGCTCACCAACCTGCTGGATAACGGCATCAAATTCACCTCCCAGGGCGCGGTGGAGGTGCGCATCAGGGTCGCGGAACGGGATGCCAACGCCATTCTGCTGAAAGTAGAAGTCAAGGACGCTGGCGTGGGCATGCGCCCGGAGGTGGTGGAAAGACTCTTCCAGTCCTTCTTCCAGGGAGACAGCTCCACCACCCGGAAATACGGGGGTACGGGCCTGGGCCTGGCCATCTGCCGGCGTCTCTGCGAGCTCATGGGCGGCAGCATCGGGGTGGAGAGCCAACTGGGGGCGGGCAGCACCTTCTGGTTCACTCTTCGCCTGGAAGCCCTGGCCGAACCTCCGAAGGAGGTGGCCTGGAAGCCCCTGATCTTCCTCTGCGGGCTATCAGTGGATACCTACCGGGTGGTGAAGATGCAGCTTGCGGCATGGGGAGTGGACGCCCGCTTCCTGCAGCCCGCGCCAGAGTCATTGGAGACCCTGAAGGGCTGCCCGAGGGCGATTCTCCTTTGCGGATCTGCGGAAGGCGCGGTGAGTTGGCGTTTTTTCGAATCCCTGCACCGGCCAGAGCTTTTGGGTGCCCTGCGGAGCGTGCTGTTGGTGCCGCTCTATGGTTCCGCGGAGCGGACCGAAGGAACCCGGGTTGGGTTCAAGGAATTCCTCACGCTCCCCTTGCGGCCCTCCCAGTTGCGGAGCCTCATCGAGAACGCGCATTCACCGCGCGGTCAAAGCGAGCAGCGCGGGCTCTCCGAGGCACCGCCCAGGGCGCAGTCCCTGGCTTGGAAACTGTTGCTGGTGGAAGACAATCCCGTGAACCAGCGGGTGGCTCTGGCAGTGCTCGGCAAGCTGGGCTACCAGGCGGATCTCGCTATGAACGGCGCGGAGGCCGTGACTGCCACGGCAGCTCGTTCTTTCGATCTGGTCCTGATGGATTGCCAGATGCCTGTCATGGATGGCTTCGAGGCCACGCGCCGGATCCGGGCAGCCCAGGCTGGCGCCCGGCGGGTGCCGATCCTCGCCATGACAGCCAACGCCATGCAGGGCGACCGTGAACGCTGCCTGCAGGCAGGCATGGACGACTACCTCCCTAAACCGGTGACCTTGGACGCGCTCCGGGTCGCCCTCCAGCGCTGGCTGCCGCCGGTCGCTGCGAAGCTCTGATCCGAGTCCCCCATGGCCACCGAACGCATCCTGGAAGACAGCCTCGCCATTCAGATGATGATCCGGCGCCGCTACCTGGCAAATGACAAAATCACCTTGGCCTATCGCGAGGGTCGGGAAGAGTTCCAGATCCTGAGTTGCGAGGCGGAGCAATTCTCCGCGGCCATGCCCGCCCGGCAGTTCGCGGAGTGGGGGTTGACCAAGGGCGAAAAACTCTCCATGCATCTGGAAGACCGGGGCTTCAAGTTCGAAGCCGTGGTCCACTGCGAAGGTTCTGGCGAAGTGGAGGGCCTCACCTGCTGCGTGCTCGCAACGCCTCGACTCCTGCGCCGTGCCGACGGGCACCGGCTCGCGGATTTCGTTCCCGAGACGGCGCCGGTCTGCACCTTCAGCAACAGCCGCGGTGCCCTGCTGGATGCGCAAGTCAAAGGGTTTGGCTTGGAAGGGGTTGAACTGGCTTTTAAGGACCCCCACCAGAACATCCACGAAGCCCTGCGCATGGGCGAGGTAGCCACCCTGGAAGTCCCCTTGGAGGGCAACCTGCGCCTGATCGCACCCGCCAAGGTCGCCTACCTCGGCGCTACCTTCGTGGGTTTGACCTTCACCGAAAACGCGGACCAGGCCCTTCTCGGACAGTACCGCAGCTGGCTGGAGAACCAGCAGAATCTCCAGCTCCAGCGAGATCGGGAGAACTTTGTCGCGGGCGAGAATCGCCGGGTCGCCCGGATTTCCAAGGGACCGGACCTGCCTCCTGTCCGCCTGTGGGTGGACCGGGATCCCGCCATCCTCTTCGTCACGGAAAAAGAGGAACTGGCGCGGCGCATGGCGGAAGGTCTGGGTCGCAAGTTCGGAATCCTGAGCTTGGACTACATCACTGGGAAGCTGCGCCCCTTCCTGAAGCTCCATGGAGGCGAGGACTCCGACTGGGGCAAGATCCGGCTGATCGTCATTCACAATCAGCTCCGGCTTTCGAGCCCCTTGGAATTTTGTAAGCAGATCGTCGAGCAGGAGGCCTGCCCGCTTCCAGTGGTGCTCGCGGGAACGGAGGAGGCAGTGGATTTGAAGCGGAACCGAGCCTTGGCGGCCGGGGCCGTGGACTATATCCCGATCGAACCCTTCAGGATTCTCACCGTGCTCCGGAAGCTGGACGAGACCCTCAAGATGTTCGAAGGGTGAGCAGGTGGCTATTGGACTTTGCGGTTCCGGCCCGGGCTATTTTAGCTTCACAGGGCAGCCTGCCACGCAGAGCCAGGCTTCGTCGGCGGCCTGGGCGGTTGCCTGGGCGAGCCATCCCGCGAGGTCGCGGAACCGGCGCAGCTCCGGTTCGCCGGGAACGAGGCTCCACCCCACTTCGTTGCCCACGACCACCGTCGGCCAGGGTACCCGGCGAAAGTAGGTCAGCAAGCGCTCCCAACCCTCCTGGATCGCTTCATCAGAGGCCTCCAACCGCCCTCCCAGCCAGACAGTCAGGCAGTCCAACACCACCCCCGAGGGCGGGGGATTCAAACGAGAAAGGGCCTCCACCATGTCTCCCGGCGCTTCCAAGGTGCGCCAGATGGAGGGTCGCTCCAGGCGGTGACGCCGGATCCGCTCCAGCATTTCCTCATCCTCAGGGTTTATGCGATAGGTGGCCGCATAGACCACCTGCTCGCCCCAGGTTCTGGCGAATTCAAGGGCGAAACGGCTCTTGCCGCTGCGTACGGGTCCGGTGACGAAGATGAGCTTGCCCATGGGGAAAGGCTATCAGCGAAGTGCGGGGTCAGATCTTCAGGATCTCAGCGTCTTTATGTTTGACGATCTCTTCCACTTCCTTGATGGAGTCGTCGGTGAGTTTCTGGATCAGCTCCAGGGACTTCTTGGCCGCGTCCTCGCTAAGGGGGCTCTGCTTATCCTTCTCCAGTCTCTTGACGTCCTCATTGGCGTCCCGGCGAACATTGCGGATGGCGGTCTTGATCTCCTCGCCCTGTTTGTTCACGAGCTTGGTGAGGTCCTTGCGGCGATCCTGGGTGAGGGCTGGAATAGGTAGGCGCACGACATTGCCATCGTTGCCGGGGTTCAGGCCCAGGTCGGATTTCAGGATGGCCGTCTCGATGGCCTTGATGGCGGTCTTGTCGAAGGGGGCGATCATCAGCATGGAGGGCTCTGGCACACTCACTGAGGCCAGTTGCGACAGGGGCATGGAGGCGCCATAGTACTCGACGTGGAGGGTGTCCAGGATGCCGACGTTGGCTCGTCCGGTCCGGATCGCGGCCATCTCCTTCTTGAGCGTCTCGACGGAAGTCTTCATGCGCTTCTTGGCTTCGGCGTAGATGGTTTCGGCGGTGGCAGGGGTCATGCAAGCTCCTTCTGCGTGGCTGGAGGTTCGGCTAGGTGAGGCAATGATATCAGCCCAGGCAGGTGCTGCAGCGCGCTCCCGCCTGGAGATTCTCAATGACCGAGGGCACCTGGGCCAGGCTTGAGATCTGCACCAGTTCTGCAGCCGGGTCAAGTTCGGGTCGAGGGCGGCCCTCCCGGTTCACCCAGATGGCTGTCCAACCGGCGCGCAGGGCACCGAGGATATCGTCATTCCAGCTGTCGCCCACCATGGCAAGTTCACCTGGGAACAGGCCCAGCCGATTCTGGACCGTTTCGAAGGCCGACCGGTCCGGCTTCAAGTACCCCGTTTCCGCGCTCAGGAAGCGGTTCGGGAGCAGAGCGGTCAGATCAAGGCGTTCCAGGAATTCCATGTCGAAGCTCTGGGTGTTGGAAAGCAGCCCGATCCGGACCAATCGTCGGGTGCGGGTCAGAGCCTCCTGCACCTCAGGAAAGCACTCGGCATCCGCGGCCGCGGCCCGGAAGACTGCAACCATGCCTTCCCGCTGGACCTCGGTCATCTCCATGCAAGGCCGCCAGCGCTCCAGGAAGGACTCCGCACTGGCATGGATTTGGTCCATGGCATCCCTCTTCAGGGTCGGCAAGTGGCTGCGCTGGGCTTCGGTCATCAGCTCATGGAGGTGTTGAAAGGGATCCCCTCCGCGGCTGTGGACCAAGGTATTCCAGAGATCGAAGATGGCGGCCCGGATCATTGCCCGCTCACATGCTTCTGGACTCGCAGAGGCACGGTCAAAGGGATGCCCATGACCTCCAGCCCCACCTGCCCGTCCAGGGACCAGGTGCCGGGCCGGTTCCCCGCCGCTACGCTCCTCAAAGCCCCCCATGACGTCCGGAGATCGTCGTAGGTGAAGGCAAGATCAATAACCACAGGGGTGTTGGAGGAGGGCTTCAAATCGACCCCCTTCAGGAAGCTCAGTTGGCCGATGGCGTATTTGACCCCATCGGAATCCAGGGCAATGCCGCCCGTGATGCTGCGGGCCTTGAAGCGCATCTGGGTGGGATTCTGGGCACCCAGGGTCAGACGCAGCCCGAGCCGCGATTGTTCAAAGGGATAGGCGAGCTGGAGACTCGGTTCCACTCGGTCCAGCGAGAAGCTCAGCTGCCTGGCAGCCTCCCGATAGGCTGCTGCAGGATCCTTGCAGCCCATGAGCGCCAGCAGGACGGGAATCGCCAGCCAGCGGGAATTCACCCCTTGCCCTTGTAGATGACACAGTTGTCGGTGGTTTCGAAGACTTCGATCTGACCAAGACCAGGCAACTGGGGTTGCAACTGCTCCCAGATCCAGCTCGAGATATTTTCTGCCGTGGAGAGCGGGATCAGGTCGTTGAGGAAGTGGTGATCAAGCTTATTGATGACCTGTTCGTTCACCACCTTGGAGAGATCATCGAAATCAATGATCATCCCGGTTTCCGGATTCACGGTGCCTTCCAGGCTGACGAACAATCGGTAGCTGTGTCCGTGCAAATTCCGGCACTTGCCCGGATGGTTGTAAATGAAGTGAGCTGCTTCGAAACGGTATTCTTTGCGTAGAATCATGCGCACGTCCTGCGGAAACCCCGGCGGGGGGTTCATTCTACCCCCCTGTTTTCGCGAGCTACCTTCGGAAGGTTGGCTTTCCGTACCAAAATTGGGAGAAATCCCAAGCTGGACGATGAGTCAAGCAGCGCCCTGTCCTTGGCTTAGTCCGCCGCCCACGACGAAATCCCTACTCCTTGGGGTGAAACATGAACCGGAACGTTTCCCAAAAGCTGATGGTGCCCATGGCGGCCATCGTGCTGGTCATCGCCCTGGGCACCTCCTGGGTGCTCTCCTTGGTCCAGGAGAAGCAGCTGAAGAGCGAAGCCAAGTTGCAGGTGTCCGTGGCCGAGGAGGGTTTGCTCGACACCCTGAACCTCACCCATGGTCTGCTCACCTCCAAGGTCGATTCCTGCATGAAGGTACTCATGGCTGAGATCCGGCGCATGGGGCCCGCCGTCCTAGGCCCCGAGATCGCCGCAGGCAAGGAAAAGACCCCGGATCTGTTATTCGGTGGGAAGGCTGTGGGGAACAAGGCGGAACTGCCCGAAACGGTGGCTACGCTCACGGAGGGTACCGTCTCCATCTTCAGTAAGCGTGGCAAAGACTTCGTCAGCATCGCCAGCAATGCCTGGCAGTCCGATGGTTCCCGGGCGGTAGGCACGGTCCTGGACCCCACCAGCTCTGTTTACAAAGCCGTGAGCGCTGGACGGCCCTTTTCGGGTCTCACCGGTCTCTATGGCCAACCTTATCTCGCGAACTATGAACCCCTTCGAAATGCGGCTGGGGAGCAGGTGGGGGTCCTGGGTGTGGGCTTCCAATTGTCTGAACTCAAGCGGGTCTACGTCACCGTCCGACGGGTCAAGGTGCTTGGCTCCGGTTTCCTGGCCCTCTTGGATCAGAACGGCCACCTCCTCTTCTCGGGGAGCATGCTGGAGCCGGCAGCTACCGACGAGCTGATCAAGAACGGGAAGGTCAAGGGGGATGACTGGGTGATCAGCAAGCGGTCCTTCGACCCCTGGGGCTTCCAGATCCTGACGGCCTATCCCGCCAAGGAGATCACGCGCCCCGTCTGGCTCATCCGCTGGGGCGCATTAGGGATGGCCCTGGTACTGGTGGTGGCCCTCACGTCGGCGCTCTTCTTCATACTGCGCAACAAGGTGCTGAGGCCCCTGCACGGCGTCCTGGAGGGCATCCGGCGCAATGACCTGACCGTGCAAATCGAAGGTCTGTCCGAGGATGAGATCGGCGAGCTGGGCCGTGCCTTCAACGCCAGCACTCAGCAGTTCCGCGGGATCTTCCAGAGTATGGCGGGAGACGCGGATAACGTGGCCAGTGGTTCCACGCAACTCAGCGCCTCGGCCGAGGAGATGCAGACCACCAGTAGTGAGATCGCCGGGGTCTGTGAACGCCAACGGGTGAGCATGAACCGTGTGCTCATAGGCATGGACCGGCTGTCAGTGGTGATCGAGAAGATGAACACCAGTTTGGCCCATTCGACGGCCCAAACGGACCAGGCCGTGGCCGTCTCCCGGGAGGGTGGCCAAGCGGGCGAGGCCACTGCCAAGGCCATGAAAGCCATCCGGGACGCCACCACGCGCATGGCCCAAGCCGTGAACGTCATCCAGGAGATCGCCAACCAGACCAACCTGCTCTCCCTCAACGCCGCCATCGAGGCCGCCAAGGCCGGAACCCTGGGGCGGGGGTTTGCCGTCGTCGCCAGTGAGGTTCGGAAGCTCGCTGAGCACAGCGCTCAGGCCACCCAGGAGATCCAGGACCTCATCGACGAAGTGGATGCCTGCGTGGAACGGGGCGGCCAGACCGTCTCTCGCAGCGTTGAGGCCCTTCAGCTCATCCATGGGAACATCGATTCTTTGTCCGAATACTTCCAAGGCATGGCCGAGGCCGTGGAGGAACAGGTGTCCACCGGCGCCGAGGTCCGGAAACAGGTCGAGGCCACGAACCTTGATATCGACCGCAGCGTTTCTGGTAGCCACGAGCTATCCTCCACGGTGAGAGAAGTCGTCCGCACCGCCGCCGAACTCGCCAAGGTCGCCGAAGGCCTCGCCGGGCACGTGGCACGGTTCAAGATTTGAAAGGATTGCCGCAAAGGCTGGGAGAATCAAAAAAGGAAGCGCGGTGGAACGAGGGCAGAGCACCATGCCATCGCAGTTGCTGCCCACCTTGAGGTAAGCTAAACGCCTTCGCGCCCATAGCTCAGGTGGATAGAGCAACGGCCTTCTAAGCCGTAGGTCGCAGGTTCGAGTCCTGCTGGGCGCACCAGGTAAATCACTGGAGACCTGCACGGAAATTAGCTCTCCGAGGTATCCACTCTCCGCTCAACGATCCCCGATCTTCACCAATCGGTGCCCTAGTTCTACCCTTTTTCGAGGGTCGCTGCACAACTATCACGCCAATAAAATTCACTGTTTACCCGCACTGCATCTGGGTTTCAGAGAGTTTGAGGGTCTTGACTGGCACACTCGGAAATTGGATCTGACTACCCCACCGTCGTTGGGGTTGGCAATATCTACGCCGCCGAGACCCTGTTCCGTGCCGATCGCCCCTGGCCGGGCAGCAGGCAAAGTGTCCCGGCAACCTTATGGACGCCTGGCCCAGGCGGTAAAGGAGGTGCTCGCGCAAGCCATCGACTCCGGCGGCACCATGCAGCCTGCGGCCTCGTGCAGCATCAGCATGTCGCGGAGCCAGCTGCTTTGCAGAGGTTCTCGGAATGCGCAGAAGTTAGTTTCGGCAAATTCAAAAGTAATTGTCATCGGACAGCGGGGTGGACCCAAGATAACCCTCAAAGTAGGGTGTTGACACATTGGCATAGCATGTGCATCTTTAATGTGCATTGATCGTGAGGTTCGCATGCTTTCCTTGTACAGGACAGACGCCCCCAAGAAACCAGTCAACCTCAGCCTGAACTCGGACCTGTTGAAGCTGGGCAAGAGCCTTGGACTCAACCTATCGGGGCTCGCCGAGGAGGCCTTGGCCCTTGCGGTCAAGGTGCGCATGGCGGAATCCTGGCTCCAGGAGAACGCAGGGGCGATTCAGGGTTATAACGAACACGTTGCGGCTCATGGCGTGTTCAGCGACGGCGTCAGGCGCTTCTGATGGCCTTTCTGGAACTATACGCAAACCCAAATCCGCCATCCCGGACCACCATCCCGTTCCTTCTGGACGTCCAAGCTGACCTGCTTTCCGCCTTGGAAACACGTGTGGTGGTCCCTCTCTATGTGCGGGATGCCGCACCGCGCTACCCGATTGCGCGCTTGACCCCGGTCCTGGAATTGCAGAGTCAGTCCTATGTTGCGATGATCCCTGAACTCGCGGGTGTGGCGCGGCGTGATTTGGGGCTCGCGGTAGGTTCTCTGGCCGAGGTCAGGGCGGAGATCATTGCGGCCCTGGATCTCCTGTTCACGGGCATCTAGTGGACGCGTTGCGCGCAAATGGGCGGTGTGGCGTTTGCCAAGTGCCAACTGGCAGCCATACATAAGCCAGATGGCGTAAGGAGTCACCATGAGCAAGGTCGCCACAGCCTGGTTTCCAGAAGCCCGCAGCGAAGATGTCACGACCCAGCTACGTTTGATCGGGCGGATCCGGGCAGGAGTGCCCTTCAAAGACCTGTCGCACGTTCTTCAACTAACCCGCGGGCACTATGCACCAACGCTCTATCGGTCTTCCGCAGCATCACATTCCACTTTGCCACAACGAGGGCTCGAGCTGTGTTTCTTCGGCACGATTTTCGGTAGCGGCCCGATTATCTCGCTAACCCATCGTTCAACCCGGACGCTGCCTCCACTCTCAACTTCCTCCACTCTCAACTTCCTCCACCACTCATTTCATTCCTCGTCCCTTTCCAGCTAGCCGGAGTCATCCACGCCGGTTTGCATTCCTCGA
>JANYIU010000291.1 GCA_025361955.1 Holophagaceae bacterium
CGAAACCCTCATCCATTCCACTGGGTTCTTCCGCAACAAAGCCAGGAACCTGATTGGCCTGGGGCAGGCCTTGTTGGAGCGGCATGGCGGGGCAGTGCCCAGCGATCCGCAATCCTTGTCCGCCCTCCCCGGAGTCGGCCAGAAGACGGCCAATGTGGTGCTTTCCAACGCCTTCGGCATTTCGGCCTTGGCCGTGGACACGCACATCTTCCGCGTGGCGAGGCGTCTGGAACTCTCCGCTGCGAACACACCCAAGAAAGTGGAGGCCGACCTCTGCCGCCTATTCTCTAGAGACACCTGGATTGCGCTGCACCATCAGCTCATCTGGCATGGCCGCCGGGTCTGCGACGCCCGAAAACCCCGCTGCGAGGAATGCCCCCTGAGGGATCTCTGCCCCACCGGTACTGGCCGCATCGAAGACCCGCACAGCGGCAAGAGCTTGCGGAAGCCCGGGACAGCCTTGCCCGGCGCATGAATGGGACACGGTCCTACAGCAGAGCCTTGATCGCTAGGACGATCAGGATCACGCCGGCTAGAAGCCGCGAATAGCGGTTCAGGAAGCCCACGGCCTTGTTGCCGAGGAGGCATCCGATCAGGGAATTGATGAAGGTGACCGCACCGATCCAGGACACGGCCACAACCAGTGACACCTCCTTCAACCCCAGCACCGCGCCGATCAGGAGGGCATCGATGCTGGTGGCGATGGCTAGGGACAGGAGGCACCGATAGCCCCTACAGGTGCAGGACACCTTGGATTCCCCGGTTCCAGCTGTAAAGAAATCGTAGAACGTCTTTAGCCCCAACGCGGCAAATACCAGAAAGCTGATGATGTAGGAGTACTGCGCGATATAGCGCGCCAGAAGAAACTTGGAGAGGACGGACCCCAGGAGGGGCATGACGGCCTGGAAGAGCCCGAAGGCCAGCGCGATCTTCAGGAATTTGCGGTAGCGGTCTGCAGGCAACCGCATACCGCAGCTCATGGCCACGGAGAAGGAGTCCAGCGAAAGGGCTAAAGAGATCAGAAGAAGTTCCCAAAGCGTCATGAGCTGGAATCCTTAGGTTGGTTTCGTCGCTTTCACTCGGTTGTAGCGAAGGCTGGAGAGGAAGCTCAGTCCGATGAGCCCCGCACCTATGGTGCCAGAGACAATCTCCGGGGTCTCCACACCTGCGGCCTTGAGGTACATGATCAGCGAGAGTGCTCCGATGGCCCAGAAGGCCCCGTGCTCGAGGAATTTATACGTAGCCAGAGTCCCAGCCTCAACCAGCTTGATGGTCAGAGACCGCACGAACATGGCGCCAATGCCCAGGCCCAAGGCGATGATCAGCAGGTTGTTGGTCAAGGCAAAGGCCCCGATCACGCCGTCGAAGGAGAAGGAGGCATCCAGCACCTCAAGATACAGGAAAGAGGCAAATCCGGTGGAGAACAGCTTGGCTACAGCAAGTTTGGGAATGTCTTTTTGCTCCTCTTCCTTGTTACCGGCCTGAATGAGGGAGGTGAAGCCCTCGACCAACAGGTAAGTGACGACGCCCAGCACAGCTGCGGACAGGAATTCCGCGCCCTTCCCTCCATGGATGAACTTGGAAAAGACGTAGCTGATGATCACAGTGACCACCACGTTCACCGAATCCATCTTGCCGAGCTTGCGCATGGGCCGTTCAAGCCACTGGAGCCAATGCTCATCCTTTTCTGAGTCGAAGAAGAAATTCGTGAACACCATCCAGAGGAAGGACCCGCCAAATCCCGCCACCAGGATGTGTTGCTCCACGAGAATTTTCTGGAACTGCATGGGGCTCTTCCAGGTCATGGAGACCACAGTCCAAAGACCGTTGTCGCTCACGGCCCAGACGATTATCAGAGGGAACACCACCCGCATGCCGAACACAGCGATCAGGATGCCCACCGTGATGAACATCTTCCGCCAGAAGTGATCCATGGTCATGAGGACCTTCGCGTTCACCACGGCGTTGTCGAAGGAGAGCGAGGTTTCCAGCAGACCGAGCATGGCTGCGGTCAGCACGGCAGTCATGCCGACGCCTGGCCCGGAATTGGCCCCCACGAAATACGCGCAGACCAACGCCACAGCGGTGAACACGATGCTTCCGCCGAAATACCTAAAAACACTGCTCATCCGGATCTCCTGTTCCAGGGCCGGGGTGCCGATTCGAAGGGGACCCAGCCAGTGCCATCTGGTCGAAGGTCTTGTTCACCGGCGCGGCTGGTGCCGC
Organism: Holophagaceae bacterium; assembly: GCA_025361955.1. Classification (GTDB taxonomy): domain Bacteria; phylum Acidobacteriota; class Holophagae; order Holophagales; family Holophagaceae; genus UBA1801. The sequence continues at coordinate 2,227 of JANYIU010000291.1, forward strand.
TTCGGCTGGAAGACCGGGCTATTTTGGCCGGGTATGGCGATCTTCCATTCACGCAGGACGCGAGAACTACTCCCCTTGCAGGAAAATCCTACCATGCTCCATTCAACGCCCCTCGAGAAAGGCCAGCATGTCCTGCGGTTGCTGAAACCCCTCCCGGCGGCGGAGGACCTTACCATCGCCGTCGAGGACGAGCACGGTGGGGTATCCAAGGATCTGCAAAGGCTGAGCGAGATCCTTCCGGACCTTGTAGGTGTCGACGCGCACAGCCACGGCATTCTGGGCGATCCAGGCGGTGATTCTGGGATCGGGCCAGGTCTTTTCATCGAGCTCTTTGCAAGCCGCGCACCACTCGGCCCAGACATCCACCACCAGAAGCTTCTTGTCCGCTTTGGCCTTGGTCAGCGCCCCTTCGTAGTCCTGTTCCAGCCACACCTGTTTCCATGCTGGCGTTTTTTCAGCAGGGTTCCCGCCGGACCTCGGCAGCAGTTCCAATCCCAGTCCCGACTCCACGGCCCGCAGGCCCAGGAACAAGCCGATGAGCAGCGCCAGGAGGCCCAACCCCTTGCGGAACGTGGAAGCAAGGCTCTCGGCAGGCTTGAAGGCCTCGAACACGCCTGCAGCGACCAGCAACGTAACGGCCCACAGGGCCTGGTTGAGCCATTCCGGAGCGAGGTAGCGGATATTCCAAACGGCGAACCCAAGGGCCACCAAGCCCATGGCCTGCTTCAGCTTCACCAGCCACTCGCCGCTGCGGGGTAGACTGGCGGAAAAGGTCCCGACCGCGATGAAAAGCACGCCCATTCCCAGGGCGAAGGTGAAGAGCTGGAGGGCCCCCAGGAAGACCTGCCCTGCGGCGGCAATGGCGAGCAGGATGGTGCCGATGACCGGCCCCACGCAGGGGGCGGACAGGGGCCCCAGCACGAGTCCCATCAGGAAGGCCCCCAGCAGTCCCTTGCGGGGCCCGCTCTCCTGGAGCCTCACTTGCAGGGCCGCCGGGAGCCGAATCTCGAAGGCTCCGAGGAGGGACAGGGCGAACAGCGCGAAGAGCAGTGAAACGGGAATCAAGAACACCGGGCGCTGGGCAAAGGCCCCGAAGGCCTGCCCGGAGGCAGCGGCGATCACGCCGAGCACGGTATAGGTGACCGCCATGCCGAGTACCAGCATCAGCGAGAGCAGGAAGCCCTTGGCCTTCCCACCCCCCTTCGCACCAACGATGGCCATGGTGATGGGGATCATGGGATAGACGCAAGGCGTGAGGGAAGCCAGCATCCCCGCCGCGAAGACGCCCAGAAAAACCCAGAAAAAATTTCGGAAGGGGGGGGCCGGAGTCGAGAGCTCCGCGGCGTTCACCTTCAAGACGCGATCCGTGGGGGGGTAGCACACGGCGCCATCACCCTCGGTACAGGGCTGGTAGGTCACCAGCAGTTCGACCACCCCACTTAGGCCCTGCCCCTTCACCGGAATCACCACCGGTCCGTGCCAGATTCCATCCCCGAGTTCGTCCTTGCCGTTGGTTGGGGGTAGGGGTCCCACCGTCAGCTGTCCTGGCGTACCGCTCCTAAGTTTCACTTCCATGAACGCCCGCTTGAGATGGGCCCCAGCGGGAGCCTCCACCACCACCGCACCGTTTCTGAAGGCGAGAGAGACGTCGGTCAGAGGGTTCAGGCTCGGCGCCTTCTGGGCCGATAGCACCAGGCAACAGATCATCACGAACAATGACTTCAGACGCATTGGGACATCCTCGCGAGAACCATTCTTCCACCAATCATCCAGGGCACGCCCAACCCAGGTCAGACCGCGTCACCTAATAGGATGCTCGGTCAAGAGTCCACGCTCACCCTTGAGCTACACTGGAGCCCTCATGTCTGTTCACCTGACCCTCCGCCGCCCCTTCGTCGCCGACCATTTCCACGATCTGCCTAATTTCCGGGAAGCCCGGCATGGCCACAACTGGGAACTGGAGGCCACCATCACCCTCGAGCAACCTGATGGAGAGTCCATCCTGGCCAAGGCCTTGAACTCCTGGGTCCGCGAGGTGGACTACACCCTCCTCAACGAACAACCGGCCCTGGCCGGGTGCAATCCCACCACCGAAGCCTTGGCCTGCTGGGCCTTCAATTTCCTGGAGGACCAAGGGCTGACTCTGGACCAAGTGAAGGTGCGCGAGAAGGCGAACTACTGGGCCGTGTGCCGGAGATGAAGCGGTGGCTTTGTTCCAAGGGAGGGCTACTCCTGGTGGCCCTGGGCGCCCTGGCTGTCCTGCCGGGCTGCCGCAAGCAGGAACCGCCGCCACGTCCTCCGGCGATCACAACCCCAGAGCAACCCTTGGCACCCTGGACCTGGCATAAGCTCGGCGGTCTGCTAGTGGTCGTGGGCGAGGTGGATGGGCCTACGGATCTGGTCCTGAAAGGCCGCTACCTCAATGACCGAATGCATGCAGAATTTGGACCCGTGCGCTGGGAACTCTACGCACCGCCCCCGAATGAGATCGCGGAACTCCGGACCAAAGAGGGCAAGCTCCTGGCGCGGTGGGAGTTCGATGCGCCGGTTGCCAAGCCGCCCAGAGCCCTGAAGCCCTTGCCTAAGGCCAAACCTGCCCCGGTGACCAAGAAGACCACGCCACCCCCCCCGGTTCCGCCTGCCCCCAGCAAACCAGCCGCGCCTGTCAAACCAGCCGCCATAGTCACGCCAGCCGTTCCCGTCAAGCCAGCCGTTCAAGTGAAGTCAGTCGCGCAGGTCACTCCCCCGAAGCCACCCCAGAAGGTAAAGCTCGCGCAAAGTTCCTGGCCGGAAACCCATCTTCCCCTTGTCCACGGGCCAGCAGCTAAGGTGGTTCGCGCCCTCAAACCAAGTCCGATGCCCGCCAGGGCGGCCGCCTTGCCCGAAACCCACCCAGGCCCTCCCGCCGTTCCGCAGCCCCCCCAGAACATCAGGCTCGCGCAAAGTCCCTGGCCAGAAACCCATCTTCCTCTTGTCCACGGGCCAGCAGCCAAACCGGTTCTCGCCCTCAAGCCAAGTCCGATGCCCGCCAGAGCTGCCGCTGCCTTGCCCGAGACCCGCGCAGCCGTTCCCGTGATTCCGCTGCCACCAGCCGCTCCCCTCGCAAAAGTGCCGAAGGAACCCCAACCTAAAACCGAGCCCAAACCTGAGCCTTTGCCCCAGCCCCCCCTTTCGCCGAACCTAGCCAAGGAATGGCCCGGGGCCGGTGAAGCCCTAAATTTGATCCGTGGACCTCGCGGCAGCCACTGGGTCTGCATGACCTTCGACGGCGGCTCCACGGCCGAGGTAGCATTGGAGGTGCTGGATGCCCTCAAGGAACGGAGCATCCGAACCACCTTCTTCGTCACGGGTGCCTTCATCCAGAAGTATCCCGACCTGGTCCGCCGCATGGATCACGATGGCCACGAGATCGGCAATCACACCATGGATCATCCCCATTTCGCACCGGGGGGCAGACGGGACCCGCAGTGGACCAAAATACGCTTCCAGCAGCAGCTGTTGCTGGCGGATTCGCTTCTGCTGAAACTCCTGGGCCGGCCCATGGATCCCTACTGGCGCGCTCCCTACGGTGAGAACACGGCCGAATTGCGCAAATGGGCCGAGGAACTGGGCTACCGGCACGTCTACTGGAGCGAGGGTGCTGACACGCTGGATTGGGCCACCATGAAGCAACGCAAGCTCTATCGCACCGGCAATGCCATCCTCGATCGGCTCCACTCACGCATGGACAGGGACGATGGCGATGGGCTCATCGTGCTGATGCATCTGGGCAGCGGTCGCCCCGAAGCGGACCGTCCCGCCCGCGTGCTGGGCCCCTTCCTGGACAAGGCCCTGGACGAAGGCTGGAACTTCGTGAACATCAGTGCCTATCTGAAGGAATCCGGAAAGCCTCAGTGGAATTCCTCCAATCGTCTGGCGAGGCTCGGCCAAACCGCTCCGCGACAGTAGACTAGACTCGATGCATGCACGACGGGGAAACACAGTGAAAGGGATGGGGCGCGTCCTGCTCAGGGTCCTGGCGGGAGCCTTCGCCTTGGTAATGGCTCTTTCCCTCATGAGTTTCTATTACAACGATCCCTGCCCCCCCTTCTCGCAAGGGCAGGTGAGCGGTACGATCCAAAACCTCTGCGGCCTCTTCGGTGCCTATCTCGCAGGCTTCTTCCAGACGCTCGCAGGCGTGGGCGCTTGGCTCGTTCCGGCCTATGTTCTCTGGGAATGTTTTCCCGCCTCCAGCCCCAAGTGGTATCAGCGCCTCGCCTGGCTGGTGCTGGCGCTGGCCCTCTGGACGACCCTGGGTGCCTTCGGCAGCCGAACCTTCCCAGCCTTCGATGGACCTTCAGCGAACCAGTGGCGCTGGGGAGGATGGGTAGGGTCATCGCTCTGGCTCACCTGCCGCAAGGCCTTGGGGCCCATTGGTCTGCCGCTCATTCTGGGCACCCTCATTCTCCTTTCCACGCTGATCTTGGCTCCGGTGCTGACCCGCGCCCTGGGGCGCCTGCTGGCCAAATGGATGGGCGACAAGGCCTGGCCTTGGCTCAAGCCCTTGCCCTCCATGGGCGCTCGAGGCTTCCTCGACATGCTCCAGCGACCCTTCCTGCTGTGGCGAGCGAGGACTCCAGCGCCCGATCTCGATGCCCAGGATGTGCGGGAATTGGTTCGGGTCGGGGAACAGCAGCGGGCTGAAGACGAACAGATCGAGGCCCTGAACCGAGCTGAGCGAGAGGCTTTGCACTACAAGAAGGCCAATAAGAAAGTGCCCCCCGAGGTGGGGCTGCCGATCATCCATTCCATGCGACTTGATACCGCCGGCGAGGATTCCCCCTACATCGATTCCCTGGTCATCAATGGGGAACGCGACTTGCCCAGGGAGCTCATACCGCTCCCGGCGCTGTTGCGCAATCTGCCGCCGCCGCCTCCTCCCAAAATCCCTCTGGTGGAGCCCGTCGTGGCCCATGATCGGTTTGGACGCAGGGTGGAACAGCAGCCCTTGGGCCTCACGGAACCGACCCCGGTGCGGCCCCTGCCGGAGCTGGAATTCCGAGGAAGTCGTGGTGATCCGGTCAAGCACTTGCCAGCCCCATCCCCCAGCGCAGAGTCGGCCTGCGATCTCGTCGACCGCCCGGAACTGCCACCCAGACGCATCTTCGATCCGCCGCAGCCCGAACACAAACTGGACCCGGTTCTTCTGGAATCCACCAAGCAGCTGATCGGACAGAAGCTCACGGAGTTCAAAGTAAAGGGCCAGATGGTGGGCATGCAGCCTGGTCCCGTGGTGACTGTCTACGAGTTCCAACCGGACCCTGGAGTACCCTTGGCCAAGGTGCTGGGGATGGAAGAGGATCTAGCCCTGGGGCTGCAGGCCGAAAAGGTCCGCATCGCCCGCATCCCGGGCCGGAATCTGGTGGGCATCGAGGTGCCCAATCCTCATCGCGAGGTGATCAGCTTTCGCGAGGTAGTGGACAGCCCGCAGTTCCGGGACCCCAGCCAAAAAGATGCCCGGAGCCTCCTGACCTTGGCCCTGGGCAAGGACATCGCAGGCCATCCCGTAGTGGCGGATCTCGGCAAGATGCCGCACCTCCTCATCGGCGGCTCTACCGGCAGTGGCAAGAGTGTTGGCGTGAATGCCATGATCTGCTCCCTCCTGTTGCGGGCCTTGCCCAACGAGGTGAAACTCATCCTCGTGGATCCCAAGATGGTGGAACTGGGCGTCTACGAAGGCATCCCGCACCTCTGGGCGCCCGTGGTGACGGATATGAAGGAGGCTGGTCGCATCCTCAAGTGGGTGGTAGCCCAGATGGAGGACCGGTACAAACGCTTGGCCATGCTCTCCGTGAGGAACCTGGAAGGCTTCAACGTCAAACTCATCGAGGCGGGCGGCACCATCGACCTTAGCGACCGCACGCCGAACCCGCGCTGGCTGGACCGTCCTGACTTCCTGGAGCCCCTGCCCTACGTGGTGGTGGTCATCGACGAACTGGCCGATCTCATGATGGTGTGCCGGGCGGAAGTGGAAGATTCCATCGCCCGCATCGCCCAGAAGGCCCGGGCCGTGGGAATCCATCTCGTGCTCGCCACTCAACGACCCTCCGTAGACATCGTCACTGGCGTCATCAAGGCCAACCTCCCCGCACGTCTCAGCTACCGCGTGAACACCAAGATCGACAGCCGAACCATTCTGGACGGAAGCGGCGGTGAGCAACTCCTGGGCAAGGGCGATGCCCTCTTCCTGGCCCCGGGCAATGCCCGTCCTCGGCGCATCCACGCCCCCCTCATCACCGAGGAGGAGGTCCTCCGCCTGGTGGAGTGGCTGAAGGAACGTGGGCAACCCGATTTCAATCAAGCCCTCCTCAACGCCATGGAAGCCGACGAAGAAGCGGCTACCCAGTCCGCGGCAGAAGGTTCCAGCAGCGGCGGCGACGATATCTATGACCGCGCCCTGGCGGTGGTGCGCCGCGAGCGCAAGGGCAGCACCAGCCTTCTGCAGCGCAAACTGAACATCGGCTACGGCCGGGCGGCACGCATCATCGATAGGATGGAAGACGAAGGCATCATCGGACCGGACCGGGGCGCCGGAAAACCACGAGAAGTCCTCGTCGGCGAGGAGTGAACCTCCTCTCAGCGTTTGTCGCCAGGCATGGAGATCATGCCGTCCCAGGAATTGGACACGCGGTCTTCCCGCGCTTCAGCATCCGAGAACCAGTGGGTGGTCACGCCCTTGAGTTCGGTGAAGAAGCGCACCCCGTCCATGCCCATGGCGTGGAGATCGCCGAAGAAGGAATGCTTGTGACCGGTGAAACCGAACACGCCCAGAGGCACGGGAATGCCTACGTTCACCCCCACCATGCCGCCGTGGCTGCGGCGCGCGAATTCCCATGCGTAGTAGCCGCTTTGGGTGTAGATAAGCGGACCTTCATGGTTGGGATCGTGATACCCGATACCTTCAACATGCTCCAGCGCCAGCTCTTCTCCACCATGGTAGGAGGTCGGGCTGTCCGCGCCTGGCGCTATCTCTATTGTCGGTTTTGATGACATCGACATCTCGGCCTACCTCTCGCCAGGACTCACCACCATCAGGCAGCCCATCGTGGAGATGGGTAAGAAGACCGCGGAACTTATGTCTCAGCTCATAGCCGGCGAGACCGGGGGAACCGGCACGACGGTCTTCGGTCATCGGCTCATCGTCCGCGAGTCGAGCCGGAGCCTGCTGGCCGAAGCAGATCGTGGCTTGGTGGCAGTCAGCCCAGAAGGACAAGGATCCGATTAATTCCATTTGCTGATGGGTTTGATATGCAATATTCCGCTACTCCGCCGCAGCGGCAAAGGGAGTTCCAGGTTTACCCTTTGGAGGCTTCCAAGATTTCCTTCACCAGCAGTTGGGCGTCGAATTGGCTTGGCCGTTCCCTGTGGTAACCGCGCACCCAGCGCTTGCCATTCACCAGGATGAACGGGATCGCCCGCTTGCCGGTCTCGCGCTCCAGGCGCTCGGCGGCTCCGTCCACATGCTCGATATCCACCTTGGTGTAGGCCACTTGGCTATCGGCGAGCCAGCGTTCCAGTCGGCGACAATCACCGCACCAGGTCGCGGAATAGACCTGCAGTTCGAGTCCATGGAGTTCGGAAGGTATCGCCATCCCTTGACCGTACCATATTCCATGCTTGGAAAATACCGCAGGGACTGTCATTCTGGGGGTTGCGTCAAGGAGAACGGAATGAGGATGAATAGAGCGCAGTTGATTGGAATCGGCGGCCTGGTGACTCTTGGCTTCCTCGGTTGCACGAACCTGCCCAAGGATACGAGCAAGGTCCTCGTCAATGTGGCGGGAGAAAAGATCACCCAAACCCAGTTCGAAGAAGTGGTCAAGGTCCTGATTGGCGACGACAAGCGGGCCGAGGAACTGCTCAAGAGCGACGCCATGAAGGAACAGCGGAACCAGTTTCTGGAATCCCTGGCCCTTCAGAAATCCATGGTCCAGATGGCCAAGGCCGAGGGCCTGGAGCACGATCTCAAGGCCAAGGTGCTATTGGAGCAGCGGGTCGCCCAGGTCTACCTGCAGACCCTCATGGACCGCCGCCTACCCAAGACCGAACCTACCGAGGCCGACCTGAAGGCTCTGTATGACGGCCTCGTGGAAGAGCGGAAGGCCACCGGCCAAGACAAAGGCCTGCCCGCCTTTGAGGAAGTCAAGGCCCAGCTCCCTGGCATCTGGAAACAGAAGCAGGAACAGGCCATCAGTGCGACTTTGTTCAAAGAAATGCGACAGAACTACCCCCTCACCTTCGCCGAAGGCTATAAGCCCATGCCTCAGCCGGCCCAGCCCTGAAGCATCAATCTCAACCATGACGCGGCCCCTCAAAGGGCCGCAGCCATTTTACTGAGCACTGGTCACTGACCAAAAGGCAGGGCCCTTCACTTCCAGTTCCTCATCACGAAGGCATCCACCTCGGGCAGGCCGCCTTGCAAGATCAGGTAGCCATTGTGCGGTTCCCGGGGAGTGATTTCATGGTTGATGGCGGTGGTCATCATCTGCCGGATCTTCTGGGGATCCTCTGTCTGGCCCAGCACCCAGCCGAGCTTCATGTAGGCGGTCTCGGGCAGCATGTTGTCCATGGGAATGATGCCCAATTCCAGCAGGTCGCGGCCGGTGTCATAGACGTACATCTGGGCGAAACCCCAAAGGGTCTGCACGGTCATGACCACGGTCATGCCTTTCTGGATGGCCCGCTTGATGGCCGGATAGATGGGCTTGTTCACATGGCCCAGGCCCGTGCCTGCGATGACCATGCCCCGGTAGCCCAGGGCGGACAGGCCGTCGATGATGTCGGGGTTGAAGTTGGGATAGTAGTACTGGATCGTGACCTTCTCTTCGAAGACAGGCGTGATGATGGGTATGCGGGTCTTGTCGCGCCTGAGGAAGTCGTCCGAGATGTACTTGAAGTGACTGCCATCCTCATTGGGGTAGCGGCTCACGGTCGCCAGGGGCGTGGCCCCGATGGTGCGGAACGTGCTGCGGTACGAGGAGTGCATCTTCCGACAGCGGGTACCGCGGTGCAGCAGGTCATAGTTGTCAGAGGTGGGCCCGAACATGCAGAGCATCACTTCCGCGATGTCGCACTCGGCGGCGGTGCGCACGGCAGTCATCAGATTCAGGGCGGCGTCGGAGGACGGCCGGTCCGAGCTGCGCTGGCTGCCCACCACCACGATGGGCACGGGGCTGTTCTGCACCATGAAGCTGAGAATGGCGCCGGTATGGGACATGGTATCCGTGCCGTGACCGATGACGATGCCCTCTGCCCCGTTGGCGATCTCCTCGCCGATGGCGATGGCCAGGGTCTTGTACTGCTCAGGGCCCATGTTCTCGCTGAAGACACCGAACAGTTTCTTGGTGGTGAGGTTGGCGATATCCGCCAGTTCAGGCACGGCCCCGTATAGTTCCCCTGGTGTGAAGGCCGGGATCACAGCACCCGTGCGGTAGTCAAGGCGCGAGGCGATGGTCCCGCCTGTCCCCAGCAGCGTGACGTTCTTCTTCTTGGGATCAAAGGGGAAGGCCTGCTCGGGGATTTTGTAGACGGCCTTCTTGTAGCCGACTTCCTTGGCGGCGACGATACGATCCGCGGCGATGCCCACGTTATAGCCGTTGATCAGCTTGATGACCAAGTGGAGTTCGTCAAAGGTTTCGCTGCGGGGCAGGATGACGCCAATGAAGACGGAACCCCGGTCGTTGGTGACCTCCACTTCGCTCCAGACGCCGATCTGATAGTGGTCCAGGAGTTCCTTCACGGGGCCACGATAGCCCTGGAGACGGTCGGTGCGCTCACTGATGGGGAGACTCATTTCGCCACCTCCATCTGCAGCTTCGCCCGGATGAAGGCCGCCACCTCACTGGCGGGCGCCCTGCCCTTCAGCATCCGCACCGCCTTGCCCGCCAAGAAACGCACTCGCTTCTCTTCGGTGTCGGCACGCTCGCCGTCATAGCCTTCCATGGTCAGTTGATCGAGCTCACCTTGCCATTGGTCCCTGCCCTGAGGGGCGATGCCCAAGGCGGAGCAAGCTCCTTCTGCGCTCAGACCCTGCTTCGCCATGCGCGCAGCGATGGCAGGAACGGCTTCGCGGGGAATGCGACCGTCCGTGAACAAATCGAAGACCTGGATCCATTCCCCAGTGCCTAGACGCTCCACCGGGGTGCCTGCACGCTTCAGGGCCTTGGCTCCCTGCCCGAGGGTGATGGCTGCGAAGAGTCCGTCGACGCCGGTCTTTTCCACCACCGCGTCCACAATCTCCGCCCCACCCCGACGGATGAGGTAGTGAGCGGTCTCTTCGGGCACGCGCCAGGATAGGTATTTTTCGATGCGGTCCCAGGGCGCGGGCCGCAGCCGGGATCTTGCTTCC
>JANYIU010000256.1 GCA_025361955.1 Holophagaceae bacterium
CTCGCCATGGTCATCGGTATTCGTAACATCCCCCAACCCAACCCCGGCAAACTCGACGTCCCGGGCATCATCGAGGCCTTCGCGCACCGGATGATGTACTCGGTCGCCCAGGATCAGTACACGGCCCGCGAGTTCGATGTATACCAGGCCTTGGCGCGGGCGGTGCGTGACCGGCTGATGGAGCGCTGGTTCCGGACCCAGAACACCTACTACCGTCGGGATGCGAAGCGGGTCTATTACCTCTCCCTGGAATTCCTGATGGGGCGGTCCCTGCTCAACAACATCCTCAACCTGGGCGCCGAGGATCCCTACACCAAGGCCATGGAGGAGATCGGTTTCCGGCTTGAGGACATCGCCCAGCAGGAATGGGACGCGGGCCTTGGCAACGGCGGCCTGGGCAGGCTTGCTGCCTGCATTCTCGACGCGGCGGCGACCCTGGAGCTGCCCTTTTACGGCTACGGCATCCGCTACGAATACGGCATCTTCCAACAGAAGATCATTGACGGCTCCCAGGTGGAGTTCCCAGACAGCTGGCTGCGCTATGGGAATCCCTGGGAGATCCGTCGTTCTGATGTCCTTTTCCCGGTGCGGTTCTACGGCCGCACTTCAGGCTATACGGACGACAAGGGCGGGTATCACGTCGATTGGGTGGACACCCAGGATGTCTGGGCCATGGCCTACGACACCCCCATCGCCGGTTTCCGCAACGGCACCGTGAACACCCTGCGGCTCTGGTCTGCGCGCTCCAGCCGCGAGTTCGACTTGAGCCGCTTCAACGCGGGCGAATACGTCCAGGCGGTCCAGGACAAGACCGTCTCCGAGAACATCTCCAAGGTGCTCTATCCCGCCGATGACCAGAGCGCAGGCAAGGAACTGCGGCTGAAGCAGCAGTATTTCTTTGTCTCCGCGACCCTGCAGGACGTGGTCCGACGCTTCAAGAAGCGGCCCCGCTGGATCTGGGAGGAGTTCCCGGACGAGGTCGCCATCCAGCTCAACGACACGCACCCTGCCCTGGCGATTCCGGAACTCATGCGCGTCCTAATCGACCAGGAAAGCCTGGGTTGGGAGTTCGCCTGGGAGCTCACCCAGAAGGTCTGCGCGTACACCAATCACACGATCCTGCCCGAAGCCCTGGAAGTCTGGCCCGTGGAGCTAATGAGCCGACTGCTGCCCCGGCACTTCGAGATCATCGAGGAGATCGACCGCCGCTTCCGCCTGGTCGTACGGGCGAACTACCCCTTCAACGATGCGAAGCTGCAACGCTTGGCCATCGTGGACAACGGGCACAGCGTGCGCATGGCGAACCTCGCCATCGTCGGCAGCCATTCCGTCAACGGCGTGGCCCAGCTGCACACGGACATCCTGAAGGCCTCCACATTCTTCGAGATGAACGCACTCTTCCCAGGCCGTATCAATAACAAGACTAATGGCATCACCCCCCGGCGCTGGCTCCTGAAATGCAACCCGCGCCTTTCCAAGCTGATTACCGAAGCCATCGGTGACCGCTGGATGAAGGATCTTGATGAACTGCGCGGGCTCGCTGCCTTCGCGGGAGATGCGTCGTTCCAGGCCAAATGGACCCTGGCCAAACGGGCCAACAAAGAGACCTTCGCCGCAGCCATCAAGGAGGCCCAGGGAACGCTCATCGATCCATCCTTCCTCTTCGATGTGCAGGTGAAGCGCATCCACGAATACAAGCGGCAGCTATTGAATCTGCTCCATGTGGTGACCCTCTGGAATCGCTTGCGGGTGGGCGACGATGCGGGGGTCCCGCGAGCCGTCATGATGGGTGGGAAGGCCGCGCCCGCTTACTGGGTGGCCAAGAATATCATCCAGCTGGCCAATGCCCTGGGAACCGCCATCAACAGCGACCCAGCCTGCAAGGGCAAGCTTGCCTTGGCCTATCTGGAGAACTACCGCGTCTCCCTGGCCGAACAGATCTTCCCCGCCTGCGAACTCTCGGAGCAGATCTCCACCGCGGGCACTGAGGCCTCCGGGACCGGGAACATGAAAGCCGCTCTCAACGGTTCCCTCACCATCGGCACCTTGGATGGCGCCAACGTCGAGATCAAGGATGAAGTGGGCGAGGCCAACATCTTCATCTTCGGGCATACCGCGAAGGGCATCGTCGAGCTTCGCGATTCAGGCTACCACCCCAGGGAGTGGGCTTCTGCCAATCCGGAACTCATGTACGCCATCGAGACGATCGCGCGCCTCGAGGGCGGCCGGTTCGAAGCCATCGCGCGCATGCTGCTGGACTCCGACCACTACTGCCATTGCGCCGACTATGCCGCTTATCTGGAGACCCAAACCCGCGTCTCGGAGACTTACTTAAGAACCAGCGACTGGGCGCGCATGTCCATCCTCAACGTCGCCGGCATGGGCCGCTTCTCCATCGATCGCACGGTGCGCGAGTATGCAAAGGAAATCTGGAACGCCGAGGCCGTACCCGTACCGCTTGTGACAGCCACTCCTTAGAGACCTGGGCGGGCGACCGGTGGTGATGGCGTTCGATGAGCCAGGGCACGATGGCCTCGTATCGATCAGCCTTAAGGGCAGCGCGGATGCCGAGCAGTTCGCAGGTGCAAGGCAGGTGCAAGGATCGCAGACGCCCAAGATCGCCGCCTGGCGATGGATCTCCAGGTGCATCTCCAGGTCGCCCAGGAGCTGTTTGCGTCGAGCGATCTCCCCGTCGCGGGAGTCGGGCTCCCTGGGCTTCAGCCCAGACTACCCGGCGCCCAAGAAGGCCTCCTTCCAACTCGCCAAAATGGACCCCATGACGCCCAACTCCTGCGAAAGCGCAGCGAGTTCCTCGCCCCGAAGAAGCCGCAGCAAAGCCACCGCGGGACACCTCACGTAAGAGATGGTCGGTCCCAGGTCCGGACAAAACAGGTCATATACCCACCTCAGAACTGGATTTCGGAAGCATCATCGCGGTGGTCTAAGACGGCGACGCGCTGGCAACGGCCGTGGACGATGTCGCCAAAAAGGGGGTCAAGGTCATCGCCCATGACCAACTGATCAAGAGCGCGCACCGCACCTACGACGGCAGGGAACTCAAGCTGGGCGCCAGTTCTATCTGCGAGGCCATCGAGGAGGGCATCGCCATCGTCCACCAGGAACTCACCCTCGTCCCGAACATGACGGTGGGGGAGAACATCTTTCTGGGCAAGGAGCCGTGTAACGGGGTGGCGAGCGACTGGAACCGGCTGTATTCCGAAACCGCTGCGCTGCTCAAGCGGTTCCAGCTGGACATCTCGCTCTGCACGCACTGATCAAAGACCTGGGCGTGGGCCAGATGCAGATGACCGAAATCGCCAAAGCACTCTCCGAGCAGGCAAGGTGCTGATCCTGGACGAGCCCACCTCCGCCCTCTCGGCAGTCGAGGTGGACAAGCTCATGGAGATCCTGCGGATCCGCCGTGTGAGCGGACATTTCCATGAAGAAGAAGGCCTGATCAAAGTTGGAATAAGATGCCCTCCTTCTTGAGCCGATCCTAGGCTTCGGCGTTAGAGCTGTCCCGTTTCCACCGATCCCATTCAGTTCCAGCAGGGTTTGTCCCTCCGCGCTTTGGTTATGGGGCGTGGTCGGTCCGAACACTCACTATTCCTCATGTATTAAGGGCTTCTTCCCAAGGTCATACACCAAGGTACATAGATCCAACTTAAACCAGGCCTGAAATAGAGCCTCAGATCGGTTCTTGGGCCAAGTCTTTTCGTCCGTGCACCAACCTTCTAACTCTTCCTTGAAGATGGCTCGCCAGTGAGCTTTGAGCAGGGATGGGTGATCAAGATCAGCAGCATCGGACTCAGGAAGAAGGTAGACGCTGGGTTCTATATCTCCGAGTTCGCGACGAACATTAGCCTCGGACTCCCCAAATGCCTTGGCAGCCCATTCGATGTAAGGGCCTGCCGGACGGACGATCAGAGCGAAACGATTCAGGGTCTTCATCGGGATAGCAGCATCATCGGATTCCGGTTGCAGCAACAAGAGGGAACCACTCTGGAATCAGATCCGGCCAATTCTCGCAGAGCCAATATTCATGCGCGTCTTGCAAGGGAACCATGGTTCCTCTGCTGGTTCCGACGCCCGTATCAGCCTGGATCGGCCGACCCTCCGGGAGGCCGGTCCGAGCCGGGTGAACCAGGGAACCAATACACGCTAGGGGTGACTCTGAATCCGGATCCCTTTCCGCGACGGGACGCATCAGGAAGCACTTCACCTCCCCAAACCAGCAGTCAGCCGCACGTGGAGGATAGTTATGCAAGAGGAAGTGCTATCCGGTCTTTTTCTTCGGCTGTTTCTCCTGCTTGATCTTTACATTCTCTTTCTGCTTCTCAGATTTCTGCTTCTGGTCCTTCTCCTTGTCCTTTTTACCGCCCTTATCTCCCATAATGTCCCTCCTTGATGGCTGGTGTCCTTCACCAGCAAACGGTTGTGGTGAGTCTACAATGCCAGTCCTATCTGCGCATCTTTTCCAAATGGAGGGATTGCTGCCTGACCCGCCCGCCATACTGCTTCGAAGCAGCCTGCCCGCTGCCACTTCTGGAAATAGGCGTGAATTGAACTAGGGCTGCCGCAGATCGATTTCGGTAACGCCTTCCATTGGATCCCCGTGCGAAGAACGCAGACAATCGCCGCAAACACATTCCGAGCATCCATGGGTGTGCGACCAGCCCCAGCCTTGCGCACATAGGACCGGTTTGGATCTCTCTGAGACTGTGGAATCATGGCAGAAGCCTTGTTCCAGAAAGAATTCGACACCTCCCAGGGCTTGACCTTTCCCATGATTTCCTCCTCAAAAAGCATCCGGGATCAGCCTAAGGTTTGCAAAATTATTTACGGATAAGCTCTTGGATGGATAAGCGTCCACCGGGTCACCTGCGGCGATTAGAACGAAGTGCCCAGCCTTTCACTTTGGAAGCGCCCGGGGCGCCACCACCGCGTCCAGTCGCACTCTGGGCAGGCTATCGGGATAGTTCTTCTGCAGGAAGGCCAGCAGCTTCTCCCGCACTTCGCAGCGCAGGTCGAAGGCTCGCGCGGAATCAGCGGCGCTCATCAGGAGCCGCAGTTCCACGGTGCGCTCCGTGCAGTTGGTCACTTGCACCCCGGACACCTGCCGGTCCCAATTGTCGGAAGCAAAAAGGATGTCCTGCAACTCCTGGCGCACCGCGTCCACTGGCACTGTGTAGTCGACATATAGGAACACCGTCCCCAGCAAGTTGGCGGAGGTCCGGGTCCAGTTCTGGAAGGGCTTTTCGAGGAAATAGGTAACCGGCACCACCAGCCGGCGCAGGTCCCAGATCTTGACCACCACGTAGGTCAAGGTGATCTCTTCGACCCGGCCCCACTCGCCCTCGACGATCACCACGTCGTCGAGGCGGATCGGCTGGGTGAAGGCGATCTGCAGGCCGGCGAAGAGGGTGGCGATGCTGCGCTGGGCGGCGAAGCCCAGGACGATGCCGAGCATGCC
>JANYIU010000040.1 GCA_025361955.1 Holophagaceae bacterium
CCCATGCTTCGATGTAGGACCTGGTCTTCCAACCTGGGAAGATGCCGCAGGATAGCGTCGGTTCCATTGCCGTAGTGGGCATCGCAGTCCACGATCACCACCCGTTAGGCCACCCTGCGGTCGAGCACAGCCAGCGCTGCAGCCGCAAGGCCGTTGAACGTGCAGAAACCACCTCCGTGATCCCAGCCCGCATGATGGAAGCCGCTCGAGAGCGACACTGAGGGTAGGTCGGGAGTCGCTGCCAGAACTGCCGCCAGCATCGAGCCGCTGGTATAGGGCAGGGACCGGGCCACATCCCTGCGTTTGTTGCCGAACCCGTTCGAGCGCTTGCCGGAGAGGACGCCCCGCAGATATGCCTCGTCATGGACCTTCGCGAGTTCATGGAAATTGAGTGGGCGGGGCTGGAGGATCTCAACCGGATAGCCAAGATCCACCAGCGCCTTGGCCACGATGGCAGGCTTGCAAGCACTGGGGCTGAAGCTGCTGTTGGTCGAGACACTCTGCCGTGCGGTGAAAAAGACAGGGATGCGACCAGTCATGGACAACCTCTCGTAGGTGGTTGATTGACCATATATACGTCCTGACAGCAAGTCCTCATTGGATAAAAGCAGTGGTTCGGCATATTCAGTGAGGCGGATACAGGAGGGGTGCAGACATGGACCGGGCTGCCTGTCCGATATCAACCCGAGGAGTCGAGAGCTCAACGCCAGTCCTTCATTCAAACCTCGGCTCTTGAACGACCTAGCCATGGCGGAGATTCCCGTGGAAAATGAAGCAATGGAAATCCCTTCGTCAATTCTCCTTCTTCACGGCCTGGGCGGAAGCCGTCAAGGTTCCGCTGCGCTGTTGGAGCAGCAGCTAAGGAAGCTCGGATGGAACGACGCGAAATACGTGCGGCCCACGTTGTCGTCCGTACACCAGCCGATAGAACCCTTTGACGGTGAACGCACGCTGGGGCTGGCCTGGAAAGAGCTGAACGCGATCTTGGATGGCCGAATACCTAATTTGGTCGTCGGCTTGAGCTTTGGAGGCCTGCTGGCAGCGTTCTCGGATGCCCCGCTAAGGCTATCCGTGTGCAGCCCATGGAGCCGCCTTCCAGCGGATGCCCTGCACCGGGTTACATCCCGGCCTGGGTTGGCGGTTCTTCAGGGGTTGAAGGACACGGTCGTGCCAGCCGACGAGAATCTGATGGTTTTGCCCTCTCACTTTCCTGTCGAGCGTGACGAGGAAGGCAGCCATGACTTCGATGCCTGGATGGAGCGGATTGGACGCTGGGTGCAGCAATCCTGGGCTCGCCATCCTTTCACGTCAGCCTCGCCCCATAGCTCTACTGCGGACAGCCACCTGCCTTTTGAGTAATAGGTACAGCTAGCCGGACAGGATCAGGCGGTGGTCGTTGCAGGCAGGATCATCCAAACGGGTCTGGGCATTCTGAACTTCACAAACACCTTCGACGGAAGGTGGCGGTAGGGGTTTCAGCGAAAGGGACTGCTCTTCCGGGCTCATCCTTTTTTCGATCCACATGAGCGACATGACGCTTCAGCTTGTAATGCTCACGCAGTCTGCTTGATCAGGCTTTCAGCAGGAATGCCAAATGAGGTATGCAGCTTCCGAATCATGGCAAGCGTGAGAGGTCGTGTCCGGTTTAGAACTTCGTACACACGGTTCAGCCGCCCAATGGCAGGTTCCAAGTCCTTGGCACTCAGTCCACGTTGGTCCATTACAAACTTGATCGCTTCGATGGGATCAGGGAGATCTATGGGGAAGTGGGCTCGTTCGTAGGCTTCTACAAGAATCACGAGCACATCCAGACGATCCCCTTCCGGCGAATCCGCCGTAGCGGTCATGAGGGTCTCGATCTCGCGCAGGGTGGCGCGGTAGTCGGCTTCGGTGCGGATCGGTTTGATGTTCATGGGATGTCCCCTAGATGTTCTGGGCGTCGATCTGGTCGTACTGGCGATGGGAACCGATGAATCTGATGTAGACCACGCGGTAGGGGTAGTTGATCCAGGCAACGAGCCTATATTTGTTGCCTGCGATGCTGAAGACCACGCGCCCATCCTGGAGGATGCTGGCACTGCCAAATTCGGCTTTCACGTCGGTGGGAGATTGCCAGTCGGTGTGTTTGACCTCCTCATGCCAGGCCAGAAGGGGCTGCTTGGCGTCTGGATGACGAACCCAGAACGCTTTCAAGGTGGAAAGGGCAATCAGCCTCATGTGGAAAGATAGTCCCAATTTGGGACTATGTCAAGCTTGCGTTATCAGGGAACGCCCGCGTATCTGACCCCAAAGAAGAAGGGAGGCGCGATGTCCTCCCTCTTATTATCTCTACTGTTTCTTGTCATAGCCACTAGGCACAATACTGTAGGTACAAGTCTTGACCAACCCTTCTGCGCGCCTATAATTTAAGGGAGAGGCGGCTATGGCAAGAACTGCGGCAAGGCTCACGGATGGGAGCCGGATCACGGATTACATCAGCCTGGGCGTGGTCGCCAAGACCTTCCCGAGAGCGGCAGTAGCGGATGTGCTAAGACGGACCGGCAAGATGAGCGCGCGTCAGCGAGATTTGCCAGCCCATGTCGTCGTCTACTACACCATCGCCCTGGCGCTGTACATGCATGCTTCGTATCGAGAAGTGTTGCGCTGCCTGCTGGAAGGGGTCCAGTGGCTTTCGGATAAAGAGATTGAGCCTAAGGTGGCAGTCAGATCAAGCATCTCCCAAGCCAGGATTCGCCTTGGCTGGGAACCCGTGCGTCTACTTCATGACGAGGTTGTCCAACCCATCGCGACCAAAGACACACCAGGCGCTTGGTTCCACGAATGGCGGGTTGTCAGCATTGATGGGAGCACCCTGGATGTTCCTGACGAGGCCGAAAACAGGGCGGCCTTTGGCAAGCAGGGGACCGCGCGCGGTGAATGCGCTTTCCCTAAGATCCGTTTTGTTTCCCTCTGCGAGATCGGAACCCATGTCCTCTTTGGAAGCAAAATGGACTCCTATGAGGTGGGAGAAGTCACCCTTGCGGAGGAGGTGTTGCCCCTGCTGAAGCCTGGAATGCTTTGTCTGGCGGACAGAGGCTTCAATTGCTTCCGGCTTTGGAGATTGGCCCAAGGAACCGGTGCAGAACTGGTCTGGCGACTGCGGAAGGACATGATCTTTCCCAGGGAAAAGAACCTGCCCGATGGTAGTTTCCTGAGCAGCTTCTATGAATCCACTGAAGACCGTCGCAAAACTCGGAACGGCATACCTGTCCGCATCGTGGAATATACCCTGGAAGGCCTCCAGGACGCGGAACCCCTCTACCGTTTGGCCACCACGATTCTCGATCCTGAGCAAGCGCAGGCGAAAGAGCTGGCGGCCCTCTATCACGAAAGATGGGAGATCGAGAGCGCCTTCGATGAATTGAAGACCCACCTGCGAGGGCGACAGATTACGCTTCGCAGTAAAACCCCAGACCTGGTCCGACAAGAGTTTTACGGGCTCATGATGGCCCATTTTTCAATCCGGGGACTCATGCACGAAGCCGCGCTTAAGGAGGGGGTCGATCCAGATCATCTTTCCTTCCTGCACGCCGTGCGCGTGATTCGACGGAAAATGGCGCGTTTTGCGTCTCTCCCCCCCTCGGGAGAGGAATGCATTTCATGAGAACGTATTACGGGAATTGCTGAGTGAACTGGTAGGTTCAAGCAGGGCCAGACGGAATCCTCGGGTCATTAAACGAAAAATGAGTAATTGGCCAACCAAGTCCCGGAGCCAACCCGGGACCAACCATGGGGTCTACGAAATCGCCATCGCTGCTGCCAACCACCCGAAGGCGAGAAAAACAGAAAATCTATGGTGTCGGCTTTAACCGGACAGTATTGTTCCTAGATCCTGAAATCGATCTATGTTTTGGTGACATCCAGCTGGTAACAAAACAGCCACCTCACCGCGTCGTAAGATATTGGCAGACGGGCCCATATTCTCCTGGTGCTTTTGGCCGAGGCTGGATCCCACCTCACCCCACTGTCTATGTCCGTCGACATGTCTATGAAAAAATTGGGCGTTTCGATGATCAACTCCGATTCGCTGCAGATTTTGATTGGATGCTGAGGGCCATAGAGAAGAACCAATGCCGCACAGCCTACATTCCCGAAACCTTGGTCCAGATGAGACTTGGAGGCGCGACCACATCTTCCATCCGTAACCTGATCAAGGGAAATTTAGAAATCCTGGCCTCCTTTTAAGAAGAACAACATCCCAAGGCCTTGGACATTCTTGTGGCGAAAAATCATCATAAAATTTGAACAATATTTCGTCCGGCCAGAGTGAGCATCTCTTCC